>VBIL01000037.1 GCA_005879975.1 Chloroflexota bacterium
CGAGCTCGAGCGAAGTCTTCGCGAGCGCGCTCTCGGTCTCCCGATAGAACTCCTCGCCCCAAGCCCCGAGTGACGATGCATCGTGATCCAGGAGCTCCTTCTCGCGGAGCCACGTGTCCGTCGCGTCGCGCCCGATGGCGAAGCTTCCGCGGGCCGTGGGCCAGAGGTCGTGCTTGAGCCACGACGCGTATGCGGTCAGTGCAGCGGCAGCGGCATCGGCGGCGGGGCGGAACGCGCGTTCCGCGGCGCGCTCGAGCGCCGTTCCTTTCGGGAGCATCGCCGGCGCCTCCACCCGCAGGAACGACGCGCCCGCCGGGACCGAGCGAAGCGCGATGTCGATCCATTCCCGGGGGACCAGCGCCGGATCGAGGTTCGCCTCCGCCGCTTCGATGATGGCCGGGGCCTCGGCGAGACGTTCGGCGAGCGTCGCGACCCGCTCAGCGAGGGGGGCGTGCTCGCGGAGGAACGCGTAGTAGGCGCCGCGCGTGATCGTGTCCGAGTAAAGCGTCGGCTGGCGGCGCCAGCGTGCGAACGGACGGAGTGCGCGCTCGCCGCGGAGCTCAGCGAGGATCAGGTCGCGGTCGACGCGCTCGAACGGCGAGAGCTCGACGTCTTCGACGGCCTCAAAGCGCGCGAGCCAATCCTCGGAGAAGCGATCGCGCTCGCCAAAGCCATCGGCACTCAAATCACCGAGGCGATGGTCGTGCTCGTGGATGCCAGCGATCGTGGCCGCGACCGGCTCGAGCGCGTAGCGCTGGTGGACGAAGTCGTAGGCGAGCTGGGCGAACGCCGTGAGCTAGAGCGCTTGGCCGCAGTTGGTGCAGAACTTCGAGTCGGCCCCGTTCGGTCGGCCGCAGTTGCGGCAGTAGACCGTGGTCCCGGGCGCGGCGGTTGCCGCGGTCGCGGTCCCAGCGGTCTGCGTGGCCTTCTCGTTTGTGGATTCGTCGCGGAAGCTGCGCACACCCTTGCCGAGCTGGCCGAGCACGTCGGGGAGCTTCCCGGCGCCGAAGACGATCAGCACGACTGCCAGGATGAGGAGGAGCTCCGGACCACCGATATTGGGCATCGTGCACTCCCTCTCCCGCGCCCTGTCAGGCGCCTCGATTCCGTTCCAGTTTAGCCATGCTTAGACGAAGAGCCCGTCGAGGAGCCCGAGGAAGAGCGGGATGACGACGAGAAGCATGAGCGCAGGCAGGTAACAGAGCACGAGAACCAGCATCAGCCGGCCTTCGACGCGGCCCGCCGCATCGAGGCTCCGCGCGCGCTCGGAGGCCCGCAAACGCTCCCGCTCGTCGCGGAGGACGGTTAGCGCTCCACGGCCCAGGTCGCGCGTACGCTCGAGCTCGACCGCGACGCGCGCGAGCGGCGTGAGCCCGGCCGCCGACCCCTCGCGGGCGAGGGCCCGAAAGAGCGGCGCTCCAAGCGCGTACGAGCGGGAAGCGGCGGCAATCGCGCCGTCAACCAGGACCGAGCCAACACCACGCTCGGCCACCGCGACGAGGGCGGTCTCGACGGGACGGCCGCTCGCGACAAGCGCCTCCGTCCATTCGACGAGCGCGACCAGGGCGCGTTCCGCATCCGCTCGACAGCGCGACGCCGCGCGCTCGACGTAGACGGTCGGGGTCACGAATCCCGCGTATGCCGCGGCGACGACGAACGCCGGGCCGATCGGGATGACCAGTCCGACGACCGCGACGAGCGCTGCCGCGAGAAGTGCGGCAACGACCTTCGCCCGAAGCAGGTCGATCTCACTCCAGCCGAGACCGCTCCGCGAGAGCTCGTGCGTGATCAGCAGGGACCGGAACCGCGACTCGGCGGCCGGCCGTGGCGACAGCAGCGCGAGGTGTCGGCGGACCATCGACGGTGGTCGGCTCGCGAGGACCGCAGCCATTCCCGCGCACGTCGCGAGGAGCGCGCCGATGAGGATCAGCGCAGCACCCCTTCTACCGCGCGACGGCTCGCGACGATACCGAGAAGCTCAAGTGCGATCGCGGCGGGCACGAGGATGGTGCGGCCGAACGGCGCTGAGAGCGTGACGCCGAGCGATGGGACGGTGACCGCGAGATATGCCGCGATCCCCGGGACGAGCGCGGCGAGGAGCAGCACCTGCGATCGCAGACCGCTCGTCCGCGCGCGGACCTCTTCATCGAGACGCTCTTCAAACGCCAGCCGGTCCGTGACGGCGGCGACAAGTAGTCCGGCGCGATCTCCCGGCAGTCGCAGCGCGACCCCGATGGCGAGCGTTTCGAGGGCCATCCGCGCTCGGCGATCGCGCGTCGCCGCCGCGGAGGAGCGGAGCGCCTCGTCGAGCGGTGCGCCCAGATCGAAAGCGCGCAACGCGTCCACGAACGGCCGGCGCGCGAGGGGATCCTCGCTCGCGTCGACCGCGCGGCGCAGGGCCTCGGGCAGCGCACCACCCGAGCGGAGGACGGCCTCGGCCGCGCGCAGCAGACGCGTGGTCGCGACGCGTGCGCGTCTCGCGGCGGCGTCCGCGCGAAGACGGATCACGACCGAGGGCGCGACCAACCCGGCGACCCCGGCGAGTGGGGGCAGGGCGAGTGCCGACGCAAGCAACAGCGCGACGAGGATGCACGCCGCGCGAATGCCCTCCCACTGCCAGAGCGGACGCCGCCAGCCGGCAGCCGTCAGAGTGCGCGCGTCCGGATGTTCCGACCGGGGCATGCGAAGGCCTTCGATCGGGGACACGAGCGCGCATGTGACGGCGAGCGCCACGGCCAGCGCTCCCGCGGCGGCGATGCTCACCGGAGGCGGCTTCGCAGGCGCACCGGCATCCGCACGTCGTGCTCGCCCGCGCGCCAGAGCGACGCGACGCCGCTCTCCTCGACCGCCGCGATCTCACGGATCGAGCGAGCACCGCAGCGGTCGCGCGCCACGTGCACGATGATGTCGATCGCGTGCGCGACGTGGCGTGAGATCGCCATGTCGCCAAGCTCGCCGGCACGCGCGAGCAAGAGCTCGAGGCGGGCGAGCGCGCCGGCGGCCGAGCCTGCGTGAAGCGTCGTGAGCGAGCCCTCGTGACCGGTGCTGAGCGCCTCGAGGAGGGCCGAAGCCTCGCGGGGCGTTCGGACCTCGCCGACGAGGATCCGATCGGGACGCATGCGAAGCGCATTTGCGACCAGGTCGGCGATACCGATCGCGACGCCGTCCCGACCCGGCACGCATTCGAGATGAACAACGTGCGGGTGCGGCAGAACGAGCTCGTTCGTGTCCTCGATCACGACAAGGCGCTCCTCGCTCGGAATCGCCGCGGCGAGCGACCGCAGCAGCGTGCTCTTCCCCGATCCAGTCGCGCCGCTCACCAGGACGCTCGCTCGGGCGCGCACGCACTCATCGAGGAGGTCCGCCGCGGTCTCGTCGAGGCCATCCGCGGTCCACGACGGGCGCGGGCCGCGCAACGGCACCGACACGCTGCCGAACTTGCGAATGGATAGGCTCGGCCCGCCGATCGGCGCGATCACCGCATTGGCGCGGCTTCCGTCACGCATTCGTGCGTCCACGAACGGCCGCTCGAGGGTCAACTCACGGCCAACGCTCGCCGCGATGCGATGCGCCAGTTCGGCGACATCGTCGGGTTCGCGGAACGCGACATCGACGCGCATCAGGCGACCACCACGCTCGACGAAGACATCGTTCGAGCCATTCACGAGCACATCCGTGATCTCGGGGTCGTCGAGGAGCGGCTGCAGCGGACCGAAGCCAAAGAGCTCCGCGCACAACGCGTCGAGGTCGCCGTCGGCGACCGGCGCTCGTGCGGCGGCACGGACGCGTTCACGAAGGAGCGCGCGCCGCGCGGGATCCGCGTACAGCGCGAGCAGGCCGGCCGGGTCTATGCCCGCCGCGACCTCGGCGCGTACGCGCGCGACCAGCGCGGGGTCGGTCATGCCAGAGCGCGCAGGAGTGAGTCGATCGCACGCAGGGTCGCCGCTCGGGCTGCGAACGAGTCTTCGGCGAGATAGGTGTCCTGCGGGATCGCGGCGAGCAGCGGAAAACCGATCCGCTCGGCGATGCGCGCCGCATCTTCATCGGCGGCCATGACCACCACAAGTCCGACGGCGCACGGGGCGCGCTGCAGAAGTGGCGCCGCGCAGAACGCCGCCTGCAGCTGAGCCGAGCGCGTTCCGGTCACAAGGCACACTCGATCGAGCGTGGAGAGGATCGCGGGATCGAGCGCGTCAGCGCCGGCCCCGAGATCGAGGACCGTCGCACGTCCCGCCGAGCAGGTCCGCAGGAGCTCGTTTACGCGCTCGGCGTCGAAGGTCGCATGCAGCGACGGCGCGCCCGGAAGAAAGGGCACGGCGGACCAGCGCGAGACGAGCTCCTTCTCGCGACCCGGTTGTAGCAGGGCATCGGCGATGCTCGCCGCGGTCAAGCCGGCGCGAAGCGCGAGCGCCGGGGCCCAGCGGTCGAGGTCGACAAGGAGCGGCGGCTCGCCGCCGGCAGCGGAGCGATGGGCGGTGAGCGCGGCGACGGTCGTCGCGCCTGCGCCGGCCGCGAGTGACCAGAATGCGACGCGCTTTCCTCGGCGGAGCGCCGCCGGTCGCGCCGGGACGAGCGGCGCGAGCGGCTCCGCCCGTCCGGTCGCCTCACGCATCAGCGCCAGCGCGACCGCCGCGACCGGCGATGCATCCAGCATCGACCGGATGCGACTCAAGCGAATAGCCATCGCGCGAGCTCGCCGTCTTTCGCGAACGCGCGATGTTCTGGCGGCGCGATGATCGCTCCCACGTCGAAGACGATCGGGCGCAAAGCCCGGCGCGCTTCGGCCGATCGCAGCACGTCACGCGTGCTCCAGGCGCGACGCCGCCAGCCGATCCCCGCGTCTTCGCCTCGCAGAAGCGCCCGAACGAGAGCGCGGTCGGCGGGGCGTGGCCTTTGCCACCGCCTGGCGAGTAGACGCCGTGTCTCCGAGCCGAGCGCGAGAGCGCGGACGTGCACGAGATCGAGCGCGAGCGCGGCCAACGGGAGGGGCGTAAGGTCGCGACCGATCGCCGCACGGGTCCCAGGCCGCGGGGCGAGCGCGCTGAGCACCGCCGTCGCGCGAACGCCGGCGAACGCGAGGAGCCGTTGGGCGCGGGCGACCTGGGCGTCGTCCAGTTCGACGAAGGTCCCATCAGGCGTGCGCGCGAGGGTTGCCGTCCCGATGCTCGCGATCGCGCGATCGACGTCCCCTGCGGCGACACGCTCACAGCGCAGGACAGCCATCAGCGTGACCCGACGAGAGCGAGGATGAACGTGCTCGTCGCTATGCGGTCGGCGAACCGGATGTACGGTGCGCCGGTTTCGGCGCGAACGTCGAGCACCAGGGCGGCCTGCACGAGCAGCTCGGTGGCGCGGCCCGCGGGCGCGCGGCCACCCACGGGCACTGCGAGGACATCGACACGCGCGCCGGGGACGAGCGCACCACCCACCGCCTGCGCCGCGCTCATCGGCAAGGCGACCCCGCGCATCCCTCGCGGCAGCGCAAGACCGGTGTGGAACGCGGCCGCGTCCTCCGCGAGCCCCGCGGAGAGCACGACCTGGCCGCGCCAGAGCGGAGCCCGTGGGATCTTGCCAAGGGCGGCGGAGACGTCGGCGACCGATCCGGCCGGCACAGCATCCGGAGGAAGCGATGCGGTCCCAAGGTCATCGACCGTGAGCGGATGCGTCGCGTCGAGGTCGCGTGCCGCGACGATCACCGAGGAGCGCTGGGCGCCCGCGTAATAGAGGACACCGGCTAGCAGGCCGGATGCGACCGCGAGCCCGACCAGCGCGCGCTGTCCGATCAATCCTGCAGCGCCGGTGAGCGGACGCTCACCGCGATGTGAGCGTCGACCAGACGATGACCGGTCTCTGGCGTGTCGACCTCCAACCGAAAGACGAGCTCGTACGCGGAACCCGGGGGAGCAAGCCGCGCCCAGGACGTCCGGAATGGAGTGGCTCCGCCTCCCGACGTGCTCACCGCCTCGCCCCCGTCGCCCGAGGCGAGCGACCACGCTCGCACCGCAACCTCACGATCGCCGGCAAAGGCGTGCAGCCAGATCGAGACGACTCGTCCGCGCAGGACCTCGATCCTCGTCAGCGGAACGCTCGCGGGTGCGAGCGACACACCCGGCCTAATGGGGAGCTGCGGCGGGTCGACGTCACGCGGTTCGCGCTCGGCGCCCTCGCCCGGCCCTTTACCGCCACAGCACGTTCCGGTCGGCAGCGGACCGGTCGCGGCCGGCGCCGCGACAGGCGCTGGGCCGGCGGAACTCGCGCCGGGCGCCGGCGTGTTCGCCCTCTGCCGCGCCAGCTCCGCGTCGTCCTGGAAGAAGACGACGCTCACGGGCACGAAGCCGTCATTCGTTAGCAGGTAGTTCTCGTAGTAGGTCCCCGCGACCGCTCGGCCGTCGGTGAGCGTGGCCCGGCCGTTGAACGCGGCACCGTCGAAAGTGCTCAGCGTTCCGGTACCGACCTCGTCGAGTACGCGCGCGTAGCTGCCCGTGGACTCGTGGATGGTCGTCGTGGTGTACGTCGTGAGCGGTCCGCTCACGGTGACGACGTCGGCGACGTACGTGTCGGTCACGTAATAGAGACCGGGCGGCGGCGCGATGAAGGGCGCCGGGTCCGCGGGCGGGGCAGACACGGGCGGCTCGGGTGATCCGCTCGCCTCGTCGTATGGATCCCAGGCGAGCGCGGGTGATGCTCCTGTTGCGAGCAGCGCGAGCGCGAAGGCAGCGGCGCGCAGGGTCATCGCGGCGAGCTCACGGCGAGAACGCCGATGGTCGTCACCGGGTGGAAGGCGAGCGCTCCGAAGACGGGTGTGCGCACCGGAACATCGGCGGCAAGGCGTACGGCAGGTCGTTGGTAACGGGCGCCGGTCCGCGCGTCGACTGATGGAGCTGATGGATACGCGGCGATATCCGCCATAGCGGCGATCTCCGACGACGACGCCGCGAGCAGCGCCTCCGACAGCTCGAGCTCGCGTTCGAAGTACTCGCGCGCCACGTCCGAGGCGTCGCCAGCGAGCCGGAGCGATCCGGTGCGCGACAGCTCGGCGTCGTCCTGATCGTTCACCGCCACGAGCGTCGCGAGGTCGGCGGCGGCGCGAACTCGCGCGGCCGCGACGCGGAGCGCGCCGAGCTGCAGCACGCCCGCGAGAACGGTCAAGAGCAGCGGCAGCAGGACAACCGTCGTGACGGCCGCGCTCGCATGGTCGTCGCGCAGCGCGTTCACCGGTTCACCTCTCCGCGCGAGATCGCGCTCGAACGAATTGGGAGAGTCGTCGTGAAAAGGAATGGGATCGCGACACGGTATTCCGTGCTGACCGAAACGCTGACGGGCTCGCGCCAGCCAACGCGTGCCGGCGCGATCTCGATGGTGGCGACACCGGGATCGATCCCCGAGGCGCGGAGCTGTTCGGCGAGCAGACCACGAACCTCCGCGCCGTCGCCTCCGATCTCGCCGGCGTAGCGCGCGGCCTGGACGGTCGCGGCGTCCTGCGCGAGCCAGCGTTCGAGGGCAGCGCCGAACTCAAGGATGGAGAAGAGCAGCGGGACGAGGATCGCGATCATGAGCGTCATCTCGAGTGTCGCGAGGCCACGTTCCTCGCCGACGGCTTTCGTCAACGCACCGCCTGCATCTGGCTCACGAGCGCCTGAAGACGCGCGACGAGTCCGTTGTTCCAGGCCGACACGCCGATGGCGAGGGTACCGAGGACGATGGCCGCGCCGATCACGTACTCGATCGTCGCGAGGCCAGCGCGCTCGGTCACGAAACGATGCAGCGCCAACATGAACCCCTCCCGCTGGTGATGCGAGGAGGCTCTTTGCGGCGCGGGCATCTTTCACGCCCAAAGCGAGCGTTGTGCTCTTCTTCGACTGGCCGAGGACGTACGCGGACTCGATATTGACCTTGCCCTTGCCCAGCCGAGTCGCGGCGCGCGCGAGCGTGCCGGGGCGGTTCGCGAGGCGTACCTCGACGATCTTCCGGTCGCCTGAGATCCGGTACTTCTTCGCCTTGATGGCGCGACGTGCCTTTGCCGCGTCCTTGTCGTCCACGACGATGTGGACGGTCCCGGATCCGCCGCCGGTGGTCGCCGCGATGCTCCGCATGCTTATCCCGGCATCGCCTAGGGCACCTGCGAGGACGCCGAGCTGGCCGGCGCGGTTGGGCAGCTTGATCGTGAGTTCTACCGCCATGAGGTTCCCTCCCCGTTGCGTTTTGGCGAAGGGAAGTTTAGGCGCCGGTCGTCAGAGCGCGATGCGGCCCCGGCGCGCGATTCGTCGCCTGGGCTCGACGCGGTCCGCCCAGTGCATCGCGCCGAAGACGGTCAGGAAGTAGCGGAGCCTCTTGCTGCGCTTGCGCCGCGCCTCGGCCTCGCTGTACGAATAGCCGTGCGGACGGAGTACATCACGGAATCCCTCCACGGACGGGGCCTCCTCCCAGCTCATACGGAGGAGCATGCGACCAGCGGACCCTTCCGACGACCGCACGCGACACGAATGGACTGTGACGCTCGAGACGTTCCTAGCGCGCTTTGCCGATGCCGGTCCTGATCTGGGCCTCGCTCAAAGGTCCTCCCAGCTCGAGATGGCGGATCACACCGTTCTTGTCCACGAAGAACGTGCTCGGCAGGCTGAGCACGCCGAAGCGGCGCGTCGTCTCGCCGTTCGTGTCAAGCACCGGCTGAAGCCGATCCAAACCGAGCTGCTCGAGGAACGAGGTGACCTTGTCACCCGACTCCTGGAGATCCACCTCGAGGAACACAACATCCGGCTCAGTCGCGGCGACGCGCTGGAGGGCCGGCATTTCCTGGCGGCAGGGCTGACACCACGTGGCCCAGAAGTTGATCACGACCGTCTTCCCGCGGAAATCCGAGAGGCGCACGACCCGGCCGCCCTCCCCGTTCCATTCGAAGTTCGGAGCGTTCGCGGAGATCCTCCCGCCGGCACCTTCGCCCTCGATCTGCGACCGGACGATCCCGACCTCGGACGTCGCCGTCGGTGGTCGTGCGAAGGGGAGCGAAGGCCAAACGAGCGCGAGGAGCGACGCCAGCGCGATCGCACCGATGAGGATCGCGGCGAGCCACCGCGGCAACGCGGTCGGCTCACGATCCGGACGTTCCACCGTGTCGACCATGTTCAACCGAACAGCGGCAGGAAGTTGAAGAACTGCGCCAATCTGGCGAACTGGCCCGACACCAGCACAAGACCCATGGCGATCACGAGGGTACCGCCCGCCAGATTCACCACACGGATATGCGACGCGAGCCAGCGCGCTATCCGGCGCGCCCAGCCGATGCCGCCCGCCAGCAACAGGAAGGGCACGCCGAGCCCGAGAGCGTACGCGAGGAGCAGGACCGCCCCCGAGGCCAGATCTTCGTTCAGGAGAAGCGTCAGGATGGCGCCGAGGTACGGCCCGACGCATGGAGTGAAACCGATCCCAAAGGCCAGGCCGATGAGAAAGCTCCGGGTGAGACCGGTGGTGCCGCCCTCGAGTCGGAGGTCGAGCTCGCGGGCCAAGAAGGGTATGCGGATCAGACCGACCATCTGCATTCCGAGGACGACCAGAAGAAGCCCGCCCGCGCGCTGAAGCCAGAAGACCATCTCGCCCGAGAGCGCGCCGACGAGCGCGACAGCGACCCAGAGGGTAGTGAAGAGCGCCGAAAAGCCGAACACGAACGCCAGCGCATGCGCGAGCGTACGCGCGCGCTGAGTCCCGGCGAGGGCCGCCTCGCCTGCCATGTCCACGAGGAAGGCCGGCACGAGCGGCAGCACGCACGGCGAGAGGAACGAGAGCATCCCCGCACCGAACGCGATCGCGATGTTCAGGCGATCAGCGTAGGCGTGAGGTCGCGTAGACGACCAGATCGAGACCGTAGAAACGGCCGGGGCCCTCGAGGGTCATCGCGCACTTCTCGGCCACGCGCCGTGAGCGGGCGTTGTCGGGGACGATGAGCGCGACGATCCGCAGGAGGCCGATCTCGCCGAACCCGTAGTCGACGAGCGCGCGGGCGGCCTCGGTCGCGTACCCCCTCCCCCACGCGCGCGGCGCGAGCTCATACGCGACCTCCACCTCCGGGCCCTTCCCCTCGACCGGAAACAGGCCGACCTGGCCGAGGAACTCGGCCGTCGCACGGAGCTCGAGCGCCCAGAGCCCGAGCCCGGGAGGCTGGCGCGCCGTGAACGCCATGGTGCGTCCGAGGCGCTGCGCCGTCTCCGGTACGGCCTGATGACGAGCCGCTCGGTCTCGAGAGGGATGGGCATGCTATCCGATCGCTTGTGCCAGGTCGTCGATGAGATCGTCGACGGTCTCGATGCCCACCGAGAGGCGCACGAGTCCCGCCGGCGGCGCGAGCTTGGTCCCCCGGACCGACCCGTGGGTCATCGCCAGGGGGATCTCGACGAGCGATTCAACGCCGCCGAGCGATTCGGCGAGCGCGAAGATCTTCGTCCGCGCTGCGACACGCTTGGCGAACGTCTCGCCCCCGCGCAGCTCGAACGAGAGCATCCCGCCAAACGCGCGCATCTGGCGGCGGGCGAGCGCGTGCTGCGGATGCGTGGCGAGCCCTGGGTAATTGACGCGCGTGACCTTGGGATGCTCCGCGAGCCATTCCGCGATGGCCTGCGCGTTCGCGGAGTGCCGGTCCATTCGCACGCCGAGCGTCTTCGCGCCGCGGAGCACGAGCCAGGCGTCGAACGGACCCGGGACGCCGCCGGCCGCGTTCTGCACGAACGCGAGGCGATCGCGAAGCTCCGCATCGTTCCCCGCGAGCGCACCACCGACGACGTCGGAGTGCCCGCCGAGGTATTTCGTCGTCGAGTGAAGGACGAGGTCCGCACCGAGCTTGATCGGCCGCTGCAGATAGGGGCTCGCGAAGGTGTTGTCCACGACCGCGAGCGCCCGCGCCTTCTGCGCGATCTCGGCGAGTGCGGCGATATCGAGCACCTTGAGCAGCGGGTTCGAGGGCGTCTCGATCCAGACCAGCTTCGTACGTGAACGAACGGCGCGCCGGACGGCGTCCAGCTTGCGCATGTCCACCGCCGTCAGGTCGATGCCCGCGCGGTCGAACACCCGCGCGAAGAGGCGATACGTTCCGCCGTAGACATCGTCTCCCATGACCACGTGATCGCCCTTCGAAAGGAGGTGCGCGACCGCGTCGGACGCGGCCATCCCCGACGCGAACGCGAGGCCCCAGCGCGCGCCTTCGAGCGCAGCGAGGCACGTCTCGAGCGCCGTACGCGTGGGATTGCCGGTGCGCCCGTATTCGTAGCCCTTGTTCTTGCCGACGGCTTCCTGCGCGAACGTGGACGTCTGAAAGATCGGGACAGTCACCGCCCCGGTCAGCCCTTCGGGATCTTGACCGGCGTGGATCGCAAGGGTCTCGAATCCGGGCTTGCGCGGGCTGCTCTTCACGTCACGGCCAGTATGCCGAGAATGCCGATGTGAACCCGCTGCGCCTCCAGGCGCTCGCCCTCGGGGCCAGCCTCGCCCACGTTCTGGTCGATTTTCAGGTCGGTCTCTACGGCACGGGCGCGACCGTCAACGCCCTGCAAGCCGCGAACATCGTGGACTACGACGCGGTCTATGTCCTATGGGCGTGGGCGCTCGGCGCGGCGGCTGGGAGCCGCGGCGCGGTCGCCGCTCTTGTGGTGCTGGCAGGCGCATGGTCGGCGTTCGCCCAGGGCGTCGTCGGCTTCGTGGCATGCCCGCCACCGTGCGGAGGGGCGACCGGCATGCAGGACGCCGCGCACTTTCTAAGCCTGGTCTTCGGTGCCTGGGCGTCCATAGGGACCGCTCGCGCCTTTGGCGAGGGTGCGGGCCGCGTGAGCTGGTGGCCGACCGTATTCGCGGTCGCGCTCATCGTTACCGGCTTTGTTCTTGAAGGAATGACGTTCGCAACCACGCGCTGAGCGTTTAGACCCGCGAGCCGACCTACGAACGCCTCCGCCGGTGAGCGACGAACTCCAATAGATCCGCCTTCGTGATGATCGACACCGGTCGGTCGTCGCGCGCCGCAAGCAGGGCCGGAGCGCCGCTCGACAGCTCCTGGTACAGGCGCTCGACGTCATCGGTCGCCTGCACCACCGGGAATGGTGGATCCATGAGGCGCTCGACGCGCTCGTCGACGAGTGAGGGCTCGCGAAAGACGCGATCGAGCATCGTCTTTTCCTGAACGCTGCCGACGATGTCGGTCACTGTGCCCGCGGCGCCGTCGGCCGTGACCGGGATCTGCGAGATGCCGTAGCGCTGCATCGTGTCGATCGCCTGCCGCACGCTCTCGCTCTTCGATACGCAGATGAGCTCGGGTGTCCCGACGCGGTCCTTCATCACGTCGCTCACGGTCGCGGGCACGACGAACCCGAGGAACCCGTTCTGCCGCATCCACTCGTCGTTGTAGATCTTCGAAAGATAGCTGCGGCCCGAGTCGGCGAATAGCACCAGCACCAGCGCGTGGCTGTCGAGGTCTTTCGCGATCTCGAGGGCCGCGAACATCGCGGTGCCCGACGATCCGCCGACGAGGATCCCTTCCTCGCGCGTGAGCCGTCGCGCGGTCAGGAACGCGTCGCGATCCGCGACGCGCACCCAGCGGTCGACCAGCGTCGGGTCGAACGTGCCCGGGTAGAAGTCTTCCCCGATGCCCTCGGTCTTATACGGATGGATATCGCCGGTGTAGATCGAACCCGCGGGGTCGGCGCCCACGATCACGATGGCTTTGTTCTTTGCTTTCAGGTACCGCCCTGCCCCGGTGACCGTCCCGCCGGTCCCGACGCCCGCGACCAGATGGGTGATGCGTCCTTCGGTCTGCTCCCAGATCTCCGGGCCTGTCGTCCGGTAGTGCGCCTCGGGATTCATCGCGTTGTAGTACTGATTGGGCTGGAAGGCGCCCGGAATGTCGCGTGTGAGCCGGTCCGCGACCTTGTAGTAAGACTCCGGCGACTCAGGCGGGACCGCGCTGGGGCACACCACGACCTCCGCCCCGTACGCCCTGAGGAGATCGCGCTTTTCCTGGCTTTGCTTATCGGCCATCGTGCAGATGAGGCGATATCCCTTGATCGCCGCGGCCATCGCGAGACCGACGCCGGTGTTGCCGCTCGTTGGCTCGACGATGACGCCTCCCGGACGCAGGAGGCCGCGGCGCTCAGCGTCTTCGATCATCAACATGCCGATACGGTCCTTGACCGAGCCGCCGGGATTCAGGTGTTCGAGCTTCGCGACGATCGTGGGCCGAAGCCCCTTGCCGATGCGCGAAAGGCGCACGAGCGGTGTTCGGCCGACGAGCGCGAGGATGTCCGGCGCGATCGTCACGTGGTGATGTTAGTTCTCGGGCGGCTAGCGGCCGCGCCGTTCCACGAGGAGGTACAGGCCGACCACGATGAGGATCAAAGGGACGAAGTAAGGCTGCGCGTCCGCCGGGACGAGGACCACATTGAGGAAGAGATCGGCGATCGCGACGACCGCGAGGATCGCCGCGATCGCGAGCAGAAGACGCCGTGCGGGCGCCAGCGCGAAGACGACGAAGAGGCCAAGCGCGAGCGTCCCCAGGAACACCGGGCCTGCGGTCTCGGCGGGCAGGTCGAAAAGGCTCGGGAACACGAGGCCGAGACCGAAGCCGATGAGCACTCCCGCGGGCACGAGGTAGACGAACTGCTTCGAGCCAAGCCACCAAGCAGCGCCAAAAGCGAGTCCGAGAGCGACGAAGAGATACGCGCCCGCGTCCCGCACTCCGAGCGGAGGCAACAGGAAAGCCGCGCCGACTGCGAGAAGGACGGCGCCGCCGATGACCCCGCGAGGCGCTGCCGTCGATCGCATGCGTCTAGTAAACCTGCCGTTCCTCGAACGGCAACGCTCCCTCGTCCAGCCGGCGAGGGCGTTCGCCCTGCAGCGACTCGGCGTACTTCAACCCGGTCCCCGTGTTGAAGACCACGACCTGTTCTCCATCGCGGATCCATCCCGCGCGGCGAAGCTTCGTCGCGCCGGCGAGTCCCGCGGCGCCTTCCGGACACACGAGCATGCCTTCCGTCTCGCCCGCGGTCCGCATCTGGGCGGCGATCTCCTCGTCGGTCACGGCGACGGCCGTCCCTTCGGACTCGCGCAGCGCCCGCAGCACGATGAAGTCCCCGAGCGCCTTCGGCACGCGGATCCCCGCGGCGAACGTCTGCGGATCGGGCCACGACTCGGACTCGCCGCGTCCATCGGTGAAGGCCTTCACGATCGGCGCGCAGCCGGTCGACTGGACGGCGACGAATCGCGTCTTCGCGTTGGCATCCAGCCAACCGATGGCACGCGCCTCCTGAAACGCCTTCCACATTCCTATCAACCCGACGCCACCACCGGTGGGGTAGACGATCACGTCCGGAAGCCGCCACTCGAGCTGGTGTGCGAGCTCGAAGCCCATGGTCTTCTTGCCTTCGATCCGATATGGCTCGCGCAGCGTGGACGCGTCGTACCAGCCGTACCGGGAGCAGGCACCGCGCACGACCTGCCCCGCCTGGGCGATCGATCCGGGCACGACGTAGACCTCGGCGCCATACGCCGAGGTCTCACGCACGATCACATCTGGAGTCGTGTCCGGCATTACGACGATGACGCGGAGATGGGCGCGGGCCCCGTATGCCGCCCAGGCCGCCCCGGCGTTTCCGGCCGTCGGAAGGGCCAATGTACGGACACCGAGCTCTTTCGCGCGGGTCACACCGATCGCCGCGCCGCGCGCCTTGAACGTACCGGTGGGTAGAAGCCCCTCATCTTTCACCTTGAGGTTCGCGATGCCGAGCGCGGCGCCCAGGCGCGGTGCCTCGTTCAGCGGCGTCATCGGCTCACCCAGCGACACTCGGTTGTCGTCGCTCGTCGGGAGCAGCTCGCGGTATTGCCAGAGGGTCTGCTCGCGCCAGGAGAAGCCGTGCTTTGGGAACGCCGCCTTCGCGCGAACGAGGTCGTAGCGAACGAAGAGCGGTCCGCCGTCGTTCTTGCAGACCTGCGCGATCTGATCGACGGGAAAGTCCTCCTGGCAACGCGAGCACTCGAGATGGGTCGCGAAGGACGTCAAGCGGCGCGTTCGATCTTTGCGCCAAGCGCGCGCAGGCGGCTATCGAGATCCTCGTAGCCGCGGTCGATCTGTTCGACGTTATTCATCACGCTCGTGCCCTTCGCGCAGAGCGTCGCCGCAAGAAGGGCCATACCCGCACGGATATCCGGGCTGCGGAGGTCTGTGCCGTACAGCTGTGAAGGCCCGACAACCACGGCCCGATGCGGATCGCACAACACCAGGCGCGCCCCCATGCTCTCGAGCGATCCGACCCAGTACATGCGGCCGGGGAACATCCACTCGTGGATGAGCACGGTGCCCTCGGCCTGCGTCGCGACCGCCGTGGCGACGCTGGTGAGGTCGGATGGGAAACCGGGCCAGATCTGCGACTGGACTTTAGGAATGGCTCCGCCGATGTCGTGCTCGATCAGGAGCCTGTCGCTCGCCTTAACGATCAGATCCTCGGCACGGACCTCGGTCTCGACACCGAGCCGCTTGAACACCAACCGTGTCATCCGCAGGTGCTGCGGGACCGCGTTCTTGATCGTGATCTCGCCGTGAGTCATCGCGGCGGCGCCGATGAGCGAGCCGACTTCCATGTGGTCGCTCAGGATCGTGTGCTCGATACCCCTCAGGCTATCGACGCCGTCGATGGTGATCATGTTCGTACCGATCCCGAGGATGCGCGCGCCCATCTTCATAAGTACCAGGCCGAGCTGTTGCACATGGGGCTCGCTGGCAGCGTTTCGGATGACGGTACGACCTTTCGCGAGGACACCGGCCATGAGGGCGTTCTCGGTCGCCGTGACCGACGCCTCGTCAAGCAGGATCTCCGCTCCTTTGAGGCCATCGGTGTGGAGCCCGTATCCCGACTGACTCGCGTCGAGCTCGGCACCGAGCGCACGCAGCGCCAGGAAGTGGGTGTCGTTACGACGTCTGCCGATGACATCGCCTCCGGGTAAACCGAGCTTCACTTTCTTGTAGCGGGCGAGCAGGGGTCCGGCGAAGAGCAGCGACGTCCGGATCTCGCCGGCAAGCTTGCCCGGGACTTCGGTGCTGCGAAGTGCGCCGGTCACGCGGACCGAGTGCGGATCGAGCTCCTCGATCTGGGCACCGAGCGCGCTCAGTATCTCGAGCATCCCCCGGACATCGCGGATGCGCGGAACGTTCCGCAGCGTCACCGGATCGTCGGTCAGCAAGCTCGCGGCGATGAGGGGAAGCGCCTCGTTCTTGTTGCCAGCCGGTGTGATCTCGCCGCGCAGCGGCGTGCCGCCTTCGACGATGAAGCGCGCCATCGGGCGAGAAGGGTAAGCGAACAGGAGGAGACCGGCCGCGAGCCGTTACTAGGAACTTCTCAGCGCCTTCTCATGTCCACTTCATGCGCGCGACGAGCGCGGGCCCCACGGTGGGATCGGGCCCACCCAACGACAAAAGAAAGGAGACACGACATGGACATCAAAGGGGCGGTCATCGCGGCGCTCGCAGGAGGTTCGATGCTGGCAGGCGTGGCGATCGGAGCCACGTTCAGCGCGGGCTCGGCAGTGAATGCCGCGACGACCCCGACGAGCAGCAACGTCCGGAGCGACACCCCGACGGCATCGCCGGGGGTCTTCGTTTCGAACGAGGATCCGGCTCACGAGGCGACCGAGAGCGCCGAACGCGAAGCGCAGGAGAACGCGGGCCAGCGCCCGACGGTCCCCTAACGCGACGGTCGGGGTCGCGCCAGGCTAATAGCCGAGTGCGATCCCGACCTTGGTCCCGTCGGTCCCGCCGCGCAGACCGCCGGCCTCGATCATGATCGCGGCCGGTCGCGCAAAGAAGGTCGCCAGGACATCCTCGACCTTGACCTCGACCTCGTGTCCCATCTTCGCGAGCTCGGCACGCACGTGTTCGGGTATCCGCGAATCGACCTGCAGGCTCTCGCCCTCGTCGTGAACACGCGGCCGGCTGGTCGCCTCTTGCGGGCCGTCGCCGTAGTCCAATGCATTGACGATGGTCTGGACCACCGCGGTCATGATCTTCCGTCCGCCAGGTGCTCCGCACACGAGGAAGGGACGGTCCCCGCGCAGCACGAGAGTCGGCGCACCCGCCCAGAGCACGCGCTTACCCGGCGCGATCGAATTCGGCCGGTCCGGACGTGGATCGAACCAGTACGTGCCATTGGTGATCAGCATTCCCGTGCCGCGCGCCATCACGGCGGAGCCGAAACCGCCCCCGAGCGTCGCGGTGAGCGACACGAGCATCCGATCGCCGTCCACCGCGTTCACGTGAGTCGTGTTCGGCAGGTCGGCCATCGCGGAAAGGCGCTCGACGAACGCCGTGCGTGACGCCACAGCGATCCGGTGGAGGCTCTCGGCGCCGAGCTGGGGCCAGCGGCGCAGGTCATCGCGCCCAAGGATGGCCAGCGTTCGTGCGACTGTCGGACCGCCGGTCAGGCCTGGAAGCGTGAGCACTTGATGGCCGCGATAGTCGAGCGCAAGCGGCGCGAGCTCGGCCGCCTCGTACGTCGAAAAATCCTCGCGCGTCAGGATCCCTCCCCAGATCCGGCTGCACGAGACGCTCGGGAGGCTCGAACCCGGTCGGAGGCCGATACGGCGCGCCGCCCTCGCGGTAGTAGACGCGCTTCGCCTCCGCGTTCTTGTGCAGTCGCGACGCGAATGCCCCGAAGATGAGCGTGCTGTACCAATCGATGAGGAAGCCCTCTTTGGCGAGACGGATCGCCGGTTCGAAGAGGCGAGCCCAAGGGAGCTTGCCCAAGCGGCGATGAGCGAGCTCATATGCCGCCACCGCGCCCGGCACGCTCACCGACAAGGGACCCTCGGCGTTCGCGTCGTCTTTCACCGCGGGCCATCCGTACATGCCGGCGCGCGCATCCCCACCGCGGAGCTCGAACATGTCCTCGCGCGACGCGATCGGCGCGCGAGTTGAGCCGTCGAACGCGCTCGTCTTGCCGTCCCGCCAGATCACCAGGCCCGCGATGCCGCCGAGCCCGCTCCCGATCGGCGAGGTCACGCCGAGCGCGAAGGCCGTCGCCAGCGCGGCGTCGAGGGCGTTCCCGCCCTGACGCAACATTTCGACGCCCGCCTCGGCAGGAAGCGGGTCGGCCGTGACCATGCCTTTGCTCGCGGCGGCCTCGGTCTTAGTGAAAAGCCACTCGCTCCGCGTGCCCACTGTGCTTTTCTCGCGCTAGGAGAGCTGTTTCGTGACCCGGACGGCCTCGTCCGAGGTGAAAGCGCGCATCGTGCGGCTGCGGCCGTTGCCCGCCAGGCCGTACTCAAGAGCATTGCGAAGCGCGACGTCGTCGTTCGGTGCCTCGGTGATCGCGACCGCGTCGTACTCGCCGAATGTCAAGTAGACGTCGACGAGCTTTCCGCCGGCGCGCTCGAGCCGCTCCCGGCTCGCCGCGACACGCTTGTCCCAGTCCTTGATCGTCTTGATGCCTTGCTCGGTGAAGCTGATGAGCGTGATGTAACGGGCCACGTCTGTTTTCTTGCCTCCCCTGCGAACGCGCGCGGAGTCTATTCGCCCGTAGGCTAATCGCATGCGGTATGCGGCGGTCGGCTTCGACCTCCTCACCGCGCTGCTCGACACGTGGTCGCTCTGGTCGGAGATCGCCGGCGGCCGCGAGCTCGGCATGCGCTGGCACGCGGCCTCACAGGAGCTCCTCCGCGGAAAACGCTATCGGCCTTTCGAGGAGATCGTGCGTGAAGCCGCGTCGGGAGTCGGACTCGACGCGAAACGTCCGGCGGAGCTCTTGCGGCGCTGGGGCCGCGACTTCGAGCCCTGGCCTGATGTGCCGCCGGTTCTCGAGCGCCTCGATGGCAGCCGTCGATTCATTGTCACGAACTGCTCCCGCAAGCTCGGCCGGCTGGCCGCGTTTCGCGCTGGGCGCTTCGAGCTTGTCGTGACCGCTGAAGAGGCCGGCGCATACAAGCCCGATCCGCTTCCTTATCGGATGGCGCTTGATCGACTCGGCCTCGACCCGGTGGAGGTTCTCTTCGTCGCCGGCTCCGCCCACGACGTCGGCGGGGCTGCACGCGTCGGAATGGACGTGTACTGGGCGAATCGCGGAGGCGCGCCCGCGCCGACCGACGGCGCCGCGCTCCGCGAGGAGCCCGACCTGCGTGGATTGCTCGAGACGCTGGGCGCATCGTGATCGGTCGCGCGGCCCTCACCCAACGCGACGACGGAACCGTCGTCGACCCGCGCAGCGATGTGGACTGGCTGGAGTGGGTGCCCGCCGGCGAGGTGCGCAACTGGTGCGACGGGGACTTGCTCGTCGACTGGCTCGCGGAGTACGGCGAACAGCACGGTTTCCGTCGTGACGATCGGCTGCCCGGTTACGACCGAGTCTTCGATCTGCCGCGTTTCCTCATGGAGCAGGGGCGCCGCTTCGAGCAGGCTCTCCTCGTCGATCTCCAGGGGCGCTGGCCTGTGACGCGAATCGCGACGCGTCCGGATGAGGCCCGCTCTCTCGCGGCGGCAGAAGCGACATGGGACGCGATGAAGGACGGTGCGCCGGTGATCGCGTCGGCAGTGTTGCGGGATCCGGAGCGGCGCACTTTCGGGGTGGCGGACCTGCTGGTCCGGTCCGACATCCTGGGTGAGCTCTGCCCTGACGCGTTCGTCGGGGATCAGCTGGAGCTTCCAGTGGCCGCGATGCGGCACGGGCGTCACTACCGCGTGGTCGACGTCAAGTTCTCAACGCTGCACCTGCTGAAGGACGGCGGGCTCGGCGCGACTGACATCGACGTGATGGCCCAGGCCTGGATATATAACGAGGCGCTCGGACGAGTACAGGGATTTGTGCCACCGGCCGCCTACGTGGCGGGCCGCGCGTGGAGGCAGGGTGCCGCCCGGGGCGATCGGTGCTGGGAACGGCTCGCGCGCGTGCCTTCGGACGCGTACGTGCGCTCCCGCGACGAGGACCTCGCGAGCATCGTTGCCCGCGCCTGCGCATGGATCCGCCGCCTGCGGACCGAGGGCGCCGAGTGGCGCGTGCTGCCGATCCCATCGGTGCCCGAGCTCTGGCCGAACATGAAGGCGAACGGCGACTTCCCCTGGCACACCGCAAAGGCCGAGATCGCCATCAAGCTGGCGGATCTAACGATCCTGCCGCGCATCAACGCTGAGCTTCGCGGCGCCGCGCACGCGACGGGCGTGACGCGATGGGATGACGCGCGCACGTCGGCGGTCCTCTTCGGTCTGGATGGCGAGCACGCGCGAACGCTGGACGCGGTGATCGCGGTGAACCGCGACGGCGGCGAGCCCGTGCGGCCAGCCCGCGTCAGCGCCGACGGGGAGCGCTGGCGGATCCCGCCCGCCGCCGAGGCCTTCGTGGACTTCGAGTTCGTGCACGACCTCGATGACGACTTTCGCTCGTTCCCGCGAAAGGGAGGTCAGTCACTCATCTTCCAGATCGGGTGCGGAACGTATCGCGATCGCCAGTGGTCCTTCGACCAGTTCACGGTCGATGACCTCGGTGTGGAGGCGGAAGGACGCATGATCGACGAATGGCTCACTCACCTCGCGGCACTCGCCGCCAGCGCGGGACTGGCATCGGCGAGCGACGTGCGACTCGTCCACTGGTCGCTCGCTGAGGAGTCCAGCTTCGAGCGCGCGTACGAGTCGGCGCGATCTCGTCACCCGGACCGGGAATGGCCGGCGCTCCAGTGGTACGACCTCCTCGGCCGCGTCTTCCGTGCGGAGCCTGTCGTCGTCAGAGGCGCGTTCTCGTTCGGACTGAAGGCGATCGCGCGCGCGTTGCGCGCGCACGGGCTCATCTCCACGGAATGGGGCGATGGTCTCGCCGACGGCGCGGGCGCGATGGCCGGCGCGTGGTCCGCCGCCGCGGATGCGCGCGCTCGCGGCCGGAGTCTCAAGGAGTCGCCGGTCATGCGCGAGATCGCCGCCTACAACGAGGTCGACTGCCGCGTGATGGCGGAGATCCTCGATCACCTCCGGCGCTCGCACTAGACCTAGTCTTCCGCGGTGCTCCCGCTCTCTCTCCGGACGGATCTGGAGATCGCGCGCCGCGGGTACCAAAGATATGCCGCGTATCCCCTGGCGACCGCCGCCGGCGCCTTCACGAACATCATCTTCGGCCTCATGCGCGGATCGGTGCTGCTCGCGCTTTTCGCCGACCGCCAGCGGATCGGCGCCTACGACGCCGCCGCGACGATCACCTACGTCTGGCTCACCCAGGGCCTGCTGAACATAGTGGCCATCTGGGGGTGGCAGGAGCTCGCGCTCCGCGTGCGCACCGGCGACATCGCGACGGACCTCATCCGCCCGATCCACCCGATCCGCGCTCTGCTCGCCGCCGAGTACGGTCGCGCGACCTACCAGCTCGTCTTCCGCGGCATTCCGCCGGTCGCTGTTGGCGTGGTCGCGTTCCACGCCGCGCTGCCATCCGATGCGCTGGTATGGCTGGCGTTCTTCGCGAGCCTCGTGCTCGCGGTGGCCGTCAGCTTCGCCTTCAGGATGCTCTACAACCTCGCCGCGTTCTGGACCACGGACACGCGAGGCACGATGATCCTCGCCCTCGTTGTCATGACCGTCTTCTCGGGATTCACCATCCCGATCCAGTTCTTCCCACCGTGGCTCGCGGCCATCGCGTACGCCACGCCCTTCCCGGCGATGGTCCAGACACCGGTCGACATCTTCGTCGGCGCGACCGCTGGCCCGCCGGTCCTGGTCGCGCTTGCGGGACAGCTTGCTTGGGCTCTCGCGATGCTTGCGGCGTCGTACGGGCTGTTCGCGCTCGGCACGCGCCGCCTGGTCGTACAGGGTGGCTGAGCTCAGCGATCTCCTCGCGCTCTATCGCCGGCTCATCGCGGCGCGGCTGCGCGCCCAGCTTCAGTACCGCACATCGTTCGCTCTCGACAGCACCGGCATGCTGCTCATTTCCTTCATCGATTTCCTGGCGATCCTCGTTATCTTCGCGAACGTGCCGCAGCTGGCCGGCTGGACGCTGCCCGAGGTCGCGCTGCTCTTCGCGATCACCGGGCTCACGTTCGCGTTCACCGACCTCGCGATCGGTCACCTCGACCTGTTCCCGCAACTCATCCGCGACGGGAACTTCGATCTTCTGCTCATCCGGCCGCGGGGCACGCTGTTCCAGCTCCTGACGGCCGACTTCCAGGTGCGCCGCCTGGGCAAGGCGATCGGTGCGCTCGCGGTGCTGGCGTACGCGCTCGCGAACCTGCGCATCGATTGGGACCCGGGCCGCATCGCGATGCTCCTGTTCATCGTGCCCAGCGGGGTCGTCATCTTCGCCTCGATCTGGGTGGCGACGATCTGCATCGCGTTCTGGTCGGTCGACGCGCGCGAGGTTTCGAACGCCTTCACATACGGCGGCCAGTTCCTCGGCCAGTTCCCGATCAATCTCTACGACCGGTGGCTCCGGCGCTTCCTCGCTTATGTCGTCCCGATCGCGTTCGTCGCGTACTTCCCCGCCCTCTACATCCTCGACAAGCCCGATCCCATCGGTCTGCCCGAGTGGCTTCGCTTCGCCTCGCCGCTGGTCGCTGTCGCCGCCACCTTCGTGGCGAGCGCGGTGTGGCGCATCGGCGTTCGCCACTACCAGAGCGCCGGCGGATGAGCGTGCCGGCGATCGAGCTCGAGCATGTCGGAAAAGACTTCGTGGTGCGGCGCGCCGTCGGTCGCTTCCGCCGCAAGACCGACGTGGTGAGTGCCGTCACGGACCTGTCGTTTTCGGTCGAGCGGGGCAGTCTCGTCGGCTACATCGGACCGAACGGGGCAGGCAAGTCCACGACGGTCAAGATGCTCACCGGGATCCTCGTCCCGTCCCGCGGCCGGATCTCCGTGGCGGGTCTCGTCCCGACCAGGCAGCGGACGCAGCTCGCGCAGCGCATCGGGGTGATGTTCGGCCAGCGCGTGCAGCTATGGTGGGACCTTCCGCTTATCGAATCATTCGAGCTTCTCCGCTATATCTACCGCATCCCGCCGCGGACCTACGAGCGCAATCTCTCGACCTTCCGACGGCTGCTCGACCTCGATGAGTTTCTCCGGACGCCGGTGCGTCAGCTCTCCCTCGGCCAGCGTGTGCGCGGGGAGATCACCGGCGCGATGCTCCACGACCCGGAGATCGTCTTTCTCGACGAGCCCACCATCGGGCTCGACGTCGTCGCGCGGCAGCGGGTCCGCGAATTCCTGCTCAGCGCGAACCGCGAGCGCGGGATGACCGTGCTCCTCACCTCACACGACCTCACCGACATCGAGAGGCTCTGCTCGCGGATCCTGATCATCGATCGTGGCCGCCTCATCTTCGACGGCGACATCGACACGCTCAAGGCGCGCTATGGGAAGGAGCGCGTACTCGTCGTCGATCTCGAGGAGCCGGGCCCCGCGCTCCAACTGGATGGAGCGCGGGTGATCCGAATCGAGGGACCGCGGCAATGGATCGCCTTCGACGGCGAGCGCTTGAGCGCGGCGCAGCTGACCGCGGCGGCCGCGGCACAGGCGCCGCTCCGCGATCTCACCGTGCAGGAGCCCGAGATCGAGGACGTGGTTCGCCGGATCTACCAGGAGCGTGCGTAAAAGGGGGGGCGGCTGACGCCGCCCCCTTCGATCGTCTAGCGGCCGCCGGGTGCGCCTGGGAACGGAATGCCCAGCGCCGAGATCTTGCCGCCGTTCGGCGCGGTGCCCAAGGCGAGGTTCGCGATGTACAGGCCGCGCTCGTGGAAGATCGGGCTCGCGGGGAAGTCGAGCGGATCGTCGCCCGGATTGTGTCCGTAGCGGGCGATCAACGCACCGCTCGGGGACAGCACCTGGATCTCGTTCGCCTGATTGGCGCACACATAGAGGTTTCCCTTGACGTCGAACTGGATGCCGTCGGCGCCGTCGAGCGCACCCGGGCCGAGCGTCGCGCCGTCGGCAAAGATCGAGATCGCGCCGGCGCTGCCGTCATCGTTCACCGCGATACGCAGGATCCGATCTCTGGAAGTGTTCGCGACATAGAGGAAGCCCTGCGTCCGGTCGAAGGCGACGCCGTTCGCGCCGAAGCCCGGGCAGAACGGTGGGCACATTGGAAGGAGCAACGGGTCAGCCTTCCAAAGCATCTTTCCGCCGCCGTCGGGGCTGACGGTGTAGATGGCGCCGGCGAACGAGTCCGACACGTACAGGGTGCCGTGGTGATCGCGGGCGATCGCGTTCGGCGCGCCGAAACCGGTGGCCAGCTCGGTGACCGCGCCGTTTTCAGGATCGACCCTGATGAGGCGCCCGCCGCTGAAGCCAGGATTGTTGTCGGCGACGTAAATCCCCTCGCTCGGGACGAACAGCTCGCCGAGCAGCGCGTGGTTCGCGGCGACCGGGATGACGCGGACCTGCCGGCCGCTGAGCGTGTACACGCAGATGTTCCCGGAGAGACCGGCGGCGTAGAGCAGCCCGTTCGACGAGGCGGTGATCCCCTCGGGGTTGTGACACGACGCGTTGTTTGCGTCGGCGATCGTCTTCACCACGCCTTGTTGGGGTTGCGCGGCGAGCACCGGTTGTGCGGATGCGAGCGTGAGAGCCGCGATCAATGGGAACAGCCAACGATGCATGGACTTCCTCCCCGCCACCGTAATGGCCGGGGAGATGCTAAGCCCGAACGAGCGGGAAGACTTCCTGGCCGATCCGGTCCATCTCCTCGCGCTGGGGACTGCACTGCAGGAGAAGCAGGTCGACGCCGATGCGCTCGAGCTCACGCACGCGCTCGGCGACCTGGTCGGGCGTGCCGACCAGACCGGTGCGCAGGCCTCGGTTGGACACGCTGTAGTCCTCAAGAGACACCTCGGTCTCGAGCTGCGAGCCTTTGATGAAATCGAGGTAGCTCGCATAGCCGCGTGCGGACGCGCGCACGTCCGTGATGCGCGCGAGCTCCTTCTTCACCTCGGCCTCACCTTGACGGACGATCGCGTACCCGGCGACCCCGAATCGGAGCGGCGGGAGCTCGGGATGCTTCGCACGCCGCGCCCGCATGTCGCCGATTTTCGCGCTCAGCACCTCGGGTGGGTCGCCGTGCATCAGATACGCGTCGCACTCACGCGCGATGAGATCCTTCGCCGCCGGTGACTCGCCGCCAGCGTAGAGGACGGGCCACGGTCTTTGAACGGGCTTGGGAGCGAGCCGTGCGTTCTTGATCGTGTAGTAGCGGCCCTCGAGGGAGAACTCGTCGTTCGTCCACATCCCTTTGAGCACTGCCAGGAACTCAGCGGTCCTCGCATAGCGCTCGTCATGTGCCACCCAGGTGCCGCCGTACTGGTCGCTCTCCGCCTGCCACCAGGCGCTCACGACATTCAGCGTGAAGCGGCCACCGGAGATGTGATCGATCGTCGCCGTTTCCTTCGCCACTAGCGCGGGCAGGCGGAAGTTCGGGCGGACCGCGGTCATGAGCTCGAGCCGCTTCGTGAGCGGCGCCAGTGCCGCCGCTGTCGTCCACGCCTCGAGGCAGTCGGCCTCGGGGCCTTTGATGTCGTTCAGGTTGAGTTCGGCGACGAGCGTGACGTCCCAGCCGGTCACGTCCGCGTGCTGCGCGAGCTCGCGCTGGTATTCGAAGGTCGCGGGCATGCCCTCATCCTCGACGTTGCGCAGCCAGCCACCGAACACCGGCATCCAGAAGCCGAAGCGCATCGGACTAAGCGGTCATTTGCGGAGCGAGTAGGCGACGACCCAGCCGCTGGCCAACTGGTCTCCAGCGAGGTTCACCTCGTACCAGTCATAGCCGTCGGCTCCGAGCGGTCCGTCGCGGATGATCACTCGGGCGCCGTTGTCGAGCGTCCGGCGGATCGGGAATCCCAAACCGGCGCTCGCCCGCATGTTCGCCGAGTCCGCATATGGATTGCATACCGCCATCGCGTCGCCTGCGCGGAGCGGCTCGGTCCCCACCGGTCGCTTGGGGAAGGCCCCCGCAGGCGCGTACCAGTCAAGGATGTCGACGCCGGACGCGGTCTGGCCTCCGGTCACGGCGACACGGATCACCGAATGGTCTGTGCACTCCGCGCGGAGACCGCACGCCACCGCGGGGGTGTACGCGCCGGCCAGGCCATCGGCTTCTCCCTCGACGTACGCAAGAACCAGGTACATCCCCGGCTCGATGGCGCCGATCGTGTACGGGCTTAGCGCGCCTCCGGGAAGCCGCGGGGTGTGCAGTATGCGGAAGACCTTCGGGTCGTCGACCCGCATCGCGATCAGCGCGAGGGGCGGGCTGCCTTCGGAGGGATATCCGAACTTCCCGTTGATCCCGCCGAGCGAGATCTGGCGAATCGCGGGGCACGCCGCGGCGGGACCGCCGCTCGGGGCGGGGACGCTCGCGGTCGCGGCAGGCTCGGAGCGGGACGGCGACGGCGTCGTCGGGCTCGGCGCCGCCGTGCAGGCGAGGGCCAACGTGAGAATGAAGACGGCGATGCGACCTGGCATGCGCAGAGTTTGCTCTAGCACGCGCAATAGTATTTTCCGGCCGGTCCCTCGTTCAGGATGAGCTGGGCGAACGGGCCCGGATCATCGGGGTCCCACACCGCGTTCACGATCTCGCCGGTCGCCGGGAAAAGCGGCCTGGTCTTCGCGAGCAACGCGTAGTCACGCTCGTAGATCCAGCGCATCCCATCGCGCAAATCCCCGGCGCGCTCGCCCTGGCCGATCGCTTCGGTGTACGCCAGCCACGGCAGATCTACGCCGCTGGCGATCGGAAGACCGATCCACTTCCACACCCGCGGGTTCACATCGAGGAGCAGATGCTCCTCGCGCGCGGGATCCCAAATGAACTCAACCTCGCTGATCCATACTGCTCAAGCTTCCGGCCCACGAATCCCCCGCGCACCTCGCCGTCAGGCGCGATGAACGAGCAGAACGAATAGAACCCGCCAGGAGGCACGTCGACGATCTCCTGCGCCACGCAGGCAAGATCGGAGGCCTCGCGCGCGAAACGGAGAAGCTCGGCGGCGTTCTCTGCCCGGAACACCTTCACGCCGAAGCGGTCGTAGAAACGACGCTGCTCGGCCGGCTTGACGATCGCCGGATAGCGAATCTCGCGGGAGGTGGCCTTCGGATCGTTCAGCGTGAACGTCTTGGGGATCGGAATGCCGAGGTGATGAGCGTCTGCGTACAGCCGGCGCTTGTCGAGGACCGCGTCGATCACGGACAGCTCGCTGAAAGGGATGCGGTAGCAGGCCTCCAGCTGGGAGCGGTAGCGGGCGACCGCCATCACCCACTCATCGTTCGTGGGAAACAGGACCGCACCCTCGCCGAAGCGCTCGGCGTTGTCGAGCAGGTACTGCACGAGGCCCTTCTCATCCTCGAGAGGATTCGGACAGGTATGCCGCTCCCTCACGGCGCGCGACGCTTGCCCGAGGCCGCGGGGGTCCGGATCGAGCGCAATCACCTCGACGCCATGCGCGGCGAGCGAGCGCGCGACGGCCAGTCCCGTGATATGGCAGTTCATGACGAGAGCGCGTGCGGTGCTAGACGCGGTCAAGGGCGCGATCGAGGTCGAGCGTGATGTCGGTCACGTCTTCGATCCCCACGGAGATGCGCAGGAACCCATCCGTGATGCCGAGGCGTTTTCGCTCTTCGGCCGCCAACCGACGATGCGATGAGATCGGCGGATAGAGCACCTCGGTGAAGAGATCGCCGATCGTCGTCGCGGAGGCGGCGAGCTCGAGGGCATCGAGGAACCGGAACGCGGCCTCCTTCGTGTCCTCGCGCAGCGCGAACGAGACGACGCCTCCGTAAAGGCCACCGAACTGCCGGGTCGCGAGGGCATGCTGGGGATGGTCCGGCAGGCCCGGATAGCGGACGCGCGCGATCTTCGGGTGTACCGCGAGATGCCGCGCGACAGTCAGAGCGCTCTCGCATTGCCGGCGCACGCGAAGTGCGAGCGTGCGCATGCCGCGGATCGTGAGCCAGGCTTCGTGCGGTGGCATGTATCCACCATCGAGGATCGTGCGATCGCGCATCGCGCGCTGGAGCTCCTGCGACCCGCCGACGACGCCGCCCATCACGTCGCCGTGACCGTTGATGTACTTGGTGAGCGAGTGGATCACCATCGTCGCGCCCAGCGTGGCCGGCCCGACGAGCACTGGGGTCGCGAAGGTCGCGTCGACCGCGAGTGCGGCCCCGTTCTGGGTCGCGAGCCGCGCGAGCGTCACGATGTCGTTCACGCGCAGCAGCGGATTCGCGATGGCTTCGGCGTACAGGAGCGCAGTGGGTCGTGCAGCGAGGGCGGTCTCCACCGCCTCGTGATCGGTCGTGTCCACGAAGGAGATGTCAGCGGCTCGCTCGCGCGACCAGCGCTCGAAGAGCGCGCGCGTCTGCCCGTAACAGTCCTCCTGGGCGACGACCCGGCCTCCGCGGGAGATCGCGCACGCGTCCACCGCCGCGGCGATCGCCGCCATTCCTGTGACGAAGCACGTCGCCGCAGCGACGCCGTCGAGCTCCGCGAGGGCGACTTCGAGCGCCGCCGTGGTCGGGTTCCCGTACCGGCCGTACACATAGCCGGGGCGTTCATTGCCGAAGACCGCGTCCTGCTCGGCCGCTGAGCCGTAATCAAATGCGACGCTCTGCACGAGTGGCGGCACCACCGGCTCGCCGTCGCCCGAGGGGAGCGAGCGAGCAGCGCGCACCACGCGCGTGCCCGCTCCCAGCTCCCTTCGGTCCATCAAGGGTCCAAAGGTACGCTGGTTATTCGGCGGGAGTGGTCGCCTCTTTCGCCTCTTCTGCGGGCGCCGACTCGAGACTCTTCGCGCGCTCGATGAGGTCAGCGACTTTCTGGCCGCCCTTGCGACCGATCCGCTCGAAGTGGCCGGCTCCGTACTTGGCGGTCACCGCGCGGCCGCCCTTCTTGCCGATCCGACCGAAGAACTCGGGCCCGTACTTGTTGGCCGTGCTCGAGCCGCCCTTCTTGCCGATCTTCTCGTAGAACTCCGGGCCGTACTTCTCGCTGACCAACCGGCCACCCATCCGGCCGGCTTCGGCGACCGTCATGCCGCCTCCTGTTTTCCGTGCCATGGCCTGCTCCTTTTCCGAGTGACAGATGTACGGGCAGGTGTCATGCCGAGTAGGCGCCCGGGCGGGGATATCCGGTAACAGTTGCGCAACGATGCGTCTCTCGCGACCCAATGAGGCTATGGGTACCTCCGTTTCGCGGTAAACGCCGGGTGAAACGGATCCGCGTAGAGTCCCGCGCGTGGAAGGGCCACCTCCTCGGATCAAACCCCGAAGCTTGGACGACTACCTCGAGCAGCTATCGAGAGGCGTCTTTCAAGCCGGCATCAGCTGGCGCGTCGTCGAGGTGAAGTGGGCGGGGATCAGAGCCGCGTTCCACCGGTTCAGGGTCGAACGTGTCGCACGGATGAGCGACCGCGAGATCGACGAAGTCGCGCAGGACGAACGGGTGATCCGGAGCCGCCCGAAGATCGCCGCCGTCGTGCACAACGCGCGCACGCTGCTCGACCTCGAGCGTGCGGGCGGCTTCAAGCGCCATCTTGGTTCGTTTCACGAGTACGAGGAGTTGGCGACCGATCTCAAGAAGCGGTTCAAGTTCGTCGGCGACAGCGGCGCGTACCACTTCCTCTACACCGTGAGCCACCCGGTGCCGGACTGGCACGACTGGGCGAAGGCGCACGGGATCATGTGGGGCGCGAAGACTAAGCGGCCGGCGCGATCTCCAGGTCGATCGGCTCCTCGCGGACGAAAAGCGTCACGACCGTCGCCGCGAGCGCCGCGGCCGCGAAGCAAAACGCGCCAAGGGACCAAAAGCCGAGCCCGTCGATAAGGATGCCCCCAACTGCGGCGCCGGCCACGATGCTCGCGCTGGTGACGGAAGCCGATAGTGCGAGGAGTGTTCCCCGGGCTTCGGGAACCTGTTCGGTGAGCAGCGTCGTGTTGGACGCGAAACGCGCGCCGATCACCGCGGAGAGCGCGAGGTTCAGAAGGGCGGTCGGGACGAGCGGCGGCGTGAGATTCGTCTGAAACAGGAGGAGCGCGCCCGAGACGAGGACGCTGCCGGCGACCACGGGTTTGTGTCCGATGCGCGCACCGAGCCTTCCGCCGAGCTGACTTCCGACGAGCACCCCGAGGCCCTGCGTCAGCGCGAAGGTTGAAGCGAGTCCCTGCGACAGCCCAAAGCTCTGCTCGAAGAAGACGACGATGTACGTCGCCCACGTGAACCAGTAGAGAGCGCCGAGAAGGCTCGACGCGATCGCGCCGAGCGCCGAGCGGTTTGTGACGATCGAGTGGTACAGCTCGCGCACGCGCGCGCTGTTGAGCGGTGTCTGCGCGGGACGCAGCTTCCAGAAAATCAGCCCTGCGGCCGCGATCGAAAGGACACCGACGATCGCCACCGACACGCGCCAGCTCGTCCCCTCGGCAACGATCCCCGCGAGCGGGATCCCGATCACGGAGGCCATCGTGTTGAGGCCGATCACCGTCGACATCGCCGTCCCGCGTTCCCGATAGGGCACGTTGTCGCCGACGGTGGCGGTGACGTTTGGCCAGATCACCGACGAGCCGATGCCGGCGATCATCCGCGTCGCCACCAGCACCGGAAAGCTCGTCGCGAATGCCGACAGCACCGTGAAGACGCCCATGATCAGCGACCCCGCGACGAGAAAGCGCTTGCGCCCGAATCGGTCCGAGTACGGACCCGTAAGGACCGCCACGAGGATGCCCGGGGCGCCGTAGGCCGCGACGACCAGACCCGCCGTCCCCGTGGTGATCCCGAACTCGCCGCCGATCTGCGTCAACACGGGTGCGAATACCACGCCGACGTACACGGCGGCGAATGTCAGGAAGCCGAGCAGCCCGAGGAGGGCCCGGCGCTCGCCCGGGCTCAAGCGACCGGGCGACCGGCGAAGGCGTGCAGGAAGCGACCGAAGGCGCGGATATGGTCGAAGTAGTCGACGATCGCGATGTTCTCGTTGGGTGCATGGTTCGCCGACGCCGCGTTGCCCGAGCCGAATCCTGCGGCCGGAATGCCGAGCTTGTCGCACACCTGCGCCATCGGCCCGGATCCGGCGAGCAGCGGGTAGACCACCGGCTCCGTGCCGTAGGTCGCGCGGCACGCATCGACGGCGGCGCGCGCGGTGATCGAGTCCGTGGGCCAGCGCGAGGGCGGCTCGCCGTGTCCGGGAACGATCTCGACGTCGCCGAAGCCGCGCCCGTCGAGGTGCGCTCGGAGCAACGTGGTCACCGTCTCCGGGGTGAGGTCGGGCACGAGCCGGAAGTCGATCTTCGCGCTCGCCACCGCCGGCAGCACGGTCTTGGATCCGGCGCCGGTATAGCCCGACACGATCCCGCAGATCGTGCAGGTGGGCTCGAAGAAGTGTTTCGTCTTGAGCTCGACCCCGGAGAGGCCGCGCACGAAGCGCTTGATGCCGTGGATGCGCAGCATGCCGGGCTCGTCGAAGGGAAGCCGCTCGAGCGCCTGTAGCTCCGCCGCGGTCGGCGGCCGCACCCGGTCCATGAAGCCGTCGATCGTGATCTCGTCCCGTTCGTTCTTGAGCGACGCGAGCGCCCAGACCAGGCGCCAGGCCGGATTGGGAACGATCGTCGCGAGCGAGGAGTGCGCGTCCTTGCTTGCTGCGCGGACGCGGAGCTGCACGTACGCGATCCCCTTAAGCCCGCACGAGATCGTGGGTCGGCCGGCGGCGTCCTTGTACCCCGCCTCCCAGATGCAGCCGTCGGCCTTGAGCCGGTCGCCGAACCGCTCGACGAACGCCGCGAGGTGGGCCGAGCCGCTTTCCTCTTCGCCCTCGTAGAGGACGCGAACGCGCAGCGGCAGGTCCCCCATCGTCGCGCGGTACGCCTCGATCGCCTGCAGCCGAGCCATGAGGTTGCCCTTGTTGTCGGAGACGCCGCGCCCGAAGAGGTAACCGTCGCGCTCGGTCGGATCGAAGGGTGGCGTCTCCCACTCGTCGAGCGGATCGGGAGGCTGCACGTCGTAGTGGGTTGTAGACGAGGACCGTACGCGGACCCTGCCCCGTCTCGCCCACGATCGTCGGCGGTCCGCCATCCACGCTGAGCGCGGTGGCGTCGACTCCCGCCCGACGCGTCCGCTCGAGCACGATCCGCGCCGTGTCGGCCACGCCGATGCCCTGCGCTGAGACGGTCGGCTGTCGGATCAGGGCCTTGAGCTCGTCGATGTACTCGGGCACCCGGTCGCGCACGTACGCGTCGAACTCCGCGAAGCCCATCACGCGATGCAGGCTATCGCTAGGTCGGGACCGTCGTCGTTCGAGTCTTGCTCTTGCCGAGCTCGCAGCGCGGCGAGACGGGCGTCACCTCGATCCATCGTTTCTGGCAGAGGTAGTGAACGATGCCATCGACGTCTTCGAGCGTTTCACGGCGATAGACCTTCGCGCGCGGGATCATGTACATGCAATCACCGCAGTTCACCGGAAGGGCCGGCCGCGGACGATTGGCGGCGCGCGCGACGGCGAGCGCGAAGATCAGGCTGCCGATCGCGAACGCGGCGACGATCACGACGATGAGAACGATCCCAAAAGTACCCATATCCGCCGTGGCCTCCCGTGCGTAATGAACGGTACAGGAGGAGATCGTTGATGACCGCTCGTGCGCTCCTGCTCATCGGCGTGCTCGTGACGGGCCTTCTCGCGGCCTGCGGCGGCGCGGGATCCGGTGGAGCGGGCGGGACCGGCGCTCCGGCGAGGTTCACGCCGATCCCCGCGAGCGGCACCCCCGCGCCGTCGGACCCATACGATTACGGGTATTAGGTTCGGCATACACATTGGCCATCTCGGCGGCCCGCTCGATGAGATGCGACGATTGTGGCGATTCGCGGACGAGCGCGGGTTCGACTGGTTCTCGCTATCGGATCATTTTCAGGAGACGCCACCACAAGGTGGGGACATCGACTGCTTCGAGTCGATCGCCACGCTGTCTGCCGCGGCCCTGGAGACGACGAAGGTCCGGGTCGGTTGCCTCGTCTTCTGCGTCGGCTACCGGCACCCCGGCGTTCTCGCGAAGGCGATGAGCACCGTCGATCACCTATCCAAAGGACGTGCTGACTGCGGCCTGGGTGCGGGGTGGGACGAGGTCGAGTTCGCGTCGTACGGCATCCCGTTTCCATCCATCGGCGAGCGCGAGGATCAGTTGGAGGAGTACGCCGAGGTCCTCCGTCTCCTGTTTGATCGTCGTCGCGCCGACTTCAGCGGCACGCACTACAAATTCGTAGACGCCCCGAACAACCCCAAGCCTCTCCAAAAGCGGCTGCCTATCTGGATCGGAGGCGCCGGAGAGAAACGGACTCTTCGAACCGCCGCTCGCTTCGCCGACGGCTGGAACGCGCCGTATCTCGCGCCGGCGGAGTGGAAGCGCAAGAGCGAGGTACTGGACGCGTGGTGCGTCAAGGTGGGCCGCGATCCCGAGTCGATCGCGCGGACCATCAACGTCGGGTTCTACATGGGCGCCGACGACGCGGGAGCAAAGCGTCACGAGGAGCGGTACCAACGGCACTGGTCGAAGGACACGCACGGAGTTACGGGATTCCTGCGCGGCAGGTCGCGCGCGGCCGCGGACGTGGTGGCGTCATACGCAGATGCGGGCGCCCACCGCGTGAACATCGCTCTACGCGAGGGACCGTACGACTGGGATGCTCTCGAAGCGTTCGTCGACGACGTGATGCCGCAGTTCAAGGAGGCTTCCTGATGCATCGGATCATCGTCGCGCTCTTTCTGCTCGCAGCTCTGATGACGCTCGGCGGCACGGCCTGCGGTTACGGTGGTGGCGGTGGACAAGGCTCTCCCGCGCCGAGCGTCGGGTACTAGCGAGACCCCGCGCCTTCGTATCGCACCGTTCACGCACGAGGGCTCGCGGGGAAACTGGATCGTCCGCTGGCGCGTCCGCAACGACGGCACGCGCAGGCTTCGGCTCATCTCCGCGACGCAGCCTCATGCGCAGTTTCGAACGCCAGAGAAGGCGCTCGAACAGGAGGTCGCGGCCGGTGCGGAAGGTGATATCGCTTTGCCGGTGCGGTTCGCCGAGACGCCTGGCAGCCTCGTCGAGAATCCTTTCCTGATCCTCCGCGTCGCGGACGGCGATGTGGTGTGGCGTGTCCTCGCACGCGTGAGCGTGACCGCAGGCCCGGGCGGCGAGCCGATCGCCGGCAACACCATATCGATCACGACCCACCGCGTCGGAGCCGTCTCGCGGGACTAGGCTTTCATCGTGGAAGAGAACGACCGCTACGTCATGCAGCGGATGAAGGGCTGACGCGGCAACTGAAGCCAAGGCTTCGAAGAGACCACGGGTATGGTCTCCAACGTGCTCGAGGTGGACCAGGACGACCTGGTCAAGCAGCTCAAGACCTTCAAGAAGAAATACGCCGAGGATGCGGAGTACAAGAAGCTGCGCGCGACCCTGCCGAAGGACTGGCCCTTCTAGACCTGCGCGAGCCGCTCCTTGGGCAACCGCACTTCGGGGTGCCGTAGCGCGAGCCGTCCGGTCTTCCCGCTCCAGTAGACGTCGCGCTGGCCGGTCATCGCCTGCACGTGGCCGTCCCACTCGAAGTTGAACGCCTCGACGCCAAGATGCACCGCGCGCCGGCATTTCTCGCGAACCTCGTCCGTCGTCGCGTACTCACGAATCGCGGCGATCTGACGATCTCCGTGACCGGTGTCCTGCTCCGCATGAAGCTCGTACGTCGCCGCGGCGCGCCGCGAGAAGCCGTAATGGCCGGTGAGCTCCTTGTACACACGCGCGGCCGCGCCATCGGGACCACCGTGCATCGCCTCGACGAATGCCAGGAGCGAGATTCCTTCGAGCGCTGAGCGATTCTGACAACCCGAGCGGATCATCTCGATCGCGGCGAGAGTGCCGGGGGCGGGATCGGCCTGGTCGGCCTGGTCGCGAGCGATGCCCGCTTCGTCAAGCATCTGCAGCATGATGTCGACGTGGGTCTTCTCGCCCCCTAGCTCCTCCATGAAGTTCTCCATCACGATGTCCATGAGCGCGTAGTTCCGCTCGCTCGCGACATTCGTGACGATGTACCCGAAGAAGATCGGATTGGTACGCACGCGCAGGTAGTGCTGGATCTCGCCAAGAGCGATCTGCTCGCGGGTCCACCGGTGTTCGACAATGCCCTTGAACCACGGGTGGTCCGGCATGAAGAGCTCGCGGGCGACGCTCCAGAGCTCGTCGATGAATTTCTCGTTCGCCACCAGGAGCCTCACTCTACGCGCGATCTCCGCGCGAAGGTCCGTATCAACCGATACGGAACAGCCGGTCGTACTGCCTCTACTGGGGGGTCGTTGGCGGCACCGGTAAACCCGAGCATTTCGGCCGGCGATGAAGTCATCCTTCACCCGCGCCTTCTCGCTCGCGGCCATCGCGCTCGTCTTCTCCGCCTGCGTGCCCGCAGGCCTGGCCTCGACGGGGATCGCGATCGATCCGCAGACCGTTGTCATCGCGATCACGGAGGAAACGGAGCTGGCCGCCGTGCTGAGCGGGGGTGCGCCGTTCGGCCAAGGGACGGTGCGCTGGTCGGTCGACCCGATCGAGCTTGGCACCGTCGACGCCGGAGGCCGCTTCACGGCCGGACCGCGCAGCGGGAGCGGATCGGTCACGGCAAGCCTCGGAACGCTCTCGGCGACCGCTCATATCACCGTCAGTTGTCCGACTTCGCGTTTCGTCCGGGGGATCACCTTCAACGTGTGGTGCACCGATTCGGCCGATGTCTATGTGGACGCTCGTGTCTCGGGAGATGACGCCGCGGCGGTGGCGGCCCTCGCCGAGTCGGACACGGCCGCTGTGCAGAAGGACCTCGCCCGGTCGTTCCACACGCGCGCTCTCATCTACGTCTTCGCCGACACCTCGTCCTACCTGCCGGGCGTCCGTCACATCTTCGGCGAACGAACGGGGGCGACCGCGATGGAAACGGACGCTTTCTTCGCGCCGTGGGTGGACGCGATCGCGGTGGACTGGCACCAGATGTCGCGCGACGTCCCCATCACCGGGCTCCGTCACGAGCTGACCCATCGCCTGGTATGGCAGATCACCGGGTCCCGGACGTCGCGGGCCGAGCTGGATGGACTGCAGAAAGCGCCGGCTCCGGACGTGCCCGCATGGCTCGACGAAGGCCTCGCTCACGTCGAGGAGAGCACGCTCGCCGGCGCCGGATGGATTGCCGTGCAAGATCGGACCTTCGCCGCGGCCCTCTCGGGCAGCTCGCGGCTGACCCTCCGCGATCTGGCGGATCTCCCGAAGTGGAACGCGCGCACCGGGACAGACGGCTACTACCAATACCTCGTCGCGGCTGAGGCGGTCCGATTGCTTCAGGCCGACCTGGGACAGGAGGGCATCGTCACGATCCTCGAACGGATCCGCGACGGTGCCTCATTCAGCGACGCCTATCGCGTCGTCGCAGGATCTTCGTTCGACGGGTTCACAGCGGCGTTTGCCGAGCGAATGCGTGCAGCCGTCACCCCATACCCGGGGATCGCGTCCGCGCCCCGCGGAAGGCAGTCGGTCATCATGGTCTACGGCTTCACGCCGGGGTCGCTTGTCACGTTTTCGGTGAGCGGGCCCGCCGCGCTCACGTCGGTCGAGCACATGGACGAATACGGCAACGCAATGCTGATCCTGGGAAGCGGATATCCGGCCGGAAGTTACAGCGTCGGCGTCCTTGGCGGTGACGGCAAGGTGCGGCCCATGTACACGTTCACCAAGTGAGTCGCTAGCCGAAGTCGTCGCTAGGCTTACTGATCGTGGAACCCGGCCTGTACGTGACCTTCTTTACGCAAGGCACCTCGTTCGAGAACGACCTGCCGCCCGTCGGTCCCCTCGAGCATCTCGTCATCGTCGATCGACGGATCGTGGCCGACCGCAAGTCGGTCCACCACACCGATCGCTCGGGCGGCGGTAACCGATGGATCCAGGCGGAGCTCGAGCTGCAGCGGGCGATGGGCAATGAGCCGGGCGGCGCGCGCCATCCCGACATCCGTGTGGGGGCCCCGGGTGGTGTGTACCTTCGATTCGCATCGTTCGGCGATGTGCCGGAACCGAATGCCGTACCCGAGCTCGGGCCCTTCGCCATCGTTGTCCTTGGCCGAAACGGGCTCGAAGCGGACGGAGAGCTGATCGCGACGCGGACGGGGACCAAGCGCACGCTGTGGGAGCTCACGAGGGCCGCAGGCAAGAAGCTCGAAGGGGTCGTTCGGCCGGACATCGCGTTTCGGAGCTCGACGACCGTCTATCACCCGAAGGTTCGTGCGGCGCAACCGCGTCCCGGGATCGTAAGCCGCATCGCGCGGCCCCCGGCCAATCCGCCGATTCCGGCACCGACCGTCGCGAGGCCCGTGGAGCGAGGGCTGGCCCCTCCGGTCGCGCCGACGGGCATCGATGAGCCAACCGGAACCCTGTTGAATCGGATCACCGCCACCCCCCGCGTTGAGGAGCGTCGGTCCGTCCAAAGAGACGAGGACTCGAGCTGGCGGGAGATCCTGTGGCGCGCTCGGTTCGTGATCACCGCGGTGCTCGTTGCCGCCGTCGTCGTATTCGGGTTCACGTCGCTCCGGACGTCCCTCACGACCCCGTCGACGAACGTCGTCGGCCTCGGCAAGGTGATCAGTGGGCCGCGCTGGGATTACCAGGTGGACAACGTCTCGCGTGCGCCGACGGCCGGAAGGGCTCGCCCCCAAGGGGTGTACCTGGTCGTCCGCGTCGCCGCCACGAATCGTGGCTCCGCCGGCGCGCGGATCGTGCCCAGGGACTTCGTCGTGGTCGACGCGAGCGGCGGAGAACACACGGCCTTGCCCGAGACGGACCCCGCCTATTTCAGCGACCAAAACACCAATTCGCCCTATGTTTGGACGAACTCGTACCCGGTCGGGCGGGCAGCGCCCCTGACGCTCATCTTCGACGTCAGCCCTTCGCTCAAGGGTCTACAGCTGGTGGCCGCAGAGGTGCCCGGGACGCGCGTCCGCCTCGATTGAGCGGAGGAGGCGCGAGACTCGCGCCTCCCCCTCGTCACACGTACCTCAGTTCGCGAACTTGAACACGTTGGGCTGTAGTGTGACGCCGGTGTTCAGCTTCACGATCTCCGCGAGCGTGTGCCGGAAGTCCACGCCGAAGACCTGATCGATAAGTCGCAGGCCTGGGTCGTTCTGATAGAAGAAGCGGTCGCCGTCGCGGATGGCCGCGAACTGCTTCTTCCACATCGCGAGCTGGAGCTCGCCGAACACCGTCCCGTTGACGTGGCGCTCGGAGACCATTCCGACGAACGCGTCGAGGCGGTCGACGTTGCCATAGATCGCCTTGAGTCGCGCGGCGACGGTCGAGCGCCGTACGCCGGTGACGACCTCTTCATCGGCCGCGTTGGTGCCGGGAGTGACGATGTTCCCGCTCGCGTCGCGGAGCTCGACGAAGTCAAGGATGTTCGGATCGTTGATCGGATCCCGCGGGTTGATCGCGGGATCGCTGGGGAATCGCTGGCTGCCCTCGCCGGTCACCGCGATGAACGATGTCTTTGGCGCGAGGCCATACGCGCGGCGCAGGTCGTTGTATAGAGGGATGCCATGATCGCGGCCACGCGCGATGTCTATCGCGCCAAGGTCGCTCACGCCGCTGAAGCAGTCGGGATTCACGATCGGCACGCCGCACACCGTCGGGTCGGGAACACCCGGCTTTGGGACTTGGAAGAGCACGCTGCGGAGCGCGTTGTCGATCTGCTCGTCGTTCTCGTATTGGCGCTGGCTGAGGCTCTGGAAGACCGGACCGAGTCCGAGATTCTGGAGAAGATCGGGGTTGCCGAACGCCGCCGCGAGTGGGATCTCGAGATTGACTTGGTCACCGTCGGGCTCCACAACGACCTGCTGTGCCGCGAAAGCGGCGAGCTGCGCGTCGGTGTAAGTGCCGGCGGGAACGCTCGTGTCGAACTCGCCGTGGATCATGCTGTGCGCCCGGTAGCCGACGACCGCGAACTCGTTCGACAGGCCAGGGTTCACGGACGGGTCGTAGCCGTCGTACGGCTTCAGCCGAACCCCGAGCGCGGGCAGGAACTGGGTGTAGGTGATGTATTGGATCTCCGCACCGACCACTCGGCGCGCGATCTGGAATTTTTGCTCCGCCGAGAGGTACTTGGGCAATTTGGCGACGATGCGGTTGTGTTCGCGCGCGAAGAGGGTGTGCAACGAGGTCAGGGCGATGTTCTCGTTGGCGCGCACATCGCCGGCGACCACAGCGCGGTTCGGTGTCCCGACGAGCGGACCCATGAGATCCATGGCGGGCGCTTTGGAGGGATCGCCGCGGGCGGTCACCCGCGGCAGGAAGCCGTCCTTGGTGAGCAGGAGCCGGGCACTCTTGCTCGACCCCTCGTTATCGCCGGGGCCGTCGTTCGACATTTGGTCGGCGCGAGCGTCGTTGTTCGACCTGTCGTGGTCGATAGCCTCGTCGTTCGACCCGTTGTTGTCGAGCGGCCCTGCTCGCAGCCAGTCCAGGCGGGTCGCGTCGACGCCGTAGACGTTGGACGCGTCGATGAAGCTGCTGAGCGTGTTGATCTGCTGGCGGGCCGAGCTTACGCCCGTGCCGGGAGCCGCTGGGGTACGCGAGAAGGCGATCGCGCCGAAGTCGTTCCTGAACTCCTCCAGCGGGTCCGCCGAGTCGAAACGGATGGCCGCGTTCTCCGCGGGCCGTTCATCCCTCAGACCGAAATCGTGATCGAGGAACTGCCCCCAGACCCAGCCCCACTGGGTGACGCCGTCCTTCGAGAAGATGTTCTGTCCGACATCGTTGAAGATCCGGTTGCTCACATAGCGGATTGATGGCCCGCCCACCATGGCCGAGATCCCGTCGGCGTAATTGGTGGGTGCAACTCGAAGGTAAAGTGTGTTCGCGCGACCCCACTCGGAATGACGAAGATTATTGCCACTCCCGTCGAGCGTTCGGAACGCGAATGAGGCCGCGTCGCCAGGGGTCGTGGTGACCGCGAGCACGACTATGGTGAGCGCGAGAGCGAAGACGCCCGAAACTCTCAGATCGCGCATACGAACCTCCGTCCCTTCTCCCCTCGATCAAGGGTTCGGACGGATCACACGCTCACCCGACGAAGCGCCCCGACGCTGGCGCCGCTTCCCTCCCTTTGGTGGGTGAGCGGCTAACCCAGCCGAACTTCTATGCAATCAACGCGCGGTCATGAAAGCCACGTTATCGACGAGAGATAAGAGTTCGGGGTCAGAGGATTAAGAAACACGGGGTCAGGTGACTGAAGTACCGGCGGGCCGTGCGCGGCTCGAACGCGCCCACTCCTACTTAGAAGGTAGGTGCTCTATCCAACTGAGCTAACGGCCCATTCAGAAAGGGAGTCTACAGGCCGACGTGCTAGACATTCGCGCATGCTCCGCCAGCTCGACCACGTCGTTATGGTGGTCCGCGACCTCGCAGCGGCGATGGACGACTACCGGCGGCGCGGATTCACCGTCACTCCGGGCGGCGAGCACGCTGACGGCCTCACCCACAACGCGCTGATCCCGTTCGCGGACGGAAGCTATCTCGAGCTCGTCGCTCCTCTCCGACGACCTGGCCGCGGACACCGCCGCGCTCGGCGAGCTCGTTGCGCACCCTCCGGCACAGGGCGGGCGGACCCGTCCCGACGGGACGCCGCTCAAGTGGCGGACGGCGATACTCGTGCCTCCGCTCCCCTTCCTCATCGAGGACCTCACCCCACGCGATCTCCGCGTCCCGGGTGGCGCACAGATGCAGCACGCCAACGGGGCGACCGGCCTTGAGCTCGTCGCGATCGGCGCGCAAGACGTCGCCGAGACCGAATGGGGATACGCGAAGCTTCGCGAACGTGGCGCGCCTACGATCGAGCTCCGGCCAGCGGAGACGGATGGCCCGAAGGACATCCGTTTCAAGGTCAGCTAGCGGGGCGAGTGGATCGGCCGCCCAAGAGCTGAGAGCGACGCCTCGCGGAACGCTTCGGCGAGCGTCGGGTGCGCGTGGATCGTCGCCGCTACATCTTCAACGGTCGCCTCGAGCCGCATCGCGAGCGTGGCCTCGGCGATGAGCTCGCTCGCCTGCGGCCCGACGATATGCACACCGATGATGCGCTGATCCTTGCCCGCGGTGACGATCTTCGTCAGACCGTCGCTCTCGCCGAGAGCGAGAGCACGGCCCGATCCGCGGAAGCTGTAGCGCGCGACCTTGGTCTCGGCTCCGTACTTCTCCTTGGCCTGCGCCTCGGTCAGGCCGACCTGCGCCACCTCCGGGTGCGTGTACACGACGTTCGGCACGACGTCGTAATCCATGGCGACGTCCGCGCCCAGGATGGTGTCGACAGCGACCTCGCCCTGCGTCGACGCGACGTGGGCGAGCTTTGCGGCGCGCGGATCACCGATGCAATCGCCGATCGCCCAGACGCCGGGGATGTTCGTTCGCATCCGCTCATCGACGGTGATCCCGAGCCGATTGGTCACCAGGCCCGCCTGCTCGACGCCGGAGAGGTTCGCGACGCGGCCGGCGCCGAGGAGGACCTGATCCCCCTCGAACGTCTCCTGCTTCCCCTCGATCTCGGCGGCGACCGTGACGCGCGGACCGTCTCGGCGAACCTCGGTCACCTTCGCGTTCGGACGGATCTTCACGCCGCGGGACTCGAGGGAGCGCACGAGGGTCCTGACCACATCGGCGTCCGCGTACGCGATCGGCTGCGGAAGCATCTCGAGCACGGTCACGTCGGAGCCGATCTCGGCGAAGAATGTCCCTAGCTCCAACCCAATGGCGCCGCCGCCGATCACGATCAGACGCTTCGGGACCTCGGTCAGGGCGAGGGCGCTCACGTTATCGAGGGGCTTCGCCTCGGCGAGGCCCTTGATCGGCGGCATCCCGACCTTCGAGCCCGTCGCGACGATCACGGCCTTCGCGTCGATGGTCTCCTGGCCGACGCGCAGCTGCGTCGGCGAGATGAGCGTTCCTTCGCCCTTGATCAGGTCGGCCTTACGGCCTTTGAGGAGCACTTCAACGCCGGAGACCAGCTGCGCAACGACCCGGTCCTTACGCGCGACGGCCGCGGCGAGCTCGAAGCGCGCCCCTTCGACGTGTATCCCGTGCTCCTCGCCGTGCGTCGCGAGCCAGTACGCGTGGCTCGAGTCGAGAAGGGCTTTCGATGGGATGCAGCCGACGGTCACACAGATCCCACCGACGCGGTCGCGCTCGACGAGCGCGACCTTCGCGCCCTTCACTGCCGCGTGTAACGCGGCGACATAACCGCCGGGGCCACCGCCCAAGATCGCGATGTCGTACGCCGCCACTAGGAAAAGAGCCTAGGGTCTTCGGACGCGTCACGCTCCAGCGGATGATCGAAATAGCCGTACCTCGCGCGGTACCAGAGATAGAGCGGGAGGAACGCGAGGCCGAGTCGCTCGTATTGCGCGACATGCCGAAGCTCATGTCGCCAGGTCGCCGGTGTCGGCTCGACATTCGAGACAATGACATGCCCGAAGGTGATCGCGCCGAACCCACGACGCGTCAGGATGAGATTTGCGAGACCGCGGTCGCTCACATAGAGGAAGCAGCCGTCGCGCCGGCGCGGCCACGCGATCGAGAGCAGACCCACCAGATGGCCGATGGGATCGGCATGATGCGCGACGAAAAGCCGGCGGAGTGTGATGGCCTACGGGATGGTCGCGACGACCTCGTCGACCGCCGCGAGCACCCGCTCGCGCGTCGTGAAGGACGAGTCGAAGTGCAGCGTCAGGAGCTTCTCTTTGCGATTCACGTCGACCGAGGCCACACCCGGGATGCTCTTGCAGCCGGCAATGATGTGCTCCGCGCAGCTCTGGCAGATGAGCTCGAGCACATTCACAGCGACCTCGTCGTTCGCAGCACTCGCGAGGACTTGCACCGGCGGGAGATCCCGGGCAGCGGTCCGCGGCGCGGGAGCGCAGGCGCCGAGCATCAGCCCCAAGGCGAGGACCAAGCGTAGGCCCGAGCGCACGCTGACATTGTGCGCCCGGGCCTCTCGTCGCTAGGGAGCAGGGTTAGCGATCGGCGCGCTCTTCGCGAAGCTCTTCCTTGACCTCGCCGAGGCCTTCCTTGAGCTTGCCCTTGGCCTGGTCGACCTTGCCGCCGATCTCGGTCGACTTATCGCCGCCGAGCTTGCCGGCCTCTTCCTTGACCTTACCTTTGCCCTGTTCCCACTTGCCTTCGATCTTGTCGTCCATTCGTACCTCCTTGAACTCCCACTTGTCGGTGGGCCGAACAAGAAGGCGCAAATCCGGTGCCACCAGCCACCTGGCGTTATAGACCGCGTTTCGCGGCCATCACGGATGTGTATCGAACAAGCAATTTGACCGACGCGGCGGCTCGCCTATCGTCCGCCGGATGATCGCTGGGGACACGGACACCATCAGCGCGCGGCTGCCCGATAAGTACCGTGCACGGCCGTTTGAAGATCGCGACCGCGAGCCGCTGGTCGAGGAGCACAACACGGACGCGCATCCGATGGAATACCAGGACGCCGAAGAGTGGCGCATGTGGGAGCGCATGGCGCCGGACCCGACGCAGATCCGGATCGTCGTCGAAGGTCCGAGCGCCCTAGCCGCGACGGCGCACGTGGGAGCGGGCGCGCTCATGCGGCACCCCGACAATGCCCAGAACGGCGGCGTGAGCGTCTTCCGCGCCGACCGCGGCAAGGGGATCGGTTCGGCCTTGCTCGGCGCGATCGAAGATGAGGCGCGTCGGCGGAGCGCGCCGCGGCTGCTCGCAGGTGCCAGCGCCGCGCATCCCTTCGCGCTTGAATGGGCCCGAAAGCGCGGATACCGCGAGATCGGCCGCCGGATCGAGTCCTATGTCGAGCTCGCCACGTTCGAGCCGGCGCCATTCGCGGCGCGCGTGGCCCAGGTCAGGGCGTCGGGCCTTCAGCTTCGGACATTCGCGGAGGTGCTCGAGGGCCGGAGCGACGAGGACCGTGAAGCGTTCTTCCGCGCGGTGTATGAAGCTCAGCATCCGATCTGGGAGGACGTCCCGTGGGCCACCCGGACGGAGCCCTGGACGTACGAGCAATTCCGTCACATGACATTCGGCACAGGACAGCTGATCGCCGACGCCTCAGTCATCGCGTACGACGGCGAGCGGATCGCGGGCTTCACCACCACCGGGAGGCGTCAGAGCAAAGACGCGTACACGTGGATCACCGGCACCACTCGCGAGTACCGCGGTCGCGGACTCGCGACCGCCATGAAGGTGGATGCTCTGTCACGGGCGAAGGCCAAGGGCCTGCGCGCGATGCTGACGACAAACGACGAACCGAACGTGGCCATGCGCGGGATCAACGCCAAGCTCGGCTACCAGATGCTCCCGGCGCACGTGCAGCTGGAGAAGACGCTCTCGCGCTCGTGATCGGGCGCCTCGCGGCGCTGCGCTCGCTCCCAGCTCCGCTCGCCATCCTCGCGGGCATGACCTTCGTCTCGAGCCTGGGGATCTCGATGATGCTCCCCCTCCTTCCGCTCTATGGGCTCGCGCTCGGTGCGACGCCGGTGCAGCTCGGGCTCATGACGAGCGCCTTCGCAATCGCGAACGCGGTGTCGCAGTTCGGGACGGGGTTCCTGAACGATCGCTTCGGCCCGCGCACATTCATCGCGGCGGGGATCGCGACGTACGGCGCCGCGAACGCCCTGATCGCCGCGGCACCGAGCGCGGGCGCGCTCATCGCCTTTCGCGCGGTCGCCGGATTCGGTGCCGGCGCGAACCTGGTGTCGGCCCGGCTCTACATCGCCCACGTCTCCGACCGCGCCCGCCTCTCTTTCGCGAACAGCATCATCTCGGCGGCGAGCTCCGCGGGCAATGTCGCCGGTCCCGCGATCGGTGGGCTGCTCGCGGCGGCGTTCACCTTGCGCGCCCCGTTCCTGGCTGTCGCGGCCACCAGCGCAGTCGCGTTCGTCGCCGCGCTCTTCCTGCCTCGGCCGGTCGTCGCAGAGTCGCGCGAGCAGGCGCATGCGGAGAGCGGGGCATTCATCGATCGGCAGGTGCTCGTGCTGCTCGTTTCGAACTTCCTGATCAGCACCGCGTTCGGTGGGTGGATCACGAGTTACGCGCCGTACGCGACCGAGCGCCTGGGCTGGACCACCTTCGAGGTCGGGATCCTCTTCACGCTCTTCGCCGTCGGCGACATCACGCTCGGCCCCTGGCTCGGACGACTCGCCGACCGGACCGGCCGCAAGCGCATCGCCGTCGCGGCGGGATTGCCGGTGGCGCTCTTCGGCATCGCGCTCGTCGCCGGCTTTCCGCGGCCCGCTCTCTACGCGACGGCATACCTCGCCGGAGCCGGCCTCACGGCGTTCTTCTCGTCCTGGTACGCGCTTCTCACGCTCGCGGTGCCGGCGGTCCGCCGCGGTCGCGTCTTCGGTGTGGTCAGCGCGATCGGCAACGTGGGGACCGTCGCGGGCGCCCTTGGGGCGGCCGCGATCTGGCAGAACGTCGACCTCGGCCTGGCACTGCTCCTCGCGTCGATGACCGCGCTGGCCGCGAGCCTGACGCTAAGCCTCCTGCCTGGCGAACGGGAACCGGCCGGAAACACACTCGCACCGGCCTCGCTCTAGCCTGCTGGTCGTGGCTAGCGAGGATCCCGTCGGATCGATGCTCATCCTCGGCTCAGCGGTCTGCGTCCTCGCCGCGATGTACGTCGTCTGCTACACGTTCTTCATGGCGAACTGGGAAGGCTGGGAGTCATGGCATGCCCGAACCGGACTCGACGCCGACCGTGCCGAAGAGGAACGCTCAAAGAGACGCGGGCTGAAATAGAAAAAGAGGGAGGCTGAAGCCTCCCTCTCTTCGTATTCGCGAATGACTCAGTCCGCGGGTGTCGCTTCGGTCACCATGCCGCGCTCTTCGCCACCGACCTCCGACCAGATCTTGACGTTCTTCGGCTCGTGGAGGAACAGCGTGCCGACGACCACCGACATGACCGCGACGGTGATCACGTACGCCAGTCCGAGATAGATGTTGCCGTTGATGTCCCCGGTCGTATTCAGGTTGCGCAGGTCGAAGAGGCCGAGCCACGGGACGTAGCGCTTCTCGTCCGGGATGGTGGCGCCGACGAGACCCGTGTAGGTCAGCGGCAGCAGGCCGCCGAACCAGCCGTTCCCGAAGTGGTACGGGATGGAGAGCGAGGTGTAGCGGACCTTCGCGCGGAAGTACTCCACGAGGAACGCCGCGATGGGCCCGTAGACCATCGTCACGAAGATCACCTGGATCCAGATCAGGAACACCATGACCGGGACGTTCGGGTCCGACTTCGTGATCAGGCCTGTTGCGTCGCGCGTGACGTTCGCCGCATCCACCATCGCGTGGTAGATCGGGATGTATGTGATGGCCGCGATGAGGCAGCCGCCCAGGATGATGACCTTTCGGCCGATGCGGTCGGAGAGCCAGCCGAAAACGAGGAAGAACGGTGTTCCGAGGGCCACCGCCCACAGCATGATCGGGTATGCCTGCTGGAACGAGAACTTGAGGTACGTGCCCATGAAGAAGTTCGCTTGGAACTGGCCCTGGTACCAGACCACACCCTGACCCGCCGTGAGGCCGATCAGGACGAGCAGGATCGTGCCGACCTTGCGGCCGCTGAAGCTCTCTGAAGCCCAGTTGCCCGCGCCGGTGACCACTTTCTTCTGCTCCTTGAGGCGCGCGAAGAGCGGCGTCTCGCGGAGACGGATGCGGATGAAGAGCGCGATCACGACGAGGACGGCCGAGATCCAGAAGGGATAGCGCCAGCCCTGCGCCGCGAAATCGGCGGCGGTCATCGTGTTGCGGAAGTACAGGATGATCGCGAGCGCGAAGAAGAAGCCGAGCGTCGCGGTCGTCTGGATCCACGACGTGTACAGACCACGTTTGTTGTCGGGCGCGTGCTCGGCCACGTAGATGGCCGCGCCGCCGTACTCGCCGCCAAGCGCCAGCCCCTGGATGATCCGAAGCAGCACGAGGAGCGCCGGGGCCGCGAGGCCGATCTGCGCGTACGTGGGGATCAGCCCCATGAGGACGGTGGCGAGTCCCATTGCCGTGATCGTGACGAGGAAGGTGTATTTCCGGCCGATGATGTCGCCGAGCGCGCCGAAAACGACGGCTCCGAACGGCCGGACGAGGAAGCCCGCGGCGTACGTCGCGAATCCCGCGAGCTGCACCGCCGTCGGGTTGTCACCGGGGAAGAAGAGCGGCGACAGGAACGGAGTGAGCGTCGCGTACAGGTAGAAGTCGTACCACTCGACGATCGTCCCGGCGGACGCGGCGGAGATGACGAAGGGCAAGCCGTACGTTGGTCTGGTCGCCACGCGTGTGGCGGCGGTCGTCGTTGCCAAGGTCCCCCTCCTTGCGTTGAGCTTCGAAAGACGAGTCGATCCGTCAGTGCTCGCTTGCTTGGCCGTCACCTCCCACCAGCTTCGCTACTGGCAACGGATAGCGCGCTTGTGTAGGGCTTTCTTTCCGCATCGTCAATTGACGTTTGCGCGTAACGAGAAGCGCTACTCCTCCTTGCCGGCGGCCGAGGCCGTCCGGATCGACTCGACGACCGTCGCATCGGCGAGGGTCGTGGTGTCGCCGAGAGGCTGCCCGTTGGCGATATCGCGCAGCAGGCGGCGCATGATCTTGCCCGAGCGCGTCTTGGGCAGCTCCGGCGTGAACATGATCGTCTTGGGCCGGGCGATCGATCCGATCTTCGAGACGACGTGCTCGCGCAGCTCCTTGGAAAGCTCTTCGCTGCCCTCGTTCCCCGCTCGCAGCGTGACGAACGCGAAGATCGCCTGCGTGGTCACCGGATCCTCGCGGCCGATGACCGCCGCCTCCGCGACTTTGGGGTGTGACACGAGGGCCGACTCCACTTCGGTCGTCGAGATGCGGTGGCCTGAGACCTTCATCACGTCGTCGACGCGGCCCATCAGCCAGAAGTAGCCGTCCTTGTCGCGTCGGGCGCCGTCGCCCGCGAAGTACTTCCCGGGGTAGCGGCCCCAGTACGTCTCGCGGTAGCGCTTGTCGTCCTTGTAGATGCCCCGGAGCATCGCCGGCCACGGGCGCGTGATCACGAGGTAGCCCGCGCCGCCGAGCGGCACCGACTTGCCGTCCTCGTCGACAACGTCGGCTTTGACGCCCGGGAACGGGAAGGTCGCGCTGCCCGGCTTCGTCGTGGTGATGCCGGGAAGCGGTGTGATGAGGATCATCCCCGTCTCGGTCATCCACCAGGTGTCGACGATCGGGCAGCGTGATCCGCCGATGGTCTCGTGGTACCAGAGCCACGCTTCCGGGTTGATCGGCTCGCCGACCGTCCCCAGGAGACGGAGCGAGGACATGTTGTGCTTGCCCGGATATTCGGGTCCCCACTTCATGAACGTGCGGATCGCCGTCGGCGCGCAGTACAGGATCGAGACCTTGTACTTCTCGATGACCGACCACCAGCGATCCTTGTCCGGAAAGTCCGGCGTCCCCTCGTACATGACCCCGGTCGTCCCGTTGGCGAGCGGCGCGAAGACGATGTAGCTGTGGCCGGTCACCCAGCCGATGTCGGCGGCGCACCAGTACACGTCGTCTTCCTTCACGTCGAAGATGAGCTTGTGGGTCGCCGCGACTCCGGCGAGGTACCCGGCGGTCGTGTGCACGATGCCCTTCGGCTTCGCCGTCGTGCCTGACGTGTAGAGGAGGTACAGCATGTGCTCGCTCTCGAGCGACTCGGCCGGGCACTCCGGCTTCTGCTTGTCGACGACCTCGTGCCACCACACGTCGCGGCCCGCTGTCCACGGAACTTCCTGCTTCGTCCGACGGACCACGAGCACTTTCTCGATGGTCTTGGCCTGGGCGATGGCGTCATCGGCGTTCTTCTTGAGCGGCACGATGTTTCCCTTGCGATACCCGCCGTCGGCGGTGACGAGGACCTTGGCCTCCGAATCGTTGATGCGACCGGCGAGCGCCTCCGCGGAGAACCCACCGAAGACCACGGTGAAGGGCGCGCCGATCCGGGCACAGGCGAGCATCGCGGCGGGCAGCTCGGGAATCATCGGCATGTAGATCGCGACGCGGTCGCCCTTGCGGACGCCCAGCTCCTTGAGGGCGTTGGCGGTGCGGGAGGTCATCTCGAGAAGGTCCTGGTAGGTGATCGCCCGGGTGTCGCCAGGCTCGCCCTCCCAGTAATAGGCCACCTTCGTGCCTTTGCCTGCCTTCACATGTCGGTCGAGGCAGTTTTCGGAGATGTTGAGCTCGCCACCGCCGAACCACTTCGCGTACGGCACTTCCCACTCAAGCACCTTGCTGAAAGGCTTGCGCCACTGGAGCGTCTTTGCCTGCTCGGCCCAGAAGCCTTCGAAGTCCTTGTCCGCCCGGTCGTAGATCGAGCGGTCTTTCGCGTTTGCCTTGGCGGCGAAGTCCTTCGGCGGCGGGAAGGTGCGATCTTCCCGTGCGAAGGTCTCGAGCGCGGTCGCCGACTTGGTCTCGGTGGCCATCCGCGTCCTCCCCTAGAGGGCGCTCGGCCTGCGCCGGTCGAGCGCGGTTAGATGCGCCTTGTAATGGTTTGGCAGCATGAGCAGCCAGCCAAAACAATTCAAATCGCCGTAATAAGGATGCCTGGCGGTGGCCTTGGCGTCAGGCTCGGCGGGGAACTCGGCGAGGAGGCGCGCGCAGGTGGCGGCGGCCTTTTCGGCCAGGGTGGAGATCCCTGCCCTCGAGACAGCCGAGGCCGCGGGCCGGGGCTGCCCGGTCTGACCGGCGGGGGCCGCCTGCGCGAGGCGGAGGCCGATGAGCGCGACGCCCCGCTCGACGATGAGCAGGTGGGTCGCCACCTGACCGAGCCCCCAGTCGTCATCCGACCCCCGGACGAGGTCTTCCTCGGACGCCGCGGCGACCCTACCGAGGAGTCGATCCCGCTCGACGGTCGTCGCGTCGACGAGCAGGCGGATGGTCTCCCGGAGCCACTCGGGTCGGTCTGGCGGGTCATCCACGACCCTAAGCGTCACGGTGACGATCATGAACCGTTGGGGGTCCGAGGGGGCTTGCCCCCTCGACATCTTGTGCGTTCGTGCAGAATGCGGCGCGAATCAACAAAGGCCCATAGGCCGCACTGGAGGGATACGTGGCTGGGATCTCAAAGTCTGAGACCTTGAATCGGCTGTCCGAGAAGACCGGTCTAACCAAGAAGCAGGTCGGGCAATTCCTCGACGAGCTAGCTGCCCTCGCGTACAAGGAAGCCCGCAGCGGGTTCACCATCCCCGGCGTTGGCAAGCTCGTCATCGTCGACCGCAAGGCCCGCATGGGGCGCAACCCCGCGACCGGTCAGCCGATCTCAATCCCGGCGAAGCGCGTGCTCAAGTTCCGCATCGCCAAGCAGGCCAAGGACTCGGTTCTCGCGAAGCGCGGCAAGTAACGCACTAGCACTCTTCCGAGCGAGGCCCGTCGGCAGAGCGAGGCGGGCCTCGCTCTCGTTTCGTGCGGGGCACGTAATGCGGCGGATCGCGGTCATCGGCAACGGCGGCGGCGGCAAGTCGACGCTTTGCCGCGCACTCGGCGATCGCCTCGGCCTTCCGGTGCGAGAGGTCGATGCGGTGCCGTGGTTTCCGGATGGCGGCGCGCTCCCCTCGATGAGACGGCGCGCATCCTTGAGGCGTGGGCGGCCGCGCCGCCAACGCTTCTGCTCTTTCGTACGCTCAAGCGAGTGAACGCGATGCGAGCGGAGCTGCTCGAGCTTGTGAGCAGGGGCGACCGCGCGGCAGGGCTAGCTCGCTGATGCCGGGACCGAACGTCCCCTTCCCGCCGATGGAGGCCCTCCTCGTCGAGACGCTGCCGACGGGCGAGCGCTGGCAGTACGAGCCGAAGTGGGACGGATTCCGCGGAGTCCTCGAGAACGATGGGGGTGAGCTGGCGCTCTGGAGCCGCAACGGACGACCGCTCCTCCGTTATTTCCCGGAGCTGCGTCCGCTCGGAGACCTCCTGCCACCTCACTCCGCGCTCGACGGCGAGATCGTGATCGACCGTGAGGGCAAGCTCGACTTCGACGCGATGCAGATGCGCCTGCATCCGGCGGAGTCACGCGTCCGGAAGCTCTCAGTGGAGACGCCGGCGCGCTACATCGTGTTCGACATCCTGCTCTGGAACGGCGAGCCGTTGCACGAGCGTCGGCTCGCTGAGCGACGCGTCGAGCTCGAGAAGCGCGCGAAGGGGTTCTCGCTCTCGCCGATCTCGAAGGATGCGGCGGTGGCGCGCCAGTGGCTCGAGCGGCTCGAGATCATCGGGCTCGATGGCGTGATCGCAAAGCGCCTCGACCTTGCCTACAAGCCCGGATCGCGCGAGGCCGTGTCGAAGGTCAAGCATCACCGCACGGTGGACTGCGTCATCGTCGGCTATCGCACCAGCGGTAGGGGGATCGCGAGCCTGCTCCTCGGTTTGTATCGCGACGATGGCACGCTCGACTTCGTCGGACACACCTCGGGAATCCCGCAGGCGCTGCAGGCTCAGCTGCAGACATTGCTTCCGCCGCTCCTCGAAGTAAGTCACGCGGGCGAGGAGTGGGGCCGCACGCCGGGCGGGGGCTCGCGCTGGTCTCAGGGGAAGGATCTGCCCTGGCACGAGGTGCGCTCCGAGCTGGTCTGCGAGGTTCGCTTCGACAAGATGGAGGACGAGCGCTTCCGTCACGGAACGCGCTTCCTGCGCTTTCGGCCGGACAAGGATCCCGAGCAGTGCACCTGGGAGCAGGTCCGGCCGACGCCCAAGCCGGGCGATCCGAAGCTCTCGGATCTCCTGGCCGGCCGCATCGCCTAAGTAATCAATCCGGATAGTCCTAGTACGGCCTGACGTGCACGGTCGCGCCGTCGACGGCGTTCTTCAGCGCAGGACCGACATTTCGGTCCGGTGGGAAGGAGCGCTCTTAGATGCTTTCGCGATCGTCTCTCCTGCGCTATGCCCTCGTCGCGGCGATTTCCGCCATGTCGGCCATGGCGCTAGTTGGAACAGCCGTCTACGCGCACAACGACGGGTTCAACGAGCGGATCGTCGCCTGCTTCGATTCCCGTGACCCCGACAGCGAGCAATGCCGCGCCGCCCTTGAGGTGAGCCCGGTGGACGCGGACTTCTTCACGCGCCTCGCGGCCAATGTGCAGATGCCGCAGCCCAAGCCCGAGCCCAAGCCCGACCTCTATGCACTGCTCAAGGCGTGCGCCGCGACCAAGAACTTCGATAGCGACGAATGCGCCCGCGTGATCGACGCGAGCGGTCTCTCACCCGCTGACTTCAAGGCGAAGTTCGCGGCGAAGCTCGGCTGCTTCAGCACCAGCAACAACGACGAAAAGAACCCGTGCCCAGTGAAGAAGCCGGAGTGCGCCAGCGCCACCAATCACGATGAGACCAACCCCTGCGCGAATCGGACCACCAAGCCCGACTGCGCCAGCACCAGCAACAACGACGAGACGAACCCGTGCGCGAAGACGACGACGAAGCCCGACTGCGCGAGCGCGAGCAATCAGGACGAGGTCAATCCCTGCGCTACGAAGCCATCGGTCGTGACGACCGCCGCTCTGAAGGAGTGCCTCACGCTCCGCGGCACGATGCACGGTCTGTCCGCGGGCGAGCTGATCGCCAAGGGCGAGCGCCTCAACACGGTATGCCGTCAGGCCTGGGCCGAGTCACGCCTCAGCGCCGGCGAGTTCTGGTCTAAGCACTAGCCCCCATACCCCCGAAACGCGGCCCGAGTCAGCGATGACTTGGGCCGCGTTGCTGTCCGGCACCCTTGCCGTACTGCGCTCGCCAGTCCACCGGAGGCCCCTTGCGCGGGCTGCGCTTTGGGAGCGTGCGTTTCACCTTCAATACGTCGAAGAGCGGGTCGAGACTCACCGCCTTCTCCCACATCCCCGCCGTGAGGTCGCCGACCTTCGCGATCCGGTCGCGCATCGTGACCATCGTGAAGTCACCCGGCTCTACATCGGGTACCTCGTCCCAACGCAGCGGCGCCGACGCGCGCGCGTCGGCGACCGGACGGATCGAATACGCCGAGGCGATCGTGCGGTCGAACGCGTTCTGTCCATAGTCGACGAAGACGCCAGGGCGGCCGGCGACCTTCCACTGCGTCGTCGCGATCGATGGCACGAGCTTCACGATCTCCTTGGCCATGGCACGCGCGATCTCCCGCACGAGCGGGAACTCGAGCTCAGGGACGATCGGCACGAGAATGTGCATGCCGGTGACGCCGCTCGTTTTCGGGTAGCTCGCGACGCCGAGCTGGTCCAGGACCTGCTTCGTGGCCACGGCGATTTCGCGCACGTGCGACCAGGGGTTGCCTTCCGAGGGATCGAGGTCGATGAGCAGGTAGTCCGGTTTGTTCACGTCGGGAACGCGCGAGTGCCAGGTGTGCAGCTCGATGCATCCGAGGTTCGCGATCCAGGCGAGCCCGGCGGCGTCGGTCACGACCGGAAAATCCGCTTCGTTGCCCGACGGATAGTTGATGTGGACGGTCTCGAGCCACTCAGGATGCGGATTGGGCACCCGCTTCTGGTAGAAGAAGTCGCCGTCGACGCCATTGGGGTGCCGCTTCATCTGCATCGGCCGGCGAGCGACGTGATGGAGCACGGCGTCGGCGACGTCGACGTAGTACTGGACGAGGTCTCCTTTGGTCAGCCCGGACTGGGGAAAGAAGACCTTCTCGGGGTTGGTGACCTTGACCTCGTGCCCCGCGACCTCCACGCGCTAGACGCGACGAGCGGCCGCCAGGTCGTCGACGGCCACGATCAGCTCCTTATCACCGGCGCGCTCGCCAGCGGTGTACAGAGCAGTGATGTTCACGCCCGCCTCGGCGAGCCGGCGCGCGTAGCGGCCAAGCTCGCCGGGCTCGTCGCCGAGTGACACGGACAGCACCTCGCGCTTCGCGGTGACCTTCCACCCGCCGACCTTCAGCGCGGCGAGAGCGCGGTCTTCATTGTCGACGACGAAGTGGAGATGCCCGCGGCCATTCTGCGAGAACGCCGCGGCCGCTTTGATGTTCACGCGCGCCTGGCCAAAGAGCTCCCCGATCTCCGCGATGACGCCAGGGCGGTCCTCGGTCTCCACGACGATCTCCGTAGGCACGGGCCCACTCTAGCCTTCACTTTCCTAGCGGCCGGTGAAGACCGTCCGCTCGTCGACGAAACAGAGCAGGTTGTCGAACGGATCCGACGCGTAGAAGCTTCGTTCGCCCCAGGGGCGCGCCACGATGTCGCCTGCCTTGGCGCCGTGGACCATCCCCGTCGAGAGTGCCCCGAGCTCGCGGGCCCGCGCGTGAACGCCCTCGAGGTCGGAGACGGCGAAGTACAGGTAGTCCGGCGTCGGTCGCGCCGATTCGCCGCCCGGTGTTGGATCAACCAGCGCGAGGATGACATCGCCGCAGTCGAAGTAATGCCGGGAACCGGGAATGCGCCGCCCCTGAGTGCCGAGGAGCGTGCCGTAGAAGTCGGCGGCGTGATCGAGATCGGAGACCTGAAGGATGACCCGGAAGAGCTGCGGTGCGCCCACTAGACGAGGCTCCGATAGCTCGGGACATAGGCGATCGTGCGAATCCACGCTTCGAGATCACCCAACGGCCGCTCGATGGTCGCCAGGCCCCGGTCGAATATCACCTCTGCCACTTTGGCGGCCGCGCGCAGCTCGGTGTCGAGGATCGCCGATACCGGCGGATAGATCAGCCCGATGCCGATGTCCGTCGGCGTGACCTTCTCGGCCACGCCGCGCGCGGCGGCTATGAACATCTCATCGGTGACGCGGCGTGCGCCCGTGGCGAAGACGGCCATCCCCATCGCGGGAAAGATATACACGTTGTTGCCCTGGCCCGGAACGAAGGTCCGGTCGCCGATGCGCACGGGCGGGAACGGGCTGCCGCTCGCGAATATCGCGCGTCCCTCGGACCACGCATACGCCTGCTCGGCGGTGCATTCGGATCGCGATGTCGGGTTCGAATACGGAAAGATCATCGGTCGTTCGTTGACTCGCGACATCGCCTCGATCACGCGGCGGTCGAATGCCCCGCCGACAGTGGAGAGCCCGATGATCCCCGTCGGTCGCAAGACTTCGATCGCCGTCGCGAAGTCGGCGATCGGCGCATGCCTTTGCGCGAACGGCCGCTGGTACTCGTGCATCTGGGTTCGGTCCGCGGTGATCAGACCCTGGCGGTCGAAGAGCCAGATCCGCGAGCGTGCCTCGTCCGTGGACACACCTTCCGCGGACATCGCCTTCACGAGCAGCTCCGCCACACCGATCGCCGCGGATCCCGCGCCCAGGAACAGGAACCGCTGCCGCGCGAGCGGAGCGCCGGTGATCCGCAGCGCGCCGAGAAGACCGGCGAGCGCGACCGCCGCCGTGCCCTGGATGTCGTCGTTGAAGCAGCAGACGCGGTCGCGGTAGCGCTCGAGCAGGCGGATCGCGTCGTTGCCCGCCCAGTCCTCGAACTGGATCAGCGTTCGCGGGAACTCCGCGTCCACCGCGGCCACGAACTCGTCGACGAACGCATCGAGCTCATCGTCGGCAGGGCGCGTCTGCTTGATCCCGAGGTAAAGCGGGTCGGTCAGGAGCGTCTCGTTGTTGGTCCCGGCGTCGATGAGCACCGGGAGCGTGAACTTCGGGGGCACACCACCGGCCGCGGTGTACAGGGCGAGTTTGCCGATCGGGATGCCCATGCCATTCGCACCGAGGTCGCCGAGACCGAGGATCCGCTCGCCGCTCGTCACGACGATGCAGCGGACATCGCGTTCCGGCCAGTTGCCCAAGATCTCGCGCACCCTGCCTTTGCGCTTTATCGACAGGTAGAGGCCACGCGGCCGCCGGATGATGTGGCCGAACTTCTGGCAGGCCTCGCCCACGGTCGGCGTGTACACGATGGGCAGGAAGCGCGCCGGATCGGACATGAGCACGCGGTAGAAGAGCGTCTCGTCGGTGTCCTGAAGCTGCGACAGATAGATGTACCGCTCGAGATCGGTCGTCTTGCCATCGAGCTGCGCGAGCGCGCGACGCAGCTGCGTGTCGAGGTCGTCGATGCCCTCCGGCAATAAGCCGACCAGGCCGAGCGCCTCGCGTTCCTGTTCGCTGAATGCCGTCGACTTGTTCCGGCGCGGGTCGTGGAGCAGATCGGCCCCGCGCGGCGTCGTCATCGGAGGTGGAGGATAGTCGGAGTGGAATCATTCACCGCGATCGCCGTTGTCGCCGCGGTCATCGCGGGCGCGATCGCATCGGTCGCGGGATTCGGGATCGGCAGCGTCCTCACGCCGGTGCTTTCCACGCAGCTCGACGTACGCCTCGCGATCGCCGCGGTATCGCTGCCCCACCTGGCTGGCACCTTCGTCCGCTTCCTGCTCGTGCGCGCGCACATTGATCGGGACAAGCTGCTTGGGTTCGGAGCGGCGAGCGCGGTCGGAGGCCTTACCGGTGCGGCGCTGCA
>VBIL01000100.1 GCA_005879975.1 Chloroflexota bacterium
AAGGGCAAGATCGTCGGCACCTATCCCGAGGCCCAGCTCATGGACGCGCTGCTCGCGGAGATCGACAAGATCCTCATCGAGAACGGCAAGGAGCCCTACTCGCAGAAGGCGCCGAAGCTTTCGCATGAGGGGCAGCTCACGCCGGGGCGAAGTGTCCCAGCAGGACAGCGGACCTAACCAGCCCTCCGGCGCGGTCATCTCGGTCGGACGCGCCGGCCTGGCCAACGTCGACTTTCGCAAAGCCAAGTTCGACAAATTCCAGCTCGCGGTCGGGAACTTCATGGCATGCGACTTCCGTGGCCTCCAGCTCGGCGAGCGCTTCGCGCCGTTCTTCACGACGCGGCCGCGAAGCGTCTTCACCTCATGCAAGTTCGACGGCGCCGACCTCCGCCAGATCAGTCCGGAAGGCACACGCTTCGAGAAATGCTCGTTCGAGGACGCCCGTCTCGACGGATGGACCCCGGCGCGCGCCGAGTTCGTCGAGTGCCGTTTCGCGGGGAAGGTGGCGCACGTCACGTTCACCGGCAAGCCGGCCGGTCCCGGATCGATGCGAATCGACCCGCCGCGCGCGAAGAACGATTTCCGGGGCAACGATTTCCGCGACGCCGAGCTCATCGACACTGTCTTCGTCCTGGGCATCGACTTGAGTCTGCAGCGCTGGCCGGTCGGCGAGGACTACGTGCGGCTCGACAAGTTCCTCCGGCGCCTGGAGCGAGCCAGGGGCGACGTTCTGACCTGGGATGCCGGCGAAGCGCGGACCGAGGCGCTCGCGATGCTGCAGGCGCTCGCGCAGCGCTGGCAGGACCAGCGCGAGATCATCGTCATGCGCGTCAGCCCCGCCGTGAGCGCATCGCGTCGCGTGCAGAACCGCGTCTGGGACCTGCTCGAGCGCGTTCTCGACTAACCAATCGACCTGCAGCTGCCGCGGACCGACTAAACTCACACCGATGACGCACCACCGGGGGTCGCCGCACCGAGTCCCGCGTTAGCCGGCGCAAGCCGCGCCGGCGCCTCCGCCTCTGTACCTCAAATATGACCCTCGGAGTTCACTGATGAGACAGTCGACGCTCTTTGGCCGCACCCTTCGGGAAGCGCCTGCGGAAGCGCAGACTCCCGGCCATCGCTTGATGCTCCGCGCCGCGATCGCGCGCCCTCTCGCGGCAGGCCTCTACACGTGGCTGCCGCTCGGGTTCCGCGTCGCGAAGAAGGTCGAGCAGATCATTCGCGAGGAGCAAGACCGCATCGGCGCACAGGAGATGGAGATGCCCGTCCTGACGCCCGCCGAGACGTGGAAGGAGACCGGCCGTTGGGATGCGCTCGAGCCGATCACCTTCCGCACGGCCGACCACAACGGGCGCGAGTTCATGGTGAGCTACACGCACGAGGAGTTCGTGCACCTGCACGCGAAGCAGGAGCTCCAGAGCTACCGGCAGCTGCCGCAGATCGTCTATCACTTCCAGTCGAAAGGCCGCGACGAGGCGCGCCCGCGCGCCGGGCTCCTCCGCGCGCGCGAGTTCGTGATGAAGGACGCGTACAGCTTCGACGCCGACCAGACCGGGCTCGAGAAGAGCTATGCCGCCGAACACGGTGCGTACGAGCGGACCTTCGCGCGGATGGGCCTCGACGCGATCAGCGTCGAGTCGGACACCGGGGCGATGGGCGGCGACGTCGCCCACGAGTTCCAGGTGCTGACCGAGGCCGGCGAGGACCGCATCGCGATCTGCCCGAACTGCGACTACAAGGCGAACCTCGAAAAGGCGAGCCGTTCGACCGATACGTACATCGCCGGCGCGACCGAGCTGCCGCGGCCGAGCGAGATCGCTACGCCCAGCACCACAACGATCGAAGCGCTCGAGGCCTCCCTCAAGCAGCCGACCACGGCATTCTTGAAGACTCTCCTGCTACGCGACGCCAAGGGCACTCTGGTTGCGGTCGTGCTGCCTGGCGATCGCGACATCAACGAGGCCAAGCTCCGAAAGGTTCTCGGAACGTCCGAGGTCAAATTCGCGAATGACGGCGACTTCGCCTCCGCGGGTTCTGTTCCAGGATTCATCGGGCCTATCGGCCTGCGAGTGCGCACGCTGGTCGATCGATCGGTCGATGGCCGCCCGTACATCGCGGGCGCGAACAAGCGGGACACTCACCTTCGGAACGTCGTAAAGGGCCGGGACTTCCAAGGCGAGCAGGTCGACGCCCACGATGTGCGCGAGGGCGATCTCTGTCCTCGGTGCACGGTGGGAAAGCTCAGCATCAAGCGCGGCGTGGAGGTCGGGAACATCTTCGCGTACGGGACCTACTACTCGGACAAGATGAACGCGACCTTCGTCGCGGAAGACGGCACGGCCAAGCCCTTCTTCGGCGGCAGTTACGGCATTGGCGTCGGGCGCGCCGTGCAAACGATCATGGAGACGCATCACGATGAGAAAGGGATCGTGTGGCCTCCGCAGGTGGCGCCGTTCCAGGCTCATCTCATCGCGCTGCCCGTGAACGACGAAGACGTTCGCTCGAAAGCCGAGAAGCTGGTCGACGAGCTCGAGCGTGCCCGCGTCGAGGTCCTCTACGACGACCGTGACGAGAGCGCTGGGGTGAAGTTCGCGGATGCCGACCTCATCGGCATACCCCTTCGCCTGACGGTCAGCGCGCGGAACCTCAAGCAGAGCCAGGTGGAGGTCAAGTCGCGTAGCGCCGCGGCGATGGAAATGGTGCCGCTGGCCTTCGCCGCCGAGAAGATCGCCGGGATCGTCCGCTCTTGGCCAAGGTGACCAAGGCGCGGGAAGCCGCGCCGATCGCCTTGCCGGGCGAGGAGCGATCGCTCGAGGCGTCGCTCCGTCCGCAGCGGCTATCGGACGACGAGTACATCAATCAGGACAAGGTCAAGGGCCAGCTGCGCATCCTCATCGAAGCGGCGAAGGTGCGCGGCGACCCGCTCGAGCACGTCGCACTCTTCGGGCCGCCCGGGGTGGGGAAGACGTCGCTCGCGTATGTCATCGCGCACGAGCTTGACGTACCGATCCGCGTGACGAGCGGGCCAGCGATCGAGCGCGCCGCCGACCTCGCGGCGATCCTCACCAATCTCGAGAACGGCGCGGTGCTCTTCGTCGACGAGGTCCACCGGCTGCCGCGCGTGGTCGAGGAGGTCCTCTATCCCGCGATGGAGGAGTTTCACCTCGACATCGTTCTGGGCAAGGGGCCGGGCGCGCGCACGCTGCGGTTGCCCGTGCCTCACTTCACGCTTGTCGGGGCGACGACGCGCATCGGCCGACTCTCGGCGCCGCTGCGCGACCGCTTCGGTGCGACGTATCGCCTCGACCTCTTCAAGCCGGACGCCTTGGAGCAGGTCGTCCGCCGCGCGGCGCGGATCCTCAAGGTCGAGATCGAGCCCGCCGCCGCCCACGAGATCGCACGGCGCGCGCGCGGCACGCCGCGCATCGCGAACCGCTGGCTGAAACGCGTGCGCGACTACGCGCAGGTCCGCCACGACGGTCGGGTCACACTCCCGGTCGCGCGTGAGGCGCTCGCCGCCCTCGAGGTCGACGACGCCGGGCTCGACGCCGAAGATCGGAAGCTCCTTCTCGCGATCACCGAGAAATTCGGTGGCGGCCCCGTCGGCCTCGAGACGCTGGCCGCGGCGCTCAGTGAAGACGCCGAGACGATCGAAGACGTCTACGAGCCGTACTTGCTTCAAGAGGGCTACGTGCAGCGGACGCAACGGGGTCGCGTTGCGACGGAACGCGCCTACCGTCAGCTGGGCCTCCCCGCGCCCAAGAACGCCACGCTCTGGAACGGCGAGGAGTGAAGCGCTTCGAGCTGGAGCGGGCCATCACCGGCAACGAGCTCGTGCTCCACTTCCAGCCGATCGTCGAAGTACCGAGCAGGAGCGTCCGCGGGGTAGAGGCCCTCGTCCGCTGGAAGCACCCCGAACGCGGCATCGTGTCGCCGATGGAATTCATTCCCGAAGTCGAAGCGACCGGCCTCATCCGAAAGCTGACCCTGTGGGTCCTGCGCGAGGCGCTTCTGCACGCCAGCGTCTGGCGCCGAGACGGCGTTCCGACGGCCGTGGGCGTGAACCTATCGGCGGTCGACCTCAGGGACGCCGGGTTTCAGCGCTTCCTCGACAACACCTTGAAAGTCGCCGGCGGGCCGGAGCATCTCGTCGCGGAGGTACCCGCTCGTGGGCTCGCCGCCGATCCGCCTGTCGGCATGCTGGAGCTCATGCGGAGCAAAGGCGTGCGGGTCGCGATCGACGATGCCGGTGAGGGCGACGGCCATGTGATCGAGAATCTTCCGGCGGACATCGTGAAGGTGGGACGCGCGCTTGTTTCGCGGCTCGCGAAAGATCACCGTGTGGCGGCCTTCGCTACCGCGCTTGTCGCGGCGGCCCACGAGCGCGGATTTCGCGTGACCGCCGTCGGGGTGGAAGACGCGGTCACCTGGGAGCGGGTTGCGGCGATCGGCTTCGATACCGCGCAGGGCTTCCTCATCGCGCCACCCATGCCACCGGCGGAGCTTGCGGAGTGGCGCGCCACCCGCGCGTGAAGCACGCAGCGCTGGCTTTCGCCGTGATGGTCCTCGCATCTGCGTGCGCGGGCTCGCCGTCGCGCCCGACCTCGTCGCCGCAAACGACGACGATCGCCATCCCCACGACCGCGCCGCCATCGAGCGCGAGCCCGACACCGACCGCCTCTCCGCGCATTGGGCCTGCCGTGGTGGAGAACGTTCAGCTCGTCGCCGGCGGGCTCGTCGCGCCGTGGGCCGTCGACCTCGCGCCGGACGGGCGTCTGTTCGTCACCCTCGGCGTCGCGCTCGACCCTGACTTCTCGCGAAACGGATTCGTCTACCTCTACTACAGCTACACGGCAGCGAACGGGGGCACCCGCGACAAGGTGGTGCGCCTGCGGGATGACAACGGCCGTGGCACCGAGGAGACGGTCATCCTCGACGGCATCCCGGGCAACTCGAACCACGACGGTGGGCGTGTGAAGTTCGGCCCTGACGGCAAGCTCTACATCACGACAGGCGACGCGGAGAATGGAGCGAACGCGCAGAACCCCGCCTCGCTCGCGGGAAAGATCCTACGCATCAACAAGGACGGCTCGGTACCGGCCGACAATCCGACGCCCGGATCGCCGGTGTGGTCCCTCGGCCATCGGAACGTTCAGGGCATCGCCTGGCAGCCCGACACGGCCGCGCTGTACGAGACCGAGCACGGCCCTTCAAATCCCTTCCCCGATTGCTGCCATGACGAGGTGAACCTGATCGTGCGTGGCGCAAATTACGGTTGGCCCACGGTCCGCGCGATCGCGAACGATCAGCGCTTTCGCGATCCGCTTGTCGAGAGCGGCAACTTCGAGACGTGGGCGCCGTCCGGAGCGGCGTTCGCGAGTCGCCCGGGGCCGCTCCATGGCTCGCTCCTTTTCGCGACGCTGCGCGGGCAGCATCTCCACCGGATCGTCTTCGGTGCGGATGGACGGACCATCGCATTCCAGGAGAAGCTGCTCACGGGCCAGTACGGCCGCCTTCGTGATGTGTACGAGATAGCGAGCGGTGAATTCCTCGTGCTGACCTCGAACCGCGACGGCCGTGGCCAGCCCGTTCCCGACGACGATCGCGTCCTTCTCGTGACCTTGCGGTAGCGATCCGCCGGGCGACTAAGCAGCGCCGCCGGCTGGAGCCATACAAGATCGCATGACCAGCGCCGATGATGGGCCGCCGAGCTCATGGGAAGCGACCTTCCGACGCTCTTATCCCAGCTTGTACCGCGCGCTCGTCGCGGTCCTGCTCGACGGCGAGCTTGCGCGGGACGCCCTCCAAGACGCATTCGTCGAAGGTCTGCGCCGACCGCCTCCAAGCGATCACGCGCTCGCGGGCTGGATCTTCCGGGTCGCCCTACGGCGCGCGCGGCGCATCCGGGGCCTTGGCCTGCCCTTGCGGCTCGACGAGCTTGTGGGTTCGCTTCGCGAGCCGGAGATCCCGGCCGAGACCGAGGCGCTGCTCGAACGGCTCGCGCTCGGCGAGCTCCTGCGTCTGCTCACGCGGCGCCAACGCGCCGTCGTCGTCGCCCACTACTACCTCGGATTGACTCAACAGGAGATCGCCGACGCCCTCGGCGTACGACGCGGGACGGTCGGCGCGACGCTGAGCCAAGCCCTGAGTCACATGCGTCGTGGAGGCTCCCATGTCTTCTGATCTGCGCGACCTTATTCGGACCGACCTCGACCGGATCCCGCTTCCGCCTTCCACCGAATGGACCCAGCCGCGCCCCCGCCGGCGCGTGCGTGCGCTTGGCGCAACCGCGATCCTTCTTGTCGTCATCGTCGTGGTCGTGGCGTCGCTTGGCGCTGGCCAGGCGGTTCGCGCGCTGCGCGACTGGGTCGAGACGCAGCGCGTCGCCAGCGGGGTCGTCGCGGGGAATGACTACGTCTACCTCGCCGACGGCGACCCGTCGAGTCAGTACATCCAGATCGTCGCGATGCCCGGCGGTCAGACCATCAGTCGGCTCGTCGGCCAGACGTATGTTGGCAGCATGCAAGAGG
>VBIL01000101.1 GCA_005879975.1 Chloroflexota bacterium
GGCGCTCGGGCCGGATCGGGTCGCGGTGATCCGCGAGCACTACCCGATCACCTATCAAGGTGCGCGTCTCGGTGTCGATTGGTACATCCTCGACGAGCACCTGCGGGCGATCGCGACGTATTCATTCGAGACACAACGCCTGCCGGCAGGTGGATTCTGCTCCGCCGACGCGCACCCCGATCCGAGCGGCGACGGATGGATCCTGCTCTGCTCCGATCC
>VBIL01000102.1 GCA_005879975.1 Chloroflexota bacterium
GATGCTCGTCGTCGCGCGCCCGGGCCGCGAGCGGGATGTCGAGCGAATCTTTGCGAAATGGGAGCTGCACGGCGCCCCGATCGGTGAAGTGACCGCCGACCAGCAGCTCGAGGTCCGCGATAGGGATGAGCTCGTCGCCTCGCTCCCGCCGGCCGCGCTGGCCGACCAAGCGCCTGAGTACGACATTTCCGCTCTCGCCTCCATGTACGCGACGGAGGCCGAGCCGTCGCTCGTGCTCGCGGGGCCCCGGCCTGATGAGACGAGCGCGTCGACGCGTGACCGCCCCCCGCTGCGCGCGAGCGACGGCTCGTCCTCGTCGCAGCCAACGACAGCCAAGATCGGCTTGGAGCTGCTCGAGCTCCTCGCGTCTCCTGCGGTCGCGAGCCGACGGCTCATCTATCGAACCTTCGATCAGCTGGTCGGCACGGACACGGTCGTCGGTCCGGGCGCCGATGCGGCGGTCATGCGGATCAAAGGACGCAAAGACGGGATCGCGGTCGCGATCGATGCGCAGCCACGGCTCGCGGCGCTCGATCCATTCGTCGGCGCTGCGGCGGCGGTCGCCGAGGCGACGCGGAACCTCGTCTGCATGGGCGCGACTCCGCTCGCGATCACCGACTGCCTGAACCTGGGCAATCCCGACCGGCCGAAGGGCGCGTACCAGCTCGAGCGCACCGTCGCCGGCGTTCGCGCGGCGTGCGAGGCGCTCGGCGTGCCCGTGGTCTCCGGCAACGTCTCCTTGTACAACGCGACGCGCGGCGTCGACATCTGGCCGACCGCGGTGATCGGAGCGGTCGGGCATCTCGCCGACGTGACGAACTACATCCCGCCGACGAGCGGACGCCCTGGCGACATCGTTCTCCTCGTGGGGAATGCGAATGTCTCGGCCGGTCCCTCCGCATATGGCGCGCAGCATGAGATGCACGAAGGCCCCGTGGGCATCGACCTCGCGCTGGAGTCGCGCCTTCAGCGTCTGGTGCTCGAAGCGCACGAGCGGGGCGCCATCCGTGCTGCGCACGATCGCGACGCGGGCGGCCTGGGCGTCGCCCTCGCGGAGATCGCCATTCGTGACGGGATCGGGATGAAGGTGACGCTTCCGGCGATCCGCGGCATCGACAAGCGTGTCGCGCTCTTCGGCGAAGCGCCCTCGGCCATCGTCCTCGTGATCGACCCCGCGCGCGAAGTGGAAGTGCGGACGCTCGCGCGCGAGCGCGATGTACCGGTGTGGACGCTTGGTGCGGTCGGAGGCGACCTGCTCGAGGTCGTCCCCGTCCTTGGGATGCCGGTCGCCTCCCTCGCCCGCGCGCACGCCGACGGCCTCGGCCGGGCGCTGGGCAGGACCGCTTGATGGACGAAAAGCGCATGACCTCCCAGGAAGTCAGCGATGCCGTGACCCGCGAGCGCGGCCGGCTCATGGGGGCGATCCGGGCGATGGGCGACGGCGCGTCGACGGTACGCGTCACGAACGAGGGCTGGACGGCCAAGGACGTCCTCGCGCACTGCATCCACTGGGTCGGCCAGATCGCGTGGGGCATGGGCGCGCGCATGGAGCAGCCAGCGTGGGTGGCCGGCGTCGAAAGTCGGCCCAGTGCCGATGACTGGAACGCCCGGGTCGTCGCGCACTACGGCGGTGCCTCCCTCGAGCAGGTCATCCAAGACTTCGATCGCGCCGCTGACGCCCTCGCACAGGAGATCCGTGCCCGCAGCGACGACCAGATCAACGCGACCGATGCGATCGCCTGGGGCGGGAGTCGCCCGCTCTGGCAGCAGGTCGGCGCGGAGACCTTCGATCACTGGCCGGAGCACACGGCCGCGATCGAGCAGGCCACCGCGAGGGATCGTTAGATGTGCGGCATCGTCGGCGTCTGGAATCCCGCGACCGCGGATCCAACCGAGGCGGCGCGACTCGTCTTCTTCTCGCTGTATGCGCTGCAACACCGCGGGCAGGAATCCGCGGGGATCGCGGCGACCGACGGGAGCGACCTGCGTCTGGTGCGCCGCATGGGTCTCGTCGGACAGGTCTTCGGCGAGCCCGACCTCGGGGTGCTCGGCGGCCGCGCGGCGATCGGCCACACGCGTTACTCGACGACCGGCAGCTCGCGCATCCAGAACGCGCAGCCCATGGTCGTCAGCGTCGACGCGCTCGGTGAGCTCGCAATCGGTCACAACGGCAACTGCATAAACGCGCGCGATCTCCGCGACGAGCTATCGCGCGAGGGCGTCCAATTTGCGACCTCGAGCGACACCGAGGTGGTCGCGCAGGTGATCGCGAACGAGCGCGGCGCCACGTGGGACGATCGGCTCACGCGCGCGCTGCCGAAGCTTCGCGGTGCGTGGTCGCTCGTGATCCTCACGCCATCCGCGCTGTACGCGATCCGCGATCCGCTCGGCGTGCGTCCGCTCTGCCTCGGCCGCAAGGGCGACGCGTGGCTCGTTGCGAGCGAGACCTGCGCGCTCGAGACCGTCGGCGCGACGTTCGTCCGCGACGTCGCCCCCGGCGAGGTGCTGCGCATCGACGACCGTGGACCGATGCCGATCGCGGACTTCGCCGCCGACCGGCGCGGGCTCTGCGTGTTCGAGCACGTCTATCTCGCCTCGGTCGCGAGCGACCTGGGCGGCGTGTCCGTGTATGCGACGCGCGAGCGCATGGGCGAGACGCTCGCCGACGAGCATCCGACCGAGGCCGACGTCGTGATCCCGGTGCCGGATAGCGCCATCCCCGCCGCGGTCGGGTACGCACGACGAAGCGGGATCCCGTTCCGCGAGGGCTTGATCAAGAATCGCTACATCGGACGGACCTTCATCCAGCCGTCGCCTGAGCTGCGCCAGCAGGGCGTCGCGCTCAAGTACAACGCGCTGCGTGACGTCCTCGACGGCAAGCGCGTGGTCGTCGTCGACGATTCGATCGTGCGCGGATCGACGAGCGGTCCGATCGTCGAGCTCCTGCGCGGGCACGGCGCGAAGGAGGTGCACCTCCGGATCTGCTCGCCGCCGATCCGGCACCAGTGCTTCTTCGGTGTCGACATGGCCCGACGGGATGAGCTGATCGCCTCGGAGCTCGACGTCGAGAGCATCCGGCGCCATGTGGGCGCGGACTCGCTCGGCTATCTGTCACTGGCGGGCATGGTGCGCGCGACCGGAGGGACCGAAGGTGAGCTCTGCACGGCCTGCTTCACCGGTGATTACCTCGTGCCCGTGCAGCTCGAGCTCGCCAAGGACTCGCTCGAATCGGAGAAGGTGCGCGTATGAGCCTCACGTATAAGGGCGCCGGGGTCGACATCGGGCGTGCCGCGGACGCCCTTGGTCGCGTCCGCGAGCGCATCGCGCGCACCAAGCGGCCCGAGGTCATCGGCGACGTCGGGCAGTTCGGGGGTCTCTTCGCATCGCCCGGATCGGATATGACGCTCGTCGCGACGACCGACGGCGTCGGCACGAAGCTCGAGCTCGCGCGCTTGCTCGACCGACACGAGGTCGTCGGCGCGGACCTCGTGCACCACTGCGTGAACGACGCGCTCGCGATGGGCGCCGAGCCGCTCTTCTTCCTCGACTACTTCGCGACCTCCCAGATCGAGCCGGCGGTGTTTTCGCGCGTCGTCGGCGCGATGGCCGACGCATGCGCGCGCTGCGGCACGGCGCTGCTCGGAGGCGAGACCGCGGAGATGCCCGGGATGTACGCGCCAGGGACGTACGACCTCGCCGGGTTCCTGGTCGGCGCGGTCGCGCGCGACAAGGTGCTCGGCCCCGAACGCGTGCGCGAGGGCGACACGCTGATCGGGATCCCTTCGACGGGACTGCACACCAACGGCTACTCGCTCGCGCGCGAGATCTTTGCCCGCGTGGCCGCGTCCCAGGGCGGAACGCTGAAGGACGTGCTGACCGCCGAGCGGTCCGAGCTGGGTGGCCATTCGCTCGGCGATGCGCTCCTCGCGACGCACCGCCCGTACCTGCGCGAGTTCCGCTCGTTGCGCGATGCGGCACGCGTCGGCGCCATCGCACACCTCACCGGCGGCGGGTGGGAGGGCAACCTGCCGCGCGCGCTGCCCGAAGAGACGGCGGCCTTGATCGATCGCGACGCCTGGGAGATCCCGCCGCTCTTCACATTGCTCGCCGAGCTCGGCGACGCCGCGCTCGCCGCGGTGCCCGGTTCGGTGGCGCTCGGCCGCGTCGTGCCTCATGGCGGAGGAAGGCGCGTGCTCTTCGCATGACCTTGCCCGTCGCGGTCCTCGTTTCGGGTCGCGGATCGAATCTGCAAGCGATCCTCGACGCGTGCGCCTCGGGGGCGCTTGACGCGCGTGTGGTCTACGTGGCGTCGAATCATGCGGGTGTGCCCGCGCTCGATCGCGCCGCGAGCGCCGGCGTGCCCCACGGGGCGTTCACCGTTGCCGACTTCGGGTCGCGCGCTGCCGCGCAAGCTGCGATGGCGGAAGCGGTCATGCGAACCGATCCGAGGCTCGTTGTGCATGCGGGATTCGATCACATCCTCGGTCCTGAGTACTTCGTGCGCCTGGGCGGCACGCCGGTGATCAACGTGCATCCCGCGCTGCTTCCGCTGTTCGGGGGGCGCGGCATGTACGGGGTGCGCGTTCATGAATCAGTCCTCGCGGCGGGGGCCACGGAGTCAGGCGCGACCGTCCACCGCGTTCATCCGGACACCATCGATCTCGGAGAGGTCGTCGTGCAGCGCCGCGTGCCAGTGCTGTCGGGCGACACCCCGGAGATGCTTGGTGCGCGAGTCCTCGAGCAGGAGCACATCGCGATCGTCGAAGCGATCAGGAGGTTCGTTCTCGCGACAACGCCACTCCGCTAAGTACTCATGCGCGTGTCAGGGGCTCGTCTGCGTGTCATGCGGCTGGCGCACGATGCCAAGCTCGATCGCGAGCGCGACCGCTTCGGCGCGGCTTCCCGCTCCGAGCTTCAGGAAGACGCGGCCAATGTGCCAGTTCACCGTGCGCTCGCCGATACCGAGCGCTCCGGCGATCTCTTTCGATGTCTCGCCCCTGGCGACGTGTCTCATGACCTCGATCTCTCGCCGAGATAGCGACGGACCCATGCCTCACTCCTGTGCTGGCTCCGGCAGAACTAACGGCCGCTACTTCTCCCAGTTTTGGCAAACACGGGCTTGTTCGGGCATCCGTTCCGCTGGCAGCCGAGAGGGAAAAACGTACCTAGCGGAAAAGTAGGAGGGATGCGCATGAAGACGTACCGGCCCATCACGGCGGCGGTCACGGCCTTGTTCGCGGTCGCTCTTCTCGGCTGGCCGATCTCGGGCCATGCCACAGCCTCGACCGCGACCACGTTCAGCGGGCGCGCAACGGTGCTCCAAGGACAGGTCGCAAACGTCACGGTCGGACCGATCGTCGATACCGGTCCTGTGAACGCGGGCGGCGGCGAGCTCGAGGCGAGCCTCTTCGAATACCCGGACGGGCTTCCCGATCTGACGAGCGGTGCGCTCCACGCGATGATCCTCCACGCGACGGTCGTCGCGCACGGCAATAGGAGCAGCGCCGAGGTTTTCGTCGCGAAACTCTCGGTCAAGGCGGCGAATCAGTCGGTCGCGGCGGAAGCCCTCTTGGCTCGCGCGAGCGCGACGTGCAACGGAAGCAGCGCGAATGTCTCCGGGAGCTCGGAGATCGCGGGTCTCACGATCAACGGCCAGACGATCACGGTGAGCGGGGAAGTGAACCAGCAGGTGCCCGTGCCGGGCTTCGGTGTCATCGTGATCAACGAGCAGATCGGAAGCGCGTCGGGCCAGAGCGGCGACATCACCGTGAACGCCCTGCACATCAAGCTCACGGACCCTCTTCTCGGGACAAAGACCGATCTCATCGTCGCGTCCGCACACGCCGACATCGCCTGTGGCGAGGTCGCCGGGGGCGGATGTGGGAACAAGGATTTCGTGACCGGCGGTGGTTGGATCACCAAGTCAGGCGAGCGCGCGACCTTCGCGATCGCGGGCGGACCGGGCGGCTGGGGCCACCTCCAGTACAACGATCACAACAGCTTCAAGGTGAAGGGCACCGGCGTGACGGCGTACGGACCGGGAACGACCGGACCCACATCAAGGCAGATCGACGGGACCGCTGATTGGACCGGCGGGAGCGGCACATATCACGCCGAGGTCGCCGACAATGGCGAGCCAGGTCGAAGCGACACGTTCAGTCTCGTGCTCTCAAACGGCTACACGGCGGCGGGCACGCTCGATGGGGGGAACATCCAGCTCCACTGCAAGTGACGCCTGCTCCATGCGAAGCGGCCCCGAACCCACCCGGGGCCGCATCCTTTTCCTCGCCTCCGGGGGTGACTCGTCCGCGCGTGGTGCGACCCGCGACCGTGTACGTCGAGCGGTCGCGGGACCGCGGCTAACGGCGCGTCAGTTGTACGAGGACGTCGGACCAGGCCGCGCGGACCGCCTGCGCAATGCCCGCCGACAGCGATGGATCGGTCGCGATGACCACGACGACCAGGAAGAGCGCCGTAGCCAGGATCGCGACGAAGAGGCCGTGAAAATCCGCGTCAGGTGCGGATACGTGATGCGTCGTGGGCTGCGCGACGATGTAGTAACCGCGTCGGTAGCTTCCTCCTGCGCTCACAACCGCTTCCCTTCCTAGCCCCGCGGGCTCCGGCCCTCCACCCTCGCCAGCGAGTTTGAAGGTGTTCCGACCGCGTCGGCAATGGACCGCGCACGACGAGGAAGTCCTGGTACCCGAGTCGGTCAGCGCGACACGTGACGCTCTTTCGTGCGAATCCCCCCAGTCCCGACGGTCCCCGTACGGGGACCCGATGCGTTGTCGCGATATCAACCGCTTGTGGTCACGCTCGTCTGCGCGATTCAATTCCGGATCTCGCTTCAGTTGCTGCTCGCCCAGACCTGTCCGTTCGCGATCCCGAGGAGAAGCCCAATGGGAGCGTGGTACAAACGGCTCGTTTGTACCATTACTGGTACAATCCATCTGTTTGTACCAGAGGGCATCCCCGTGAACTACCGGTTAAAGACGACGCAGCTGCGGCGCGCGCTCGCAAGCCTTGAGCAACGACGTCAGATTTTCGACAACCTGCCGCTCGATCCACAGCACGCGGAGTGGTTCCGCCAGCGCGCATGGATTCGGACGATCCATGGGACAACGCGGATCGAAGGAAACAGCCTGAACGCGCTCGAAGTCGAGGACCTGGTGACCGGGGCTCAGTCGCGCTTCCCTCGGAAGGAGGCACTTGAGGTCCTTGGCACGACCAAGGCGCTGTCTTTCGTTGATGAGGTTGCAGACGATAAGCGCATCAAGGCAGACGAGCCTCTGCTTCGCCACATCCACAAGCTCGTGCTCGATGACATCGACCCGATGCTTACACCAGGCGAGTACCGCAAAGGACCTAACACCGTTGCCGACGCCCAAGGCAACGTGATCTTTACGACGCCACCTTCGGGCGACGTCCCGAACCTCATGCGTGAATTCGGGGTATGGCTGCGCAAGGGTGCGGACGGTCATCCGGCACCAATCGCCGCTGCTCTCGCGCATCTTGAGCTGGTCGCGATCCACCCTTTCTATGACGGCAACGGGCGAACGGCTCGAGCCCTCGCGCGGCTTTTCCTTCTGCGACTGGGCTACGCGCTTGGTGGACTCGTCTCACTCGACGCCTACCTCGATCAGGACAGGCGAACCTATTTTCAGGCGATCAAGGACTCGAATCGCGCTAAGTACTCGCCGCCATACGACGCGACTCCGTTCGTTCGGTACTTCATCGAATCGATCACGGGGGCGGCCGACTACGTGCTTTCGCGGACGAAGGGTCTAACGATGGTGCTCGCGGTTCTGCGGAGAGACGTGATCGATGGCAGGCTCCCGGGCCGTGTGCAGGACGGGTTGGTATATGCGTGGATCAACGGATCCCTCAGGCCCGCCGACTATGTCCGCATTACCGGCCGCACAAAGCAAAGTGCCTCGCGTGATCTGGCCGCCGCCGTCGCGGCAGGTCATCTTCTGGCTACAGGGACGACCCGCAGCCGTCGCTATCGACTCGGCCCAAGGCTCGCGAAGATCGGTCCAGTGGCGGTGATCTAGTCGATCGTCGCCGCGTGGACCGATGTGACATATGGCAGGTACTGCGCGATCCGCTTCCAGTTCTCCCCTTCGTTGGTGCTCGCCCAGACGTCGCCGTTCGCGGTCCCGAAGTAGAGGCCCATCGGATCGAGGCGGTCGTTGTGCATGCCCTCGCGCACTGACTCGAGGGGCGCACCCTCGGGCAGTCCCTTGTCGAGCCGGTCCCAGGTCTTGCCCTTATCGCGGGTGCGGTAGACGCCGATACCAAATGGCGAAGCCGTGCGCCGCATGCCGTCGAGCGGGATGACATACGCGGTCTTCTGATCACGCGGATGGATCGCCGCCGCGAATCCGAAGTTCGACGGCAGTCCTGGCGTGCTGAAGCGCCACGTCGTCTCGCCCGGATCGCGCCAGTAGACCTCTTCGTGCACACGCATGAAGCGCACGCCGCTCGCCTCGGGGTGCGCGAGGAGCTTGTGGATGCACATGAAGACGTCCGGCCGCTCGGCGCCGCTGACCGTGTTGTCCTGCGCCCACGTCGCGCCGCCATCGGTGGTCGTAGGTTGGTCGTCGAGGCTCCGCACGATCGACCACGTCTCGCCGCGGTCCTCGCTCTTGAACAAGGCGGCGGGCTCGGTCCCGGCCCACACGACGTTCGGCGTCTGCGCGTGCCCCGGCTCGATGTGCCAGGTCTGATAGAAGGTGCGATCCGACCCTTCTGGGAACGCGGGGTTCTTCGAGGTCTTCCAGGTCTTGCCCATGTCGCGGCTGATCTCGATGCGCGAGCCGCCCCAGGTGGAATTCACGGCCGCGTACATCGACCCGTCGCGTGGGTCGTACGCCGCGTGGTGGATCGGCGTCGGGGCGAACTCGGGCCCTTCGCATACCCATGACCCACGACCGGCGTCGCCGCGCAGGATGAAGAGACCCTTCTTGGTGCCAACGAGCAGCGTGACCTTCTTCGCCATGACCGTCCTCCCTCTTAACCGCCCGATAGCGCGGGGATCACGTGCACGATGTCGCCCTCCCGGAGCGGCGCGTCCTCCCAACCGAGCAGGCGCGCGTCGTCCTGATTGATGAAGAGCGCGAGGTGCGGACGCAGTGTGCCGCGTTCGTCGCGAAGCCGCTCGGTGAGCGTGGGGTGCGCGCGGACCAGCGCATCGAGGGCCTCGCCCAGCGTCACCGCGTCGAGCCTGACGTCACGCGCGCCGCCCGCGAAACCGCGGAAGGCGCCGTGCAGCAGCATCCGCACCTGAGGACGACGAACGAGATCCGCGGCTTTCGACACGCCCGAACACGGTAGCCCGACTAGGATCTCGGCGTGGGCGATCCGATCGTCGAGCGGTCTGTAGTTCTTGATGCACTGCGCCGGGCCGCGGATGCGGCCACGCAATTTCTCGCCGAGATCGACTCAGATCGGGTGCGCCATCCCGGAGCGGATGCCGCCGCGGCTCGGCTGACAGCCAGCTTCCCGGAGGAGGGCTCGGGCGCGCTCGCCGCCATCGACGAGCTCGTGGCTCTGTCCGACGCCGCCTTGCGCTCGTCCGGTCCGCGCTTCTTCCACTGGGTGATCGGCGGCGATACCCCGGCGGCTCTCGCCGCCGACTGGCTGACGTCGGCCTGGGACCAGAACGCCGCTGCCTACGACTCGACTCCGCTCGGTGCCCGGTGCGAAGAGATCGCGCTCGAGTGGCTCAAGGAGCTCTTCGGCCTTCCGGCGTCGTGGGGCGGTGTGCTGACGAGCGGCGCGACTATGGCTAACTTCACCGGACTTGCCGCCGCGCGGCGGTGGTGGGCGAAACGGCACGGCATCGATGTCGACGAGCGCGGTCTCGCCAGTCTCCCGGCCGTCCCCGTGTATTCGAGCGGGTACATCCATCCGAGCGCGACGAAGGCCCTCGCGATGCTCGGCGTCGGGCGCGAGACGGTCCGCCGATTCAGCCGCGACGATGTCGGGCGCCTTGACCAGAGAGCGATGGAAACGGCGCTTCGCGACCTCGGCGGCGCGCCGGCGATCATCGTTGGCAACGCCGGGGAGGTGAACGCCGGCGACTTCGATCCGATCGACGCGCTCGCCGATCTCGCGGAGCGCTACGACGCGTGGCTACACGTCGATGGGGCGTTCGGGCTCTTCGCACGCGCCACCCCACGCACCGCTCAGCTCGCGAAGGGTGTCGAACGCGCTCACTCGGTCATCGCCGACGGACATAAGTGGCTGAATGTTCCGTATGACTCGGGCTTTGCCTTCGTACGCGACGCCGCGCTCCTCGGCGGCCCGTTCGGCATCGGCGCGGCATATCTACCCAAGCCGGGCGAGCACCCGATGTTCGCCACGCTGGGACCGGAATCCTCGCGCCGCGCGCGCGGCATCGCGATCTGGGCGACTCTTCGCGCATACGGTCGCAAGGGCTATCGGGCGATGGTTGAGCGCCATCTCGATCTCGCGCAGCATCTCGCCCGCAAGGTCGACGAAGCGCCCGATCTCGAGCGCCTCGCGGACGTGCCGCTCAACATCGTTTGCTTCCGCTACCGGCCGAAGGACGTGAAGGCCGAGGAGCTCGACGCCCTTAACCTGCGTCTGGGCGCCGAGCTCCTCGCTGACGGGCGGGTCTACGTCGGCACGACGCGTTACCGCGGGGTGGTGGCCTTCCGGCCCGCGATCGTGAACTGGCGCACCACGGAATCCGATGTGGAGCTCATCGTCGACGTGGTGCGCGAGATCGGTGCTCGCCTGGGAGTTATGGCTGCTCGCTGACGCGCGAGTGCTTGGCGACGGTGCCAGTTGACCGAATGGATCGAGATCCCGAGAGCGGCGGAAATCTCTTTCGACGTGAGCCCGAGGCTGAAAAGCTCGACGACCTGCGCCTCGCGAAGATAGAGCGACGACATACGCGGCCTCCCTGCAAAGCCGCCATCACCGGCGAACGGAACGTACTGCGCGCGTCGCAGCGCGCGAGGGTCGGCCGCGTATCGGTCTTCGTCAGTTTTCAACAAGGTTTTCCACAAGCGCCCGCGACCTAGACTCCGAAGGCAGTGAGCGAGGGAGCGCGGATCATCGTCTACACCGGCAAGGGCGGCGTCGGAAAGACGAGTGTCGCCGCGGCGACCGCGCTTCTTTGCGCCGAGCGCGGTCAACGGACGCTTGTCATCTCGACCGACATCGCTCACTCGCTTGCCGACTCTTTTGATCTGCCGCTCGGCGGCGAGCCGACCCTGGTCGCGGAGAACCTCTGGGGCCAGGAGTCTGACGTCTACTACAACGTCCGCCGCTACTGGGGGACGGTGCAGCGCTATGTGCAAAGCGTCTTCAAGTGGCGCGGCCTCGACGACGTACTCGCCGAGGAGATGACCGTCCTCCCGGGGATGGACGAGCTCTCGAGCCTTCTCTGGATCGCGGAGCACCACGACAGCGGGAAGTACGACGTGATCGTGGTCGACGCGGCGCCGACAGGCGAGACCGTGCGCCTGCTCTCGCTCCCCGAGGCCGGCCGCTGGTGGCTCGAGCGCATCTTCCCGATACAGCGCCGGGCCATGCAGATCGCCGGGCCGGTCCTGCGGCGCGTCATGGGCGTCCCGGTCCCGGACGACGCCGTCTTCGCGGCGGGCGAGGAGCTCTTCCATCGCCTGGACCACATGCAGCGGCTCCTCGCCGACGAGACGATCAGCTCGGTGCGCCTCGTCCTGAACCTCGAGAAGATGGTCATCAAGGAGGCGCAGCGCTCCTTCACCTACTTCCACCTCTTCGGCTATCCGACCGACCTGGTCGTCTCGAACCGCGTGCTGCCGGAGGGCGCGGGCACGTACTTCGAGGCCTGGCACGAGGCGCAGCGCCGCTACCAGCCCCTGGTCGAGGAGTCCTTCGCCCCGGTGCCGGTGCGGAGCGTGCCGTTCTTCGACCGCGAGGTCGTCGGGGTCGAGATGCTCCAAAAGCTCGGCCGCGCGCTCTTTGTGGACGATGACCCGGCGCGCTTCTTCTACCGCGGCCGCCCATACCGCGTTCGGCGTGAAAACGGCGGTTACGTGCTCACCCTCGACCTGCCGTTCACCTCGAAGGAGCAGGTGAGCCTTCTGCGGAACGGCGACGAGCTCGTGCTGCAGGTGGGTTCGTGGCGGCGCAACCTAGTGCTGCCGCGCGCCCTTGTGGAAGCGCCCGCGAAAGGCGCAAAGTTCGAGGGAAACACGCTCCGCGTCGACTTCGCGGCGCCCGCTCGCGATTAGGGGGAGATGACCATGGCCACACCCACCGAGCTCGAAACGCGAATCAAAGAGCTTGAGGACCGCCTCCGCGAGATGCAGGAGGAACGCGACAACTGGCGTGGTCGCGCGCTCCTGGACGAGCTCTTCCCGCACGAGACCCGCAAGCACATGCGCGCCGCGTGGAAGCACAACCTCCTTGCGATGCGCTCGGTGCTCGACCACTGGATCGAAAAGCAAGAAAACGGCGGCACGAAGGGCACCAAGCGCCGCGAATCGATCTCGGTCGAATAGTCGCTACACCCGCACCGCTTCGATCTTCGTCGGCGCGCCCTTCGCGTACGTGACAAGTACGCCCTCGCCGTAGCCGAAGGACGCGCCGTCGAGTCGAGCACGAAGCCGTTCGGCGAGGGTGATCGCCGGCAGCTCGATGATCCCGCCGTGCGAGACCACGAGCGCACGCTCCTTCTCGCCGATGCGCGACGCCAGGCGTGTCCATGTTGCCAGCTGTTCCGCGGCGAACTGCCGCGCGTCCTCGCGCTCGCGCAACACCTCGGCCCAGTCCGCGAGCGCGCGCATCTCGCCGAAGATGCGGTCGCCGATCACGCCGCCCATCTCCGGCAGGAGGCCGGGATCGGTCGCGTCGAGACGGCCGGCGATGAGCTGCGCGGTTTCCTTCGCGCGCGGGAGCGGGCTGGAAAGGACGAGCTTGTACGGACCGGCGCGCTTCG
>VBIL01000103.1 GCA_005879975.1 Chloroflexota bacterium
CCAGTCTGCTCCGTATTGGGCGTGGCTCATGACCGAACCGTAATCAGCAACATGCTGTGAGGCCTCACCGAAACAGCCCGTGCCCGTACCCTCAGTAAACTCGCGGAAATGGCCCGGATCGCCGAGCTCCTTGCGGCCGGGCGGACCGTCTCGTTCGAGTTCTTTCCACCGAAAGACAACGAGGAACAGGCGCTGCTTACGCGGACGATCGCCGACCTCCAGCCGCTCAAACCGTCGTTCGTTTCGGTCACCTATCGGGGTGGACGGATATCGCGCGAACGGACGACGCGCGTCGTGATCGATCTGCTGAGAACCACGGATCTCACGCCGATGCCCCACCTGACCTGCGTGGCCCATCCGCGCTTTGAGCTTGGCGAAATCATCGGCGGCTTCCGCGCCGCGGGGCTAGAGAATCTGCTCGCGCTTGGCGGAGATCCGCTTCCTGCCGAGGAGTCCTACAAGGAGCTCGAGTACGCCTGGGAGCTGGTCGAGCTGGGACGACGTCTTGGCTTCGAGTCGATCGGCGTGGCCGCTCATCCGGCCGGCCACCCGCGCTCTCCGGATCTGAAATCGGACCGCGAGCACCTCGCGTTCAAAATGCGGATGGCCGACTTCGCCATCACCCAGTTCTTCTTTAAGGTCGAGGAGTACGAGCGCCTCCGTGACGAAATGGCCGCGCTCGGGATCACCAAGCCGATCATCGCGGGCATCATGCCCATCACGTCACTCGTCTCGGTCCAACGGATGGCCCAGCTTTCCGGCTATGCCGTCCCCGACGACATCGTTCGACGGATCGAGGCGGGCGGCGACGACCGCGCCGAGATCCGCAAGCGCGGTATCGACGTGGCCACCGAGCTGTGCCGCCAGCTGCTCGAAGCGGGCGTGCCCGGGCTGCACTTCTACACGCTCAACTTCTCGAAGGCCACGCGTGAAATCCACGAGAGGCTTGGATTCGTCATGCGTCGATAGGCTTGCCTGCCCACTATGAGCGGCGGCGCCTCAGGAAATGTTTGGTGGATTGATGGGCGACGGACTCCGGTCTCTAGAACCGGAGCCCGCCGCACGCAGGTGGGGGGAGGGTGGGTCGAGTCGAGTTGCGATGCGCGCTCATGGCCGTCCCGCTGTCGAAACTACGAGCGGAAATCGCAGGCGGCATAAACCCGGGGTAAATCACCTACGTACTGAGACACCGCAGACACCGATGGGGCGACTGAAAATGAAGGCGTTGTGTGCTCGTGTGGTCCTGGCTTGGTTGCTCTAGCGGAGAGTGGCAGGACGATCGAGCTCAGTCGGAACGCCGCACTCCATTTCGATCGTCGCGCGCGCCGCGGCGATCCGGGCTCGCGATGTGTCGATCGCGGCGAGCGGTGCGAACAAGGCGTCACCGAGGCGCATCTCGAGCTCGCGTGTGAGGTCGTTCCGCAGACGGCGCGCCCAGCGCCGCCCCAGCAGACCGGCGTGCGCGCCAAGCATCCGCGCGAGGACGTAACCCGCGAGGAGGAGCGTCGCGAGCGCGACGAGCGGCGTGGGGATCGGCCCGAGCACGGGAACGTCGACGCTCGTGAAGGGCGCGTGCAACAGAAAGACCGCCGCGATCCAGAGCCCGACGAAGAGCAGACCGGCGGTCACTGCGTACTGCAGCAGGCCGATGACGCTCCACACGAAGCTCGTCGGCGCGCGCACGTCCGTGGTCCGCGCCGAGACGGCCGCGTCGATCGCTGAGGCGAGACGCCCGCGCAGCGCTTCGACGTTGATGAGCGATGCCAGGGCGCCGCGGGTCTCCGCCGGCACGGTCGCGATCAGCTCAGCGATGAGCGCGCGAACCGGTTCGGCGGGCCGCGCGAGTGTTCCGCGCTCGCGCCAGCGGCGCAGGTATCCCTCCGGGTCCGCGGCCACTCGATCGCGTCCGCTCGCCCGATAGATCAGAGCGGTGAGATGACCGAACGGTCCTGCGCCGCGAGGACGGGCCGCGAGCCGTGTCGCGGCGACCGCCTGCCGTTCGAGACCGCGCAGGTCGATGACCGCAGCGGCCTCGCGGGTCACGTCCGCCAGGGCACGTGTCCGCCGTTCCGCGGAGACGAGGATCGGCGCACCCGCCACGACGCCCGCGCGGCCGGCGAGCTCGGCTGCCGCCTCACGCAGCTCCGCGACGATCCGCGCGCTGATCATGCGCTTGGCCTCGACGCCTTCAGAGATCCAATCGCGCAGCTCGCGGACCTGGCCGTCGCGCGCGGCGCTCGTGATCGCGACGGATATCCCGTTGAGGCCCGCGGCGCGGAGACTCGAGGCGAGATGTTCGCGCACCCGTTCCACATCGCCCGGCATTCGGTCCGCCTTGTTCACCACGATGAGCTGCCGGGCAAGGCGCGGCGCCCATCTCCTCAGGTAATCGTCGTGGAGAATGGCATCGCGGTATTTCTCCGGATCCGCGACCCAGACGACGGCATCGACTCGTGGCAGGAGCTCGTCGACGCGCGCGCGATGTTCCGGCGTCGTCGAGTCGACGTCCGGAAGATCGAGGATGGCCACATCGCCGAAGCTGCCGGTGTCGTGATCGCGTACCTCGCGCACACCGAGCCATTCCAGCAGCGGGGCAGTCTCGCGCCTCGCGCTCGACGCGACCCATGCCACCGGCTCGTCCGTCGTGGGACGGCGTGCACTCGCCGGACTAATGACACCGCCCGCCAGCGCGTTGAGCAAGCTCGACTTGCCGACGCCGGTGCCGCCCACGAGCGCGAGGACGTACGCGGAGCCTTCGAAGCCGAGTCGCGCGTGGGCGCCTTCAAGCACGCCTCGCGCCCGCGTCGCGTCGATGCCAAGGGATGTGGCGGCATCGGCCGCATCGGCGAGCGCCGCCAGGCAGATCGCGAGTGTCATTGCTCGAGCGGCACGTGCACGCCGCGCAGACCGATCGCCAGATCGCTCAAGTCCGCCGGGTCCGCGACGAGCGCGTCGTACCGGCGTCGCTCGCGATCGAGCTCATCGCCGAGGAGCGCCTCCAATCGCTCGCGCGCGCCGGCGATCATCTCGCGCATCGCCGCTTCACCAAAGATCGCTTGCATGAGCTTTTGGTTGAGGAAGCCAGTCGCCGCGACAATTCCGATCTCGGTCCCGGTGACACCGGCCGTGTGCGCGAACACCCCGACCATGGCGGCGACCGCGAGGGCGTTGACGCCCAGCGAAACGCCGAACGCGAGATCGCGTTTGCCCGCCCCGCGTGCCTGCACTTCCGTCGCGATGCTCGCGACCCAGTCTTTTAGGCGGGGCTCGAGGCGCGCCGCGAGATCAGGTGACGCCGACCAGAGGGAAGGATCGCGCGCGAGCCGGACCGCGGAGCGCGGCCGGCTCGACCATTCGCTGGCCACCCGTCGCGCCGCCTCGGCCGCGCGGGATACCGTCGCCGCGATCACATCGCTCGAGACCTCGCGCTCCATCACGCCGACCGGCGCCTCCGGCATTCCGCGGATGGCGGTGACGATCGTCCCGCGCAGCCGACCGAGCCCTCGTGAGAAGAACCGGGTGATCTGGTCTGCCTTGACGTAGGACTCCCAGTGCCGAAGCACCTCGGCGCGGAGGAACGTGCCCCCTCGCAGCTCTTCGAGGAGCGCCTCCAGCTCGGCGTCGTAGGCCTTATGGGCGATCCCTCGCACCGCCTCGGCCTCCGCGGCCTCGCGCTCGACATCGAGCGCGACGCTGCCGATCAACGGATCGAGTCCGGCGAGCGCCCCGGCGAGGGCGCGTTTGGCGAGGGCCACGCGACGCTCGCGGTCGGCCGCGAGCTCATCGACCCGCGCGAGGACTCGTGTGGCGGCATCCGGCGTGAAGCTCTCGCCGGACTGGGCCAGACTCCCTTCGTCGATGCCGATGATCTCGATACGCGAATCATCGAGGCCGCGCAGCGCCGTTCCGGCGAGAACGCGCCGGACATCGCGGAGGACGACGTCTCGTTCGGCATCGTCTCCCGGCAGGCGGTTCACGACGATCAGGAGGGGAAGGCCGCGCTCGGCGATGCGCTGAAGGACATCGAAGGGCACTTTGTCCGCGTACCGCGTCGCGGTCGTCACGAAGATCCCAAGGTCCGCCGCCTCGACCAGCGCATCGGCGACGACCCGATTCGCACGTTCGATGGAGTCGAGGTCGGGAGCGTCGACGATCGCGAGGCCAGGGCGCGCGGCGGTCGTCGTCGGCCGCAGCACGCCGGTGAGGCTCACCGGCGCTCGCGCGAGGGTGTTCATGAGCGTCGACTTGCCGGCGCCGGTGGGGCCGAGGAGCACGACGATCAATGGGAGCTCGACCGCGGCGACGCGCGGGAGGACGTACGTGCGGACGTGCTCGCGCAGCTGGCGGGCGCGGGCGCGCGCGCCGGGATCGTCGTCCTCGGCCAGAAGATCCCAGCGCCTGTCCGCGAGTTGGCCGATCAGCTGGGCTTGCTCGGCGAGCGTGGGCACCCCAGATGGGGCTTGCAAGGCGAGGACCCGAGGCGACTTTTCGTTCACTTAGGGCGCCTGCGCGGTGCGGGCCAGCTCTTCATATAGAGAGACTCGGCGATCCCCGGCCGGACGAAACCGGGCAGGTGCGCGACAAGGCGGTAACCGTGGCCCGCGTAGAAGGCGCGAGCGCGGCGGTTCGTCGCCGTCACGAGCAAGACCGCGTGTCGACAACCGGCTGTTCGAGCGGCGCGTTCGGTCTCCGCCAGGAGCGCCGCCCCGATCCCACGTGACTGGAGGCCCTCACCGACCAGGAGCAGTCGGAGGTATGCCGCGCGATCCAGCGCGCGGGTCGTGATCGACCACGCGAGGCCGACCACCGCGTGGCCATCGAGCGCGACGAGCACGACATCATCCGCCCGCAGCGCCTCCGAGAGGCTCGCTCGAGCGCCGCGCGCCGTGACCTCGTAGCGCCGCAGCAAAGGCGACGCCGCCATCAGGGCAGCGATGGCCGGGACGTGTGCTCTCGTCGCGGAGACGATCCTCATCGCCGCTGCGGATCGAGCGCGTCACGCAGCCCGTCTCCGAGCAGATTGAAGCCGAGGACAGCGATCATGATCGCGAGCCCGGGGAACAGGGCGAGATGCGTCGCGAACTCGAGGTATTGCCGGCCTTCGTTGAGCATGACTCCCCACGACGGCGCCGGCGGCTGTGCCGATAAGCCAAGAAACGACAGCGCGCCTTCCGTAAGAACCGCCCACGAGAGCGCGAGGCTCACCTGGACGATCAGCGTCGAGAGAAGGTTCGGCAGTATGTGTCGAAGGACGATGCGCGCGGGCCGGGCGCCGACAGCACGCGCCGCCTCAACGAAGCCGCGTGCTTTGAGCGCGAGCACGGGGCCGCGCACGACGCGTGCGAGGATCGGCGTGTACACGACGGCGATCGCGATGATCACGTTGTTCGGGTCCGGGCCAAGGGCGGCAACGATGCCGAGCGCCAGCAGGATCGCAGGAAAAGCGAAGAAGATGTCCATCACGCGACCGATCGCGAGATCGGCCCAGCCTCCGAGATACCCCGAGACGAGGCCGAGCGCTCCGCCTGCGAACGTTGCGGCCGCGACCGAGAGGAGGCTCACGCGCATCGAAAGCCGCGCTCCGAAGAGGATCCGGCTCAGGAGATCACGGCCCAGCGCATCGGTCCCAAGGAGATGCTCTCCCGTCGGAGCCGCGAGACGCTGCGCGGAGATCTCGAGAGGATCGCGGAGCGGCAGGAAGCCGACGGTAACCGCGACGAGCGCGTAGCTTGCGACCATGAGCAGGCCGACGAGCGCCGCCGGCTCACGGATGATCGCGGCTGCGAGATCAGAGAGACCGAAGCCCGCCCGGATGGCGGGTGCGCTAGGCGAGGCGGATTCGGGGATCCAGGTAGCCATACAGCAGGTCCACGATGATGTTGAGTGCCACGAAGAGGATCGCGATCACGAGGACCGCCCCCTGCACGAGCGCGTAATCGCGCTGGACGATCGCGTTCAGCAGAAGCCGTCCGACGCCGGGCACCGAGAAGATCTCCTCGACGACGACCGCGCCACCAAGGAGCTGACCGACCTGGATGCCGAGCAGCGTGATCACGACGATGAGCCCGTTCTTGAGCACGTGACGCCGCACGACGACTCGCGGCGCGAGGCCCTTCGCGGTCGCGGTGCGGACGTAATCGGCCCCGAGCACATCGAGCATCGCCGATCTGGTCATGCGCATCGTCGCCGCCGCCAGCGCGAAGCCGAGCGTGACCGCTGGGAAGAGGAGCAGCCGCAGGTTGCCGAGTGGATCCTGGAGCAGATCGACGTAGCCGCCGGTATTGGGCAGCCATCGGAGGTACAGCGAGAACAGCACGATGATCAGCGTGCCCAGCCAGAAGTTCGGGAGCGACAGTCCGACGAGACCGCCGATGCGCGCGGCGACATCCAGGCGGGACCGGGGGCGCAGCGCCGACAGCAGGCCGAGCGGCAGGCCGACGGCTAGTGCGATAGCCGTCGCCGCGAGCGCGAGCTCGAGCGTGGCAGGCAGTCGCTGCGCGATCTCGAGGAAGACCGGCCGGCCGGTCCGAATGGAATAGCCGGCGTCGCCCCGCAGCAGCGATGTGAGCCAGTTCCAGTATTGAAGCGGCAGCGGCTGGTCAAGTCCGAAGTACGAGCGGAGGCTCGCGAGCTGGTCGGGCGTGAGCGCGGTGGATGTGCCGAGCCGTGCCGCGATGGCGTCGCCAGGAATGAGGCGGATAAAGAGGAACGTGAGTAGCGAGACCCCGAGCAATGTCGGGATCGCGCCGGCGAGGCGCTTGGCGAGATAGCGCGCGGGGCGCTACTCCTTTACAGCAGGGTCAGCTTCTGACCCTGCACGTATGGAAGATCACGAAGTGATCTGTCCTTATTTATCCAGCCAGGTCTGCCGCAGGTAGATGATCGAGCCGGTCGGAAGGTGCGTGAATCCCTTCGTCGTCGGGAGCGTGGCCATATAGTCCCGCCCGACGAAGAGCCAGATGAACGGCACCCCGTTCACCAGCTCCTTCTGCGCGGTCGTGTACAGGTCCTTGCGCTTGGCGACGTCGGTGGTCGCGCGCGCGGCCTTGATGGCATCGCTCGATGTGGGGTTCTTGTAGCTCGTGACGAAGTTCAGGTTGCCATCGTCGGTGAAGTAGCGGAAGACGTAGAAGTCCGGGTCCGGACCGCCACCGTTCAGTCCGGTCGCCATGTCGAAGTCCGCCTTCAGCCAGCGATCGACGTACTGGGTCAGCTCCGTCGTCTCGATTTTCACCGTGATCCCAGCCTCGGCGAGCTGGGCCTGAACGAGCTGCGCCTCGTCCTTGCCATATGCAGGTTCCGTCGTGGCGGTCAGGATCGTGAACTGCACCGGTCCGACATTCGCTTCTTGCAGCAGCTGCTTGGCCTTCGCGACGTCGCGCGTGTAGAGCGGGTACTGGGACGTCGGCAGGGCGTAGTTCGTTAGGGCCGGGGCGATCGGACCTGTTATCTCGCCCTCACCGAAGGCGACCGCATCGATGATCGCCTTGCGATCGATCGCATACGCGATCGCCTGCCGGACCTTGGCGTTGTCGAAGGGCTTCCGCTTGGTGTTCAGGAAGAGCAGGTTGTAGCTAAGGCTTGGCTTCGAATCGAGCGTGATCGCGGTCTCGCTGCGGAGCGTGCGCGCGACCTTCGGGTCGTACACGATCGCCATGTCCGCGGCCTTCGTGCGGAGGGCCGCCGCGAGCCCGGACTCGTCAGGAACGACGTTGATTCGGATCCCGTCGAGGTACGGCTGCCCTTCGACGTAGTAGCTCTTGTTCGCCTCGAACCGCATGAAGTTGTCGGGCACCCACTCGGCGAGCTTGAACGGTCCGCTGCCGATCGCCGTCTCCTTCTTCGACAGGTCCGCGTTCGCTTCCCCGATCTTTTTCGAGACGATGCCGGTGTTGGGATGAGCCATGTAGGCGATAAGGGCGGCGTTCGGTGTCTTCAGATCGAACACGACCGTCGAGTCGTCCGGCGCCGTAATGGAGTTGACGTCCCCGAAGAACGACCGTGCGACGGCGGCGGTCTTCGGATCGATGATCCGATCGAAGGTGTACTTCACGTCGGCACTGGTGAGCGGGTCGCCGTTGTGGAACTTCACGCCGGTTCGGATCTTGACAGTGACGGTCTTGCCATCCGCGGATGTCGTCGGCATGGAAGCGGCAAGATCGGGCTGCACTCCAAGGTTCTCGTCCAGACGCATGAGATAGCTGTAGACGAGCTCGAAGACACGCGCCGAGGTGAACGCCGGCACCTTGTGCGGGTCGAGGTTCGTGACCTCACCCGAGCGTGCGAGGATCAGCGTGCCGCCGCGCTTGGGTTGACCGGTGCTCGGCGACTGCGCGGCCGGTCCTGCCGGTGCACAGGCCGCGATCACGACCGCGAGTGCCAGGACCGCTGCGCTCGTCAGCCGCAGATTACGCATCGTCACCCTCCCGCTTCTGGCAAGAGTATGACCGCGACTCAGGTCTCGAGTCGCTTCATCCCCGCTGCTTCGACAGACAAGAGGAGACAGCCATCAGCAACGGCGGCGCGATGATGCTCGCCGGCGCCGATGAGGATGGCCTCGCCTGGGCCTGCCGACAGCGGCCCCTCGTCGAACTCGACGGTCAGCTCGCCGCGGAACACGAGCAGAAACTCGTCGCTGTCTTGGCGGTGCCAGCTCCCGTCGAGCCGGCCCGTGCCGGCATGCAGCACGGTCTTGCCGTTCACGACCGCGAGCTCGGTGTTGATCCAGTCGGGGGGCGCCCTGAGCGGCGCTGGATCGGACTCCAGCGCCTGCTCAA
>VBIL01000104.1 GCA_005879975.1 Chloroflexota bacterium
AGATCGGGAAGCGTCCGCAGGTCGCTGATGACACGCGTCGGCGACGTCTCGAGGGCCTCGCCGTGGCGATCGACGAAGACGGTGCGGAATCCGAGCGCGGCCGCGGGGCGCATGTCGTGGTACTGGCTCGCGCCTACGTGGACCGTGCGGTCCTTGGTCGTACCGGACCGCTGGAGGAATTGACGCCAGTGGCCAGCTACGGGCTTGTAGCTGCCGCAGTCTTGCGCCGTTATGGCGAGGTCTGGCCGGACGCCGAGGGATGCAATCGAACTCTCGAGCAGATCGCGGTCAACGTTCGACAGGATCGCGAGCTTCCGCCCGCGCTCGCGAAGTAGACCTAGGGCAGCTGGGACCTCCGCGAACGGCCGCCAATCGGCGAGAGACGGAGGCAGCGGTGAAGGCTGATCTTCGCGTATCGGGACGTCGAGCGACTCGAGGACCCGCCGGCCGACGCGATCGAGCACATGCCGATAGAGGTGGTAGCCCTCGGCCTCGAACTCAGCTTCCATCGCGATGTACCACTCGGCGAGCGCCTGCCGGTCGGTGCCAGGCGGAAGGAGCGGCAGCAGTGCGTCGGTGATTCCGCGCTCCCAGTCGATGAGCGTGCCATAGCAGTCGAACGTCACCCAGTCCACCGCCACGCGCCGCAGCGTACGAGTTACGACCCGATAACGCTGATGCGGACGACGTCAGGTGCATCGAGGATTGCGGAATGCGGATCGCGCTCGCGGCTCTGCTCGTCGCCAGCGCCTGCGGTGGCCAGCAGGGTACCCGGCCCGTAGGAATCGAGCCACCATCCAGCACGCCGACACCTCCGGCAAGCGCCGCCCCTTCTCCAACACCGCCGCGGGGAGCGCCGCCGGTCTCCACGGGCGTCGCGCCCGAGGCGGGCGTCCTCTTTGTCACCGGCGCGGACGACTGGATCTATCGCTATGACGGGGCGACCGGCGACCTCCGGCGCGTGACGCGTCACGCGCGCCTCGGACTCGTGACGCGCGACGGCGCGTACGCCGAGGGTCTCGAGGGAGGACTCGTCCTTCTCCGCTGGGACGGCACGGTCGAGACCGTCGACTGCGGACCCGGTCGCTTTCAGACGATGACCGTGAGTGGTGCCTGCCTCTCCTTCGTCGCGCAGGACTCTCGTCCGGTCTGGGTGCGCCTCCCGAACGAGACCACCGCTCGTCTCCTCCTTCCCGGCGACTGGGGCGCGGGTCAGATCGCGCTGTCGCCGGAAGGTCGGCGGGTCGCCGTGCTGCGCTCGAAGCCGGGGACGAGTTTCGATGCTCGTGCGCACAACGCGCTCTGGATCATCGACGCGGACGGGACGCCACGGCGCCTCTACGAACCAAAGGAGCCCAACGCGTTCCTCTTCTCTTTCGCATGGTCGGATGACGGACGCTGGCTCACGGTCTGGGAGCAGCCGATCATCAGCAATTCCGCCATGGCCGACGGCGACCGATTGCTCCTGGTCGACACCACGGACGGCAAGGTCATCGATCTCGGCAAGACGCTTGTGGCGCGCGGCTGGCTTCGGTGGTCGCCGGACGGCCGGCTCGCGTTCGTCCGCGGGGGAGATCGCCAGACCTGGCTCGGCAAGCAGCTCGTGATCCGCTCACCTGATGGGACAGTTCGCGTCATCACCGATGGCGACCACGTCGGACTTGCGCCGGCATGGGTGCCGGGACCGGGCGGAACGCTCGGCCTCACGTGGGTCGAGGCACCCGTCGGGGACGGGAACGGCGGCGCGTACGTTGCTGGCACGGGCGCGGGCGCGCGCTACGGCGTCTTGTCGAACGATCTGCGGGGCCCGGGACGGCAGCTCCCGTTCGCAGGAATCGTCGAGGGCCTCCGACCGTCAGGCGACGCAGCGCTCACGCTGGTGTTGGTGCGCCGCCCGAGCCCTCCGGGGCGGGATGAGTACGGTGCGCTCGAGCTGTGGCTCACGAAGCCGCCGGCCGGCGGCACATCCACGCAGGTGCGGCTGATCGCTGGGCTTGGCGATCTCGCGTTCGGGTACTACGGCTTCCAGCCGAGTCTCTTCGCGCTCGTGGCCTGGTCGCTGGACCCGCGCTAAGCACCCCGAGCACGGGCGAACACGAGCAGGGCCGCAGCCGGCGCGATCCCGAGAACGGCGCTCACGATGGCGGCGATGAGGTAGACGTCGATCCTGAGCCGCTCGCCGATCACGGCGGTGAGATAGAGCGGAGCGAGAACGACCGTCGTGAGCACCTGTGCCGGCGCGCTCGTTGGGATGCCCCAGGGCGGAAAGATCTGCGGAAGGAATGACCAGACGAAAACGGAACATCCACTCCAGAGCAGCCCCATGCCAACACCGAGGATGAGCACGACGGCCACGGTCTCGCGCGGCATCTACTTGAGGTGCGGAAGGATCGTGGTGCCGAAATACGCGCTCTGCTCGAAACCCTCGAGTGCCTCACGTGTGGGCGTGGGGGCGGCGCTGTGCCGTTCGGGATTTGACCGCTCCGCGATCCGCCGTAGCGCAGGCGCCGGATCGAGCTTCGCCTTGATGCCCGCGAGGTATACGTCGCCGAGACTCAGCAGCCAGTCGCGGTAGTCGAGGCGCTGGTCGTCGATCGACACCGCAGCGATCCCACGCTCGAGCCAGACGCTCCGTCCGCCGCTCTCGAGCATCCGCGCGGCGTTCCCGATGTACTCGCCGAGCAGGCGATGAGCTTCGTGCTGGTGCACCAGTCCCCGGATGATCGCGCACCGGGACGCATCGGAGCGCGCGTAGAGATCGCAGATCTCGTCGAGGAGCAGGAAGACTTGCTCGCGTGGGCCGGGCCCGACGCCGGCGGCCGCCGCCGCCGCGGTCGGCAGCCGCCCCATCAGCGTCGTGAGCTTTCCCTGCTTGGGACCGAACTTCGCCGCGAAGGCGCGCTCGCGCGCCGCGTGCCAATCGCGGATGGGCTTGTCGAAGGACGCGAGCCGTTGCTCGAGCGGACCGAGCTCGTCGGCGCTCACCGCGCGAGGCGCTCTGCCAGCTTTGCTATGAGCCGGCGGGCGACTTCGCTCTTCGCGAGGAGGGGCAGCTGCTCTACACCGTCGGCGCTGACGAACGCG
>VBIL01000105.1 GCA_005879975.1 Chloroflexota bacterium
GACGCCGATGATGATCCCGCCGAGCCAATGGTCGTGTCCGGAGGATCGATCTCCACGCGCTCGACACCCAGCTCGCTGCGCGCGATCTGCACGCAGACAGTGACGATTCCCTGACCCACCTCAGCGGCGGCGGTATGGACCCGAGCGAACGGACCTCGCTCATCGCGCCCCAGGCGCACGCGGGCCATCGAAAAGTCGTCGAAGCCGTGCGAATAGCAGACGTTCTTCATGCCGGCGGCGAGACCGACGCCCCGGCGGACGCCCTCGCCGAACGTGAGATTACCGGCACCGCCGGGCAGGCCGATCGGATCGTTCGCGATCTCCGTCTCCGGCAGCGGGAGGTCCGCGCAGCGGCGCACGATCTCGGCGACCGGTGCGCTGCCTTCGACCGGCTGGTTCGTCACGATCCGGTCGCCGTTGCGCAGAGCGTTCTTCTCTCGAAGTACGACCGGATCCATGCCAAGCTTCGCCGCGAGCTTGTCCATCTGGGCCTCGTACGCGAAGCACGACTGCACCGCACCGAAGCCGCGCATCGCGCCCGTCGGAGGGTTATTGGTGTAGGCGCCGACGGCGTGGATGCGCGCATTGGGTACGCGGTACGGGCCTGCGCCGAAGCACGCCGCGTTCGCAACGACCGCGGGACTTGACGACGAGTACGCGCCGCCGTCCAGAACGATGGTCGCGCGCACGAAGGCGAGCTCGCCGGTCCTCGTCGCCCCGTGCGCGTACCAGAGCTTCGCGGGATGCCGATGGACGTGGCCGTAGAAGGATTCCTCGCGGCCGTAGGTCATCCGGACCGGCCGCTTGGTCGCGAGCGCGAGGAGGCACGCGTGGATCTGGAGCGTCACGTCTTCACGCGCTCCGAACGCGCCGCCCACGCCGGCGAGCACAAGGCGCACCTTCGACTCGGGCAGGCCAAGGCACGGCGCGATCTGGCGCAGGTCCTCGTGCAACCACTGCGTGGCAACGTGCAGCTCGACGCCGCCGTCGCGGCGCGGGATGGCGAGTCCGGCCTCCGGGCCCAAAGCGGCTTGGTCCTGCATCGCAAGCTCGTATTCGCCTTGGATCACAACCTCCGCGTGCGCCATTGGATCGCCATGCACGACGACGACGTCTTCGATGACGTTCCCTTTGCTGTGCAGTTTCAGGGCGTCCGGCTGCAGCGCGGCGACCGGATCGGTGATCGGCGGCAGGACGTCGTATCGGACCACGATGGCGCGAACAGCGAGACGCGCTTCCTCGGCACTCTCCGCGGCGACGATCGCAACGGGCTCGCCGGCATACCGAACCCGACCCGTCGCCAGCACCGGTTGGTCGAGCTTCATGAGACCGAAGAGCTCGCGCGTGGGCAGCTCCGGCGACGTGATCACCGCGCGCACGCCGCTCAACCGTTTCGCTCCTGAAATGTCGATATCGAGGATGCGGGCGTGCGGGTGCGGGCTTCGAACGGTCGCGCCAAAAAGCATCCCCTCCCGGTTGAGATCGCTGCCGTAGAGGAACTCGCCCTTCACCTTGGGGACGGCATCCGGCCGCTCGACCGACTCGCCGACCCCGCCGCGGATCCTCGCCCGGACCGGTGCGACTGTCATCGCCCGTACATTCCGGCAGAGGCCCGCTGCACCGCCTCAAGGATCTTTCCGTAGCCGGTGCAACGGCAGATGTTCCCGGAGAGCGCTTCGCGCACTTCCTGATCGCTGGGCTCGGGGTTCTCTTTCAGCAGGGCATACGTAGAGACGATGAGGCCGGGAGTGCAGAACCCGCACTGCACCGCACCCATATCGACGAACGCGCGCTGCACCGGGTGGAGTCGGTCGCCATCCGCGAGCGACTCGACCGTGCGGACCTCGCGCCCAGCCGCTGCCGCGCCGAGCACGAGGCACGCACACACCAGAGCGCCATCCAACAGCACGGAGCACGAGCCGCATTCGCCCTGCTCGCAGGCGTTCTTGCTCCCGGGTAGCCCGAGCCGCTCGCGCAGAACTGTTAGCAGGCTCTCGTGGTCGGCCGTTTCGACCTCTCGCTCGTCTCCATTGACGGTGAGCTTCATGCGATCGTCGCGACGCGCGCCAGCGCACGAGATGCCATCACCGCGAGCACGTGTCTCCGGTACGCGGCCGTGCCCCGAACGTCATCGATCGGTCGTGCCGCGGCCGCGGCGAGGCGGCCAAACTCGGTTCGCGCCACCTCGGTCGGCCGCATGCGCCGGTCCCACCCGGCCTCGTCGAATAGGCCGGCCGCGAACTTCTCGGCGTCCGGCGCGCGAAGGATCGTCGGGCCGCATGACCCCAGGCCGACACCGACCCGGCGCCGCGCACGGTCGACAACGAGCGCAAGCCCGGCGACGGCGATCACCATCGCGTTGCGCGTCCCCACCTTCATGAAGGTCTGCGCCGGGCCGGCGTCGTCCCACTCCGCCGCGACCACGATCTCGTCGGGACGCCGCACGCTCTTCTTCGGCCCGGTCATGTAGTCGGCGAACTTCACGCGGCGCTCTCCGGCACGCGACCGCAGCACGACCGTCGCGTCCAGCGCCGCGAGGACGGGAAGCGTGTCTCCGGCGGGTGACGCTGTCCCCAGGTTGCCGCCCAGGGTCCCGGCGTTGCGGATCTGCGGCGAGCCGACGGTCCGCGCAGCCTCGCGAAGAGCGGCGGAGCCCGGGTCGTCCGCGAGCATGCGCGTGTAGGTCACGAGCGCACCCATCCGGATGTGGCCGTTACGATCCAGCGCCTTCAGCTCATCCAGCCGGTCGATCACGATGACGTGGGTCGGTCTCGCGCGTCCGAAGTTGATCTCAACGAGGAGGTCCGTACCGCCCGCGAGGAGGGTCGCGTCCTTAACGCTGGAAAGGTTCTCCAGCGCGTCGTCGACATCCCGGCCGATGTGGACGCTCACGCCCGGGATTATCACTTCCGTGATAGCGAGCCGGTCACTAGCATGGCCGCCAATCGGGAGGGTGTAGCGGTTGGGCGGACTGCTTCGGCCACGTCGTCGGGCGGTACCGACGAAGCCGGATAGCCCCGCGCCCGCGGTGACGCCCGCGCCGTGGGATCTCGACCGCCGCCTCGCGGAGTCCCTCGCGCGGGAGTCCGCGCTCGCCGAGGTGCTGCGGGTGATGAGTCGGACCCCTCTCGACCTCCAGGCCGTTTTCGACACAGTCATCCAACGCGCCGCTGAGCTCTGCAGCGCGGACCGCGACGGCAGCCTCTTCCTCATCGACGGCGAGCGCTATCGCTTCGCCGCCGGCACGAGTGTGCAGAAGAGCCCAGGCCTCCTGGCGTGGCGCGAGGGGGCCCGCGAGTACCAGCCCGTGGAGATGTCTTTCATCGTGAAGCACGTGGTGCGCGCGAGGGCTCCCTTCCATGTTCGCGACGCAGCCGTGGACGGCGAAACCGAGAGGTACCGCGAGGAGTCCCTGGCGTTCGGCATGCGCACGTGCCTGGGCGTGCCGCTGATGCGTGACGACAAGGTGGTGGGCGTGCTCTCGCTGACCCGACAAGAGGTCCGCCCGTTCGCCCCGCACGAGATCGATCTCGTGCGGGCCTTCGCCGACCAGGCCGCGATCGCGATCGAGAACACGCGCCTCTTCGATGAAACGAAAGCGGCCCTGGACCAACAGACCGCCGTCAGCGAGGTACTCAAGACGATCAGCGATTCCGCGTTCGACCTCCAGCGGGTGCTCGAGACGCTCGTCGAACAGGCCGCGCGGCTCTGCGACGCCGAACGCGGCTCGATCTATCGGAAGGACTGGCCTCTTTTCCGCACCGCGGCGATGTGGGGCCCGAACATCACGGACGAATACCGGCGCCTCGCGGTCGAGGCGCGAGCCCCCAACCGCGGCAGCCTCGTTGGGCGCACCGCGCTCGAAGGGAAGGTCGTGCACATCGTCGATGTCCTCGCGGATCCCGAATACACAGCCCTCGACCTGCAACGCGCGGGTGGCTTCCGCACGGTCCTGGGAGTCCCGCTGATGCGTGACGAGGTCGTGCTCGGGGTCTTCGTCCTCCATCGCCCGGAGGTCCGGCCATTCACAGAACGTCAGATCGATCTCGTCCGCACCTTTGCCGACCAGGCCGTCATCGCGATGGAGAACGTTCGGCTCTTCAACGAGACGAGGGAAGCCCTCGAGCGCCAGACCGCGACTGGCGAGATCTTGCGCTCGATCGCGTCGTCGCCAAACGATTTGCAACCGGTTCTCGACACGATCGCGGGCAGCGCCGCTCGTTTCTGCGGGGCCTCGGACGTCACCGTATGGCTCGCACGGGGCGACGAGCTCGTTCCCGCCGCGCGTCACGGAGAGCTGCCATGGACGGCCGGGCCGGTTGCCTTTACCCGTGAGTCCGTCAGCGGCCACGCAATCCTCGAGCGACGGACCATACACATCGCCGACATGTTGTCATCCGAGGGCGAGGAATTTCCGCAAACACGCGAGCGCTTCGTCGCGGTCGGTCAACGGGCCCTGCTCGTCGCGCCACTGCTTCGAGAGGGCGTCGCGATCGGCACGATCGCGCTGCGCAAAGCGGATCCGATCCCGTTCACTCCGAACCAGGTGCAGCTGGTCGAGGCGTTCGCCGCCCAAGCGGTCATCGCGATCGAGAATGTGCGGCTGTTCAACGAGACGAAGGAGGCGCTCGAGCGGCAGACTGCGCTCGCTGAGATCCTCGGCGTCATAGCGGACTCTCCCGCCAATCAACAGCCCGTCGTCGATGCGATCGGCTGCCGACGGTTTCGAACCCGAACCAGCTCGTCGAACGGAGCGCGGTCGCCGGGCGCGCCATCCTCGAGCGCCGCACCATCCACGTCGCCGACGTCGCGGGCGCCGAAGGCGACGACTTCCAGACCACACGAGAGCGGGCAGCGGTAACGGGACAGCGCGGAACTCTCGCGACTCCGATGCTGCGCGAGGGCGTGCCGATCGGGGTGATCCTGCTGCGCAAGCTAGAGCCGACAGGTTTCACGCCGAGCCAGGTCCAGCTCGTCGAGGCGTTCGCCGACCAAGCGGTGATCGCGATCGAGAACGTGCGGCTCTTCAACGAGACGAAGGAAGCGCTCGAACAGCAGACGGCGACCGCGAACGTGCTCAAGAGCATCAGCCGCTCCGCATTCGACCTCCAGTCGGTCTTCGACGTCGTGGTCGAGAATGCCAACAAGCTCTGTCGCGGCGACTGGGCTTACCTCTTTCGCCGCGAAGGTGACGCCTTCCGGCTGGTTTCCTCGGCCGCGGGCATTCCCGATCTTGTGGAGTACGAGCGAGCCCATCCGACACCCGTGTCAAAAAGCACCCTCGTTGGCCGGGTCGTCCTGGCTCGAGGTCCGGTTCGCATTCCGGA
>VBIL01000038.1 GCA_005879975.1 Chloroflexota bacterium
GGTCGGGTGGACCAGTCCGCGACGGCTCCGCCAGCGAAGGAGGGCCTCGACGCGCCGGCACTCGCCGCTACGCAGGTCGACGATCGGCTGGTAATGAAGGACGAGCTCGTTCTCCTGTAAGGCGCGCTGGAGATCGTTCGCGGCGAGTGGCTCCTTCGCCATTCGCAGATCGGCCCAGCGCTCGGGGAGATCCGCGCGGGCGAGCTTCTCGATGACGCGCGGTCGCGATGACCGCTTCATGCTCGGGCCGCGAGCTGCCTGTCCGTGACGCGATCTTGCAGACCAGCGTCGAGAAGACCCGCAAAGATCTCGACGATGGCGGCGTCCCATTGTTTGCCGCTACCCGAGTCCAGGCGTCTGCGTGCCTCGTCGCAACCGAGCCCGGCCCGGTACGGACGATCGCTGACCATCGCATCCCAGGCGTCCGCGATCGCCACGATCCGCGCGCCGAGCGGTATCGCAGAGCCGCCAAGATGGTCCGGGTAGCCGGTTCCGTCGACGCGCTCGTGGTGGTGGCGAATGATCGGAAGGTAGTCAGCGACGCTCCGCAGCGAAAGGCAGATCCGTTCGCCCTCGGCGGAGTGCTCGCGCATCCTCGCGAACTCTTGCTCGTTCAGCGGCCCGGGCTTGAGGAGGATCGCGTCGGCGATGGCGATCTTGCCGAGATCGTGCAGGACCCCGCCTTCGTAGAGCAGATCGTTGTCCTCTGAGTGGAGGCCGAAGGCCTCGCCCATCGCCTGCGCGTAGCGACCGACGCGCTCGGCGTGATGGATGGTGTAGCGGTCGCGGGCTTCGACCGCGCGCGCGAGAGCGAACAGCACTCCCTCGGTCGCGTCGAGGCGCCGGTTCAAGGCCCGCTGGTTCAGGAGGACCTTCGTGCGAATGAGGAGCTCCTTCGCATCGAACGGCTTGCTCAGGAAGTCGTCGGCGCCCGCGGCGATCCCGCGAAGGCGGGTCTCGCGGTCGCTCGACGCCGTGAGAATGACGATCGGGATCAGACGGCGTACCGGATGCGCCTTGAGTCGCTCGCACACGGCGATCCCGTCGAGCTTTGGCATGTCGATGTCGAGCAGCACGAGGTCGGGCTCCTCAGCGGCCACCGCGTCCAGCGCCTCATACCCGTCCCGCGCCTGCCGCACGTCGTAGCCGAGCTCGACTAGGTGTCCTTCGAGCAGCTCGCGGTTCGCCCGTACGTCGTCGACGACCAGGACGATCGGCGTGCGCGGCGGGACAAGCCTCGGGACGCTCATCCGGTCACCGCGCCACCGGCTTGGTCTCGCCGGTGGCGCGGCGTGGATTGGTGGGTGGATGGGTGGGCCACTGAATTGACGGCCGCCCGCAGATCGCTGGGCGAAATGGGCTTTGACCAGAAGTGGACGAAGCCCGCTTCCTTGGTCCGGGCGATCTCGTCGGGTAGCACGGAGGCGCTCAAGGCGATGATCGGGATCTCAAGCCCTCGCGCACGCAAGTTCCGGCACACCTCGATGCCGGTGCGCTTGGGGAGGTGAATGTCGAGCAGGATGAGGTCGAATGGCTCGGCGAGTGCGCGCGCTTCGCCAGCAAGTCCGTCGCGCTCGACGAATACGTCGTGGTCGGCTTCGAGCGCGGCCTCGAACAGCTCGACGTTCATCGCGTCGTCTTCAACGACCAGAATGCGCAAGCTCTCTCCTCTTCGACGCGGACGGACGACGGGCGCCGGGCTTGAGTCTCTTGAGCCACGTCTCGAGTCGGAGCCGATCGATCGGCTTGGTGAGATAGTCGTCGGCGCCGAGCGCCAGGGTCGCCGTCGGTTCGGCTTCCACACTGACGACGATCACCGGGACGCCGCCACGCGGATCGCCCTGCTTGATGTGAGCGAGGAGCTCCTCGCCGCGGCCATCAGGGAGTCGCATGTCGAGTACCACGCCGATCGGGGGATCGCGCCGAACCGCCTCCTTCGCCTCGGCGATGCCGCGGACCACTTCCGCCCGCAGGTCGCACGAAGCGGCCACGGCGACGATCAAGTCGGCATCATGGCGTTCGTCCTCGACGACAAGGATTCGCTCGCCGGAGACGGCTTCGGCATGGACGTCGGGGAGCACGACGCGGAAGGTCGTGCCATTTCCCTCCTCGCTCTCGAAAGAGATCCTGCCGCGCATCTCCTCCACGAGCCGTTTGGTCAGCGCGAGACCAAGCCCGGTCCCGGCCGCGTCGACGCGTCCTTCGTGAAGGCGCTCGAACACACCGAAAACGCGGTCGTGGGAGTCGCGAGGGATACCGACGCCAGAGTCGGCGACACCGATTTCCAGGTCGGTGCCGCTCGTTCGCGCCGACAGCCGGACCGTCCCACCGCTCGGGGTGAACTTGACCGCGTTCGAGAGCAGGTTGAAGAGGATCTGACGGACCCGCGTCTGATCGACAAAGAGGCTCGCTCCGGTCGAAGCCTCCACCTCGAACTTCACGTCCTTGGCTTGCGCGGCGCCTCGGGTCCCGGCGCAGACCGGTTCCAAGAGGACGTCGAGCGTCACCACTTCCGGCCGTAACTCCAGCTTGCCAGCCTCGACCTTCGAGAGATCGAGCACATCGTTGATGAGCTCGAGCAGATGTTGGCCGGCCTCGCGGATGTTGCCCAGGAAGCGCTGCTGCCGCTCGGTAAGCGAGGGTCCGATCTGCTCCGTCAGCAGCCCCGAGAAACCGAGGATCGCGTTGAGCGGCGTTCGGAGCTCGTGGCTCATGTTCGCGAGGAACTCAGACTTCACTCGAGTCGCCTCGCTGAGGCCACGGTTCGCGGTCGCGAGATCCGCGTAGAGGCGCGCGCCGTCGAGGACGATCGCCGCCTGGTCCGCGAGCAGCTGGACCAGGTCGAGATCGTCCGAGGCGAAGAGAGGTGCTCTCCGCCCGACCACGATCAGAACGCCCATGCGGCGGCCACGGCCGACGATCGGAGCGCCGAGAGCCGCATGTCCGTTCTGTGCCGCAAGCTGGCGCCGTCGGCTCGAGTGAATGCGAAGAGCGAGGTTGTGGAGTGATCCGTCGTCGTCGCCGGCTGTTGCGAGCGGATCAGCGTCCTCGTCCGCGAGCGCGAGGTGCGCGGATCTCGCGCCGCTCGCACGAGCGATCGCCGTCTCGAGCTCGCGAACGATGCTCCCTCGTTCTTGCAGGGGTGAGATCGCGGCTGCACTCTCGAGGAACGTACGTAGCGATGGCTCGCGCCACGCGCTGCGGAGGAACGCGGGCGGAGCGAACGCGACCAAGTAACCGATGGCGGAGCCCAGGCTCAGGCTCATCGTGATCGCGGTCGCGATGGGACCGAGAAGCTGGGTCGTGGTGGCAGCCAGCACCGTGACGCTGAGCGCTAGTGAGCCGATCGCCGCCGCCGCCATGCGCTTCCGCGCGACGCCACGGCTGCGCCGCGCTTCGCGGATGAACGCAATCGCGGCGTACGTGCCGAATCCGAAGAAGTACAGGACCGCCGCGGCGATCACGACGGGCGTGATGGCCACGAAATCCACAAGCCCGAACACGGCGAGTGGAATGAGCACCACCGTGGCGGCGATGCCCGCGATGCAGGCGCGCATGACCAGCGGGCGCACTCCCGCGAAGTCGTCAACTAACCGGAGTTGCAGGTAAGGGAGCGCCATGAGGATCAGCGCGGCGACGATCCCAAACGCTGGAGGCAACTGCGTTCCGAGGAGCGAGGCGATCTGGCTCTGCGCGATCACCAGCGCGAGCGCTCCGAAGAGGAGGGCCGTGTCCAAGCTCGCTCGCGTCCGCTCGACGAGTGCGGTGCGCAGCACAACGGCGAACACGAACAAGAAGAGAACGTTGGTCACGAGACGAACGAGTTCGGCCGCGCTCATCCACACCTCCGCCCTGCGCCCGCGTCGAAGAAACATACGGAACAGCCGGACTGATAGGTGCGTCTCGCCGTGGCACCGGCGTATCAGTTAACGGAGGCTGAAGTCGTCGCGCGGGATGTTGTACGCGAGCGCGCACATATGAGAGCGAAACCAGGACAGTCGGCGCGGAGTCCGTATACGAACGTAGAGGGACCTATTTACCGCTCGTTATCCGCGAAACTCCGCGCTCGCGCAGGGATCGGAGCGCCAGAAGCGATAGCCACGTGAACCCGACGAGGATCCAGATGCGCTGGATCGCACCTGCGAGCCCTTGCAGCGTCGGGCCGTCGCTTCCGGCGATCACGACAGCGACGAAGAGTCCAAAGGAGAGCACCGCTGACACGGCCGAGTATCGAGCCCAGCCGGTGGAGCGAGGATCCTTACCGAAGCTCCGAGCGATCAACACCGCGGTCCCGACGAACGCGAGGGCAGCTACGAATCCCAGCAGGTAGTGCACAGCGCTTCCCGTGCTTTGAGTGGACGGAACGCCATCGGGAGCACCCGGCGGGTAGCCCAGACCCGCGTCCGCGGCGAACACGCCCTGGAGGCCGAGACCCGCGCCCATGACGCCGACGAGGATCGCAGGCCACCCATCGCCTCGGCGATAACGCCCGGCCGCGAATGCGATCAGGAGCGCGCCGGCCACAAGGAAATTGGTCGCCTGCAGCCAGCCGCCCTCGCCCAGACTCAGCATGCTGACGTAGGTGTGCCACGCGTTGTAACCGGGACGGACCGCGCCGATGGCGAAAGCCACGACGACGAAGAGGATCGGTCCGACGACGCCGCACGCGAGGAGCATCCGCGTCGTCCGATCGTCGCGCAAAGCGCGCGTCAGTCTAATGTCAGGCTATGCAGGTGAGCCCGCGCAGAGCGCCGCGACCGCGTCCCGAGATGGCTCTGCTCCAGCCATATCGCACGCAGCAACACCGCGCCGAGGTCCGCATCCAGGCGAACGAATGGCCGGAGCCCAATCCCGCGAGCCGCTATGTCGCGGCGGACGATCTCGATCGACTCCTCTTGAACCGTTATCCCGGACACGGCGACGAGCTTCGAAAGGTGCTCGCCGAGCGATGGCGCGTGCGGCCTGAGGAGCTCATCCTCGGCAACGGGAGCAACGAGGTGCTCCTCGGCGTCTTCCTCGTCTTCGGTGGCCACGGGCGCAGGACGCTTCTGTTCCAGCCGACGTATTCGATGCACGCGCGACTCTCGGTGATAGCCGGCGGCGAGGCGATCGACGAGATGATCGGCCTGCCATACGTTCTGCGGAAGGATCGGGCGCTCGATGCGATGGACCGCGTCCGTCCGGCTGTCGTCGTCTTCACGTCGCCGAACAATCCGACCGGCAACGCGATCGATCAAGAGGTGATCCTCGCGGTCGCGGAGGCCTACCCGGATAGCGTTGTGCTCGTCGACGAGGCGTACGCCGACTTCGCGGGTACGACGCTCGTCCCACAGATCGAGCGCAACCCGAACCTGGTCGTCTCGAAGACGTTCTCGAAGGTCCGTGCGGCCGCCGGGCTGCGGGTCGGCGTTCTTGCCGTGCACCCCGAGCTCGCCGGGTACTTCAACGCGGCACAGCTCCCATACAACATGAGCGCGCTGACGCTGGCCGTCGCCGTCCGCATCGCTCGCGATGAGGCCTCGGTCGAGCGCCGACTCGCGCTTGTCGCATCCGAGCGGCAGCGCGTGTTCCAGGCGCTGCGAGCCGTCGCCGGGATCGAAGCGTTTCCCTCCATCGCGAACTTCCTTCTTTTTCGTTTGCGCGAAGGTGTGCCCGCGGACGTGCATGCGCGCTTCCTCGAGCAGAGCGTGCTGATCCGTGATGTCTCGAATTGGCCCGGCTGCGAGCGGTGTCTCCGGGTGTCGATCGGTACGCCCGAGGAGAACGATCGCTTCATCGCGGCGCTCGATACCGTGTTCAGCCCCTCTTCCATACACCGGTAGCCGAGCTGATGCCACCTCGAGCGGTGCTCTTCGATCTCGACAACACGCTCGTCATGGAGGACGAGGCGACCTTCGCCGCGGTACGGTCCGCCTGCGCGGTCGCCTCGAGTCGCGCCGGCGCGAATGCTGACGCCCTGTACGCCGCGCTGCCTCTGGTGGCGGAGAAGCTCTGGAAGGGAGCGACGGCTCTCGACTACGCGGATCGGATGGGCATCTGGTGGGGCGAGGGCCTGTGGGGAGAGTTTGGCGGCGACGCCCCGGAGCTGCGCGCCCTGCGCGCTTTCGTGCCGAGCTTCCGTGTGGCGGTGTGGAGTGAAGCCCTTGCCGCGGTGGGCATCGCGATCTCGGACCAGGGCCTCGCGGCGGAGCTCGCCGAGACCTACCGGACGACGCGGCGCGCGCGACAGCTCCTGGATGCCGAGGCCGAGCCGATCCTGGGTGCGCTCGCCCGAGACCGTCGACTCGCCCTGGTCACGAACGGCGCGCCGGACGTCCAGCGCGAGAAGCTCGCGGGCACCCCGCTGGCGCCCTACTTCGCGGCGATCGTCATCTCCTGTGAGGTCGGGGTCGCGAAGCCCGATCCGCGGATCTTCGAGCTCGCGCTCGAGCGGATCGGCGCAGACGCGCACGAGACGGTGATGGTGGGGGACTCGCTCGCGCGTGACGTCGCGGGCGCGCACGCAGCGGGCATCCGCGCGGTCTGGATCGATCGACACCTCTGGGCCGGCGAGGAAGGACCGGCACCCGACGCTCGTATCGAAGCGCTCAGCGAGCTTCCCGCTGCGCTCGCCGGGCTGGCGCCTCGCGCCGCTTCTCCTCGAGGCTCGCGCGCACCTCGTCGGGGGTCAGCTCGAGGTGCGTCGCGGCCACGAGCATCACATAGAGAAGGTCGGTGAGCTCGCTGAGCGCGCGTTCCCGACCCTCCGTCCGAAGCGCGGCCGCGGTCTCGCTCGCTTCCTCAACGAGCTTCGCGGCGATCGCGTCCGCTCCGCCCTTGAAGAGCTTCGTGGAGAAGGAGCCATCCGGGAGGTCGCGCCGTCGCTCGCGGAGCAGCGCCGCGAGCTCCGACAAGAACCGTCCGAGGTCGCGGTCGTTCACCGGACCAAAACACGTCGCGTCTCCTGTGTGGCATGCCGGTCCAGCGGGATGCACCTTTATGAGGAGCGCATCGGCGTCGCAGTCGGGCACAAGGTCGACCAGATGCATGACGTTGCCGCTGGTCTCACCTTTCTTCCAGAGCCTGCCCCGAGAGCGGCTGTGGAAGTGCACCTCGCGCGTACGCAGCGTTGCGTCCAGCGCTTCGCGGTCCATGTAGGCGAGCATCAGCACCGCGCCGGTCGCGGCGTCCTGCACGATCGCGGGGACGAGGCCGCGCTCGTCGAACGCGACGTCCTTCATCTCGCCTCCGCGCTTGGGCGCACCGTGATCCCTCGCCTGGCCAGGTCCTCCTTGAGGACTTCGACCGCGATCTCTCCGGAGTGGAAGATCGAAGCAGCAAGACCGGCCTCGGCGCCGGTACGCGCGAACAAGTCGGCGAAGTGCGCCGCCTCGCCCGCTCCGCCCGAGGCGATGACCGGCACGCGCACCGCGGCGGCCACGACTGCGGTGAGCTCGACCTCGAACCCGTCGCGCGTCCCGTCCCGATCCATCGACGTGAGCAGGATCTCGCCCGCGCCGTGCTCGACGCCCCGACGCGCCCACTCGACCGCGTCGAGCCCCGTCGGTTTCCGGCCACCCTCGATCACGACCTCGTACGAGCCGTCGTCCCGGCGCCGCGCGTCGATCGCGAGCACCGCCGCCTGCGCACCCGCGCGCGCTGCGATCTCGCCGAGAAGCTCAGGACGTCGCACCGCCGCGGTATTCACGGCGACCTTGTCGGCGCCGGCGCGCAGGATGGCAGCGGCGTCGAGCGCCGAATCGATCCCACCGCCAACGCAGAACGGAATCGAGAGGGTCTCCGCGACACGCGCGGCGAGATCGACGACCGTGCCTCGGCGTTCCGCCGACGCGGTGATGTCGAGAAACACGAGCTCGTCGGCGCCCTCGCGGTCATAGCGAGCGGCGAGCGCTACCGGGTCGCCGACGTCCGCGAGATCCAGGAAACGCCTGCCTTTGACCACGCGTCCATCCTTCACGTCGAGGCACGGGATGATCCGCTTCGCGAGCATGGCTCACCCCGCCGTCGCGCGCACGAAGCCGGCCAGCGCGCGCACGCCCATCGCGCCACTCTTTTCGGGATGGAATTGGAGCCCGAGGACGTTCTGTCCACCGACCGCGGCGGTGACCGACCCGCCGTGCTCGACCGTTCCGACGACCGTGTTCTGGTCCTGCGGATCGGCGGCGAACCCATGCACGAAGTAGAAGTAGGCGGAGTCCGGGACGTCGGCGAGCCATGGGTGCGGGCGCACGACGCGAAGCCGATTCCATCCGGTGTGCGGAACGCGCACTGGACCGCGGAGCCTGCGGACGCGTCCCGGATAGATGCCAAGCCCCGGCGTCTCCGGGTCCTCATCGCTGCCCTGGAAAAAGAGCTGCATCCCGACGCAGAGGCCGAGCAGCGGGATGCCGAGCTCCTTGGCACTGCGCACCGTCGCGTCGAGACCGAAGCGCCGCAGCTCGCGCGCGCAGTGTCCGAAGTGCCCGACGCCAGGGAGCACCACCGCGCGCGCGGATAGGATCTCGCCCTCGCTCCGGGTGACGCGCACCTCGGTGGCGCCGGCGCGCTGTAGCCCGCGCTCCACGTTAGCGAGATTGCCGACGCCGTAATCGACGATCGCGATCACCCGATGCGGCCCTTCGAACTCGGGACGCCCGCTCGGCGCGGATCGCGTTGTGACGCGGCGTCCAGCGCTCGGCCGAGCGCTTTAAAGGTCGCCTCGAGCAGGTGATGCGTGTTCCCTCCGCGCAGCTGTGAGACGTGTAGCGTGCAACGGGCCCCTTGCGCGAAGGCAACGAGGAAGTCGGGCACGAGTGTCGAATCGAACGATCCGACGATTCGGGTCTTCGGCCGTAGGTCGTGCACCAAGTACGGTCGGCCGCCGAGATCCACGGAGACGGTGACGAGGCACTCGTCCATCGGCACGGTGACCGAGGCGTAGCGCACGATGCGCTTGCGATCGCCGAGCGCTTCATCGATCGCGCCGCCAAGCACGAGACCGAGGTCTTCCACGGTGTGGTGTTGGTCCACGTCGAGGTCGCCCTTCGCCTTCACCGTGAGGTCGAAGAGACCGTGCACGGCGACGAGCTCCAGCATGTGGTCCAGGAACGGCAGGGCCGTACTTACCACGGCCTTTCCCGAGCCGTCGAGCACGAAGCGGACCCGGATGTCCGTCTCCTTCGTGCGGCGCGCCTGGCGCCCTCGTCGTGCAGCCGGCATCAGACTCGTGCCTCCATTGAGGCTGCGTGATAGCTCATGCCCTCGTGCCGCGCTATCGAGACGCCCGCACGCGCGAGGCGGCTCTGGCCACCCCGGAGCTCGACGCGGCTGGTCCAGCGTATGAAGTCTTCGACGCGGAGCGCCGAGGACCAGCGCGCGGTCCCGCCGGTCGGAAGCGCGTGATTCGTTCCGGCCACGTAATCGCCGAACGCCACCGCCGACGACGCGCCGATGAAGACCGCGCCGGCGTGACGGATCCGGTCCGCGAGGGCGGCGGCTCGACGGCCGGCGAGCAGGACGTGCTCCGGCGCTGCCGAGTCCGCGGCGCGCGCGGCCGCGAGAAGTCCCGGGGCCCGATAGAGAAGGACGCGCGGCGCCGTCTTTTCCAGGCGGGCGGCGACGTCCCGAAGCAGCGCTGGACTGTCGGTGATGAGCACCGCGAAGGCGCCGGCGCCGTGCTCGGCTTGAGCGAGGAGGTCGAGCGCCAGGACGCGCGGGTCGGCGTCGGCGGACGCTATCGCGATGAGCTCGCTCGGTCCTTGGAGCGCGTCGATACCTACATCGGCGGAAACGAGCCACTTTGCGGCCGCCGCGTACGCATTCCCGGGACCGACAATCCGGTCGACGCGTGCGACGCTCTTTGTTCCGTACGCGAGCGCCGCGACCGCGGCGGCGCCACCGGCCCGGTAGAGCGCCGCCGCGCCAACGAGCGTGAGCGCGTATGCAAGCGCGGGGTCGAGCGATCCATCGCGCGGCATCGGTGATGCCGCGACCAGCTCGCGCACGCGGGCGACCTGCGCGGGAACGCCGGTCATGAGCGCGGTGGAGGGATAGGCCGAAAGGCCGCGCGGAACGAGCGCGCCAACGCGATCGAGCGGGGCGGGCACCAGCCGGACATCGCCGTTCCCGTCGCGGTGACGGATCTCGCGCGGCCGCTGTCGCTCGTGAAACGCCCGGATCCGCGAGTACGCGAGACCAAGCGCGGCGCGAACGTCGCGCGGACATCCTCGCGCGGCGCGCCGCAGGTCAACCGCGTCAGCGACGAGATCGCGCGTTGTGGCACGGGGTCGATCGAATCGCCGCACGGCACGGAGGACGCCTGCGTCACCGTCGCGGCGGATCGCGGCGATGATGCGCGCCGCCGCGTCGCGCTCCACGGCGGAGAACGCGCCGCCGCGGCGTGCGTCTTCGAGGTCCCGCCTCATTCTCGAAAGCGGCCGTGCGTTCATCGCTTCGGGCTCGATCTCGATGCCCAATCCGCGAGCTTCTCGACGAGCGGCGCGATCTCCGGGCGTCGGTGGTGATACGAGGCCGGATTCGCGATGAGTCTCGCGCTAGACGCCGCGATCTCCTCAACGATCGCCAGATCGTTCGCGCGCAACGTCCCGCCGGTCGCGACGAGGTCGACGATCCAGTCGGCGAGGCCGACCTGCGGAGCGACCTCGGCCGATCCCGCGACCTTCACGATCTCGACCTCGAGCCCGCGCGCACGAAAGTGCGCCTCCGCCACGCGCGGGTACTTCGTGGCGACCTCAAGGCTTCCGAGGTGACGGTATTCGTCTAGCGAGCGCTCCAGCGCACCCCGAGGCGCGGCAACGACGAATCGGCATGCGCCGAAATGGAGGTCGACGAGCTCGAGCACCCGTGCTGCCGACTCCATGAGGACATCCTTGCCAACGATGCCCAGATCGGCGGCGCCGCGCTCGACATACGTGGCGATGTCGCTCGGGCGCGCCAGCACGAACTCAATGTTGCCGCCGCCGTCGACGACGAGGCGTCTACCACCCGGCGTGACGCGCGACACGTCGAGCGCGATCGCACGCAGCGCCGCGAGTGCGTCGTTCAGCAGTAGGCCCTGCGCGAGCGCGAATCGCAGCGGTCTCACGTCGTTAGCTCCCGCGCGAGAGTGACGGTATCGAGCGTCCGTCCGTCGCCCAGCTTCACTCGTCGCTCATCGACGACCGCCGCCGCGACGAGCGCGATCCCCGCGGTCTCGGCGACGTCACCGATCGCGACGCTGAGTCCGGCGGCACGGAGCGACGCCGCGCATCGCATCGTGGCCCGCTCGTCACCGCTGGGACGAAGTGTCACGAGCGGCCTCGCGTTCGAGGGCCGCCAGCCTTCAGCGAACAGCGCGCGATGCAGACGAAGTACGTCGATCGCGAAGCCGGTCGCGGGCCGTGGCGCGCCATACGCCCCGATCAGGAGGTCGTAGCGGCCACCCGACGCGATGACGCCGACGTCAGGGTGCAGCGCCTCGAACACGATTCCCGTGTAGTAGGGGAGCGTCGGAACGAGCCCGATGTTCGGCAAACCCCAGAGCTTGACGCTGCCGGGCCAGCGTTCGCGCGCCAAGTGGACGACATGACGGAGCTCAGAGACGTCGTCGCCGTCGAGCTGCTCGATGCCGCGCCCGACGACGCCGAGCGCCGCCTGCGCGCGCTCCGCGTCCTCGCTCGCCATCCCGGCCTCGTGCGCACGGCGCAGTGCGCCCACGAGGTCGCCTGCGCGTAGCGCGGTCAGAACTTCAGATCGCGGTTCCTCCGCGAGCGCGGCGAAGAGCCGCCGCACGATGCCGACGTGCCCGACGTGGATCGTCGAACCATCGAGCCGGAGGCCGCAGCGCTCGAGGGACTCGACGAGCAGAGCGAGGACCTCTGCGTCGGCGATCGGACCTGACGCGCCGATAAGCTCGACCCCGGCCTGCACGACCTCGCGCTCGCCGGCGGTCATCGCGGGTTCCTCGCGAAAGACAGGTGCGAAGTACGAGAGCCGGAGCGCGCCCGCGGTTTCGCGGTAGCGCTGCGCGACCAGCCGCGCAACGGCCGTCGTGAGGTCTGGGCGGAGCGCGACGAGAGAACCGTCGGTGTCCAGGAACTGGATAAGCCGCTCCTGGCTCGGCTGCGCGGCGCTGTACTCGATCATCGGGGGCTCGAGCGGCATATAACCGGAGGCGGCGAACGTCTCGGTCAGCGCCTGTTCGATGACGCGAAGCTCGCGCGCTTCCGTCGGCAGGATGTCCCGGAACCCGCGCGGCGGCGAAAGGATGGGCCTCCGCGAGCCTGTATCCATCGGCGAAGGCTACAGGGACCACGCTTGTACTCGACGTAGCGCTTGCTCGAATGTCCGCAAGGCGTCGCGGGACTCCAAGCCGTCCTGCCGCGTGCGATTTTTCCATGTGACCTTAATACCGATCGAGCCTTGGCCCCAAGTCTGCAGAGCCAACCAGCAAGCAACGCTGTGCCCAAGAGATTGACGGGCCCTGTCGCCGCCACGCGGGGGAGTGAGTCGATCGTCCAGCCCGACTTACACACCGCGCACCTCCGCGCGGACTCCACAGAAACCGTTCGCCGGCTCGACGTCTCCGATATTCTTCGTGCCAAGACATCTCAGTTCAATGCCGCGCCGGCGGCGGTGGGGGACATGCTGGGCTCGCTAACGGCAGATGAGCAGCTCCGCGCGCGACTGGAGTCTGCGCGTCGCCTTGGAGCGCTCGGCGCCGACGCCCGCGACCTCGCGGAGCTGTTCCGCGCTCTCTATGACGAGACCGCGCGCGTGGTGGATGCGACGGTCTTCCTCTTTGCTCTCTACGACGAGGCGAGCGAGACCGTCGAAGTCGTTCGTCAGGTGGACCGCGGTGTCGAACACGAAGGCGGCTCGTTCCCGCTGGGCAAGGGTTTCACGAGCGAAGTCATTCGCACGGGATTACCGAAGGTCATCCGTCGCTGGTCCGCCGAGGGACCGACGGTCCGCGTCCTTTACGGGACCGAGGCCGGTGAGCTGGTCTCACCCCAGTCGGGGCTCGTGGTTCCGATCCTTTCCGGCGACCGGGTGCTCGGGGTTCTGTCCGTCCAGAGCTATCGCCCCGAAGCCTACGAGGATGCGGATGTCCTCTCTCTGGGCGCCATCGCCGCGCAGGCCGCGATCACGATCAAGCGTCTTCGCGCGACCGAGCAGCTGGCCCTTGAGCACGAACGGCATGCTCTGCAGCTGGAGGCCGTCCTCGCGAGCATGAACGACGCGCTCCTGATCGTCGACGCACGGGGCGCGATCGTGCGATTCAACCGGGCGGCACGAGAGCTCCTCCGCCTCGATACCGCGAGCCTCGTATTGGGCCAGCCACTCGAGCGGCAGCGGGTCGAGCAGTGGCCAACGACGGCGCGCGAGATTGCCGCGGCGCTTGTTCCCGTCATCGATGCCCTTCGCTCCGGGACGAACGTCGATAACCTGGAGGTCGAGCTTCGCTCGGGCGAACGCCGTGTGCTGAGCGTGGGCGCGTCGGCGCTGCGTTCGTCCAAAGGCCCCCTGCAGGGCGGCGTCGTCGTGCTCCGCGACATTACCGAGCAGCGCGATCTCGAGCGGCTCCGCGAAGACATCTTCGCGATGGCGTGGCACGACATGGGGACGCCGCTCACGCTCATCAGGGGTCACGCGGAGATCCTGCTCCGCAAGCTGGCCTCCGGAGAGAGCGATGCCAACGCGTCGACGGCCGCTGCGGCCTCGATCGTCAAGCACGCGGACCGCCTCGCGGAGCTCCTCACGACCCTCTTTGATGTCCACTGCCTCGAGGCAGGTCTCCTCTCTCTTTCGCCGTGGCCAACGGATCTCGCCGCTCTTACCCGCGAAGTAGCGGAGGGCGTGCGCTTGACCGCCCACCACAACATCAAGGTGTCCGCCGACGTGAACGCCGTCGGCGAGTGGGACGAGCGTCGGATCCGCCAGGTGATCGTGAACCTTGTCTCCAACGCGTTGAAGTACTCGCCCGAGGGCTCGACCGTGACGGTATCGGTGACCGCCGACACACAGAGCGCGACGGTCAGCGTCCGCGACGAGGGGATCGGTATGGACGGCGCTGAAATGGCGCAGGTGTTCCGCCGAGGATATCGGGCGGAAGCAGCACAACGCGTCAAAGGCGATGGGCTCGGGCTCTATCTCGCCCACGGCCTCGTTGAGAAGCACGGCGGCCGCATGTGGGCTGAGTCGGGCGGCCACGGTCAAGGGAGCACGTTCTCCTTCGCGCTGCCGCTGCACGCGGAGCGCGGCGCCGATGTGCCTGTGGAGCAACGAGCATGAAGCGCAGTCGGCTGATCGGCATCAGTTGCGCGCTCGTCGTGCTCGCGTTCGCGCTTGTTCCGACGACGGCACCCGCGCGCGCGGAATCGAGCGCAAGCGCAGTGGACAAGATCGATCCAGCGTTGCGCGCCCTCATGGGTGCCCGTCCCTTGTCGCTCTTCCCCGTCATCGTGGAGATGCAGCCGCCGCGTCCTCCGTTCACCGCCGGGGCAAACGTCGGTCGCGCTAACGAAGCACTCGACCTGCTCCGGCTGAACGGCACCGCGGTCGCCGGGCTTGCGATTATCGACAGCGCCGCCGGTTTCGCGAACGCGGCTGGCGTCGACGCGATCAGTCTCGTACCCACTGTCGCGTACATCCACTACGACGCGACGGTGGTTCCGTCTGTCGCCCTCCCCGACGGGCCGCGTGTTGTCGGGCTCGATCCCTTGCCCACCCCGCCGCCGTCGCTGCCTCCTCCGCCTACTCTCCCCCCGCCACCGTCTGTGGTTCCCACGCCGACCCCCACGCCGACCCCGACGCCTACTCCCACGCCCACTCCGACTC
>VBIL01000055.1 GCA_005879975.1 Chloroflexota bacterium
CGATGAAGGACCAGTACCCCGACACCTTCCTCAAGTTCGCTCAGGTCAACGGGAAGCAGGTCGGCATCTTTATCAAGGCCGCCCTCAAGGGACCGATCTGGTACAACCCGAAGCAGTTCTCGGCCAAGAGCTACACCGTGCCGAAGACGTGGGACGACCTGACAGCCCTATCAAAGAAGATCGCCGACTCGGGCACGACTCCCTGGTGCATCGGCCTCGAGTCAGGCGCAGCCTCCGGGTGGCCGGGCACCGACTGGATCGAGGACATCGTGATCCGCCAGTCCGGCCCAGACGTGTACGACTCGTGGTGGCAGGGCAAGACCAAATGGACGAGCGCAGAGATCAAGAAGGCCTGGCAGACATGGGGCACGATCGTCGCCGACCCGAAGTTGGTCTTTGGCGGCAAGTCCGCGATGCTCGCGACAAACTTCGGCGATGCGGGTACGCCGATGTTCGCGAACCCGCCGAAGTGCAACATGCACCACCAGGCGTCGTTCATCACGGACTTCTTCACCAAGGCGGTCCCGACGGCCAAGGTCGGCGAGGATTTCAACTTCTTCATGACGCCCGACATCGACAGCAAGTACTCCGGCGCGGTCACCGGCTCGGGCGACCTCTTCGGCATGTTCAAGGACACCCCGCAGTCTCGCGCGCTCATGAAGTACCTGACCACACCCGAAGCTCAAGGGATCTGGGTGAGCCGCGGCGGAGCGCTCTCGCCGAACAAGAAGGTCACGCAGTACCCCGACACGATCGCCAAGCAGTCGGCGGACGCGCTGACATCTGCGAAGGTCTTCCGGTTCGACGCCAGCGACCTCATGCCGCAGGCCATGAACGACGCTTTCTGGAAGGCGATCCTCGACTACGTGAACAACCCGTCCAACCTGGACTCGATACTTGCGAGCCTCGATAAGGTGCAAGCCGACTCGTACAAGTAAATGGAGCGATTACCGCAGGTAGCGGCCGCGATCGCGCTGCCGATCGCGGCCCTCCTCGGCTACATCTTCGTGGCCGAGTGGCTCATCGGCTTTACGCCGCAGAAAGTGCGAATGCGCCTCCGACCCTGGATCTGGGTCGGGCCGGCCCTCGCATTCGTCGGTTTTTTCCTCGTCGCTCCGAGCATCGAGACGTTCGTCCTCAGCCTCGAGAACGCTACATCGACGAGCTTCGTCGGCATCGACAACTACGTCACGATCGCGACCGACCCGACCGTGCACATCGCGCTTCGCAACAACGTCCTCTGGATCGTCCTCTTCACCGGCCTCGTCCTGCTGGCGGGCCTCATCATCGCGCTGCTCGCGGATCGCGTGCCGTACGAAGGACCGGCGAAGTCGCTCGTCTTCCTCCCGCAGGCGATCTCATTCACGGCGGCCGGCACGATCTGGAAATTCATCTACGCATATCAGCCGCCAGGCATCGAGCAGACCGGGACCCTCAACGCCGTAGTCACCGCGTTCGGCGGCGAGCCCCAACCGTGGCTCACTCTGGCGCCGGGGAACAACATCGCGCTGATCATGGTCGCCGTGTGGGGGTGGGCGGGCTTCGCGACGGTCATCCTGTCGGCTGCGCTGAAAGGCATCCCCGTCGAGCTCCACGAGGCCGCGCGGGTCGACGGCGCCAACGAGGTCACGGTCTTCCGCCGGATCACGTTGCCGCTGCTGATGCCGACGATCACGGTCGTCGCGACGACCCTCGTGATCTTCGCGCTCAAGGCCTTCGACATCGTCTACGTCATGACCAATGGTGCCTTCGACACGGACGTGATCGCGCTTCGCCAGTACAAGGAGGCCTTCAGCGCGCACAACATCGGCCGCGCGAGCGCGATCGCGATCCTCCTCCTCGCCGCGATCGTGCCGGTACTTCTTTTCAATATCCGGCGTTTCCGGGCGCAGGAGGCGATTCGATGAGCGTGTCGCGTCGGCTCGGCCCCCTTCCGGTCCATGTCGCGATCGTCGCGCTCGTCCTGCTGTGGACGATCCCGACGCTCGCGACCATCGTCAACTCCTTCCGGCCCCCGATCGCGATCGCGTCCTCGGGTTGGTGGACCGCCCTCGTCCCGCCGTTCAATTTCACGATCGACAACTACCAGCGTGTGCTAACGACGAACAACATGGGACCAAGCTTCCTCAACAGCCTGACGATCACGATCCCGGCGACCCTTGTTCCGATCGCCGTCGCCGCGTTCGCCGCGTACGCGTTCGCCTGGATGAGCTTCCCCTTCCGCAACACTCTCTTCCTTTTCCTCGTCGGCCTGCTCGTGGTGCCGTTGCAGATCACCCTCGTTCCGGTCCTGCAGGTCTACACGTCGCTTGGACTGAACGGGACGTTCCCGGCGATCTGGCTGGCACACACCGGGTACGGCCTGCCGTTCGCGATCTACCTTCTCCGGAACTTCTTCGGCGCGCTGCCAAAGGAGCTCTTCGAGGCGTCCGCGCTCGACGGGGCGGGGACCCTCACGACCTTCTTCCGGCTCGTGCTGCCACTCTCGGTCCCCGCGCTCGCGTCGCTCGCGATCTTCCAGTTCCTCTGGGTCTGGAACGATCTCCTCGTCGCTCTCATCTATCTAGGTGGCACACAGGACGTCGCGCCGATGACCGTGACCATGAGCGGCCTCGTCAACTCCCTTGGTCAGGACTGGCAACGCCTCACGGCGGCCGCCTTCATCTCCGCCTTCCTCCCGCTGGTCGTATTCATCGGCTTGCAGCGCTACTTCACAAGCGGCATCCTCGCCGGCTCGGTCAAGGGCTAGTCCTCCTGCACGACGTCGAGGTCGGCTCCAAGCGTCTCGCCGATTACGCCGAGGTGATCGGCCAAAAGCGCTATGACGGGTTGCGGGCACTCGCCGCTGCGGCCGCCGGGCGCAGCATGCTGCACGTCAACGCGACGGCCTACGGCGGCGGCGTCGCGGAGATCCTGCAGAACCTCATCCCGCTGCTGCGCGACGCGGGCGTCGACGCGCACTGGGCCGTCCTCGACGCCCCGGCCGAGTTCTATGAGATCACCAAGAAGATCCACAACGCCCTTCAGGGGATGAAGCTCGACCTTTCCGAGGCCGAGCAGAAGGTTTTCCTGGACGTCGCGCGCGAGAACGCGGCGCAGCTACGCCAAGCGGACGTGGTGCTCGCGCACGACCCGCAGGCGGTGGCGCTCCGACACTTCGCCGGCGCCCGCGGCGCCGGGTGGGTCTGGCGCTGCCATATTGACCTCACGACCGCATACGAGCCGGTGTGGTCGTTCCTGCGTCCGTACGTCGACGAGCACGACGCGTCGATCTGGACCATGCCCGAGTTCGTCCGGCCGGGTCTTCGCATGCGGCGCGTCCTCATTCAGGCGCCGACGATCGACCCGTTCTCCGTGAAGAACCGCGAGATGCCGCTCGCCGAGGCTCACGAGGTGGTGAGGGCCTTCGGGGTCGACCTCGAGCGGCCGATGCTGCTGCAGGTCTCGCGCTTCGATCCGTGGAAGGACCCGCTCGGGGTGATCGACGCCTACCGCCTGGCCAAGAAAAAGGTCCGCGACGTTCAGCTGGTCATGATCGGTTCGCTCGCCGATGACGACCCGGAGGGCCAGGAGTACCTCGACCGGACGCGGAAGCACGCCGCTGGAGATCCCGATGTGTTCCTGTTCACCAATCTCGACGGCGTCAAGGACCGCGAGGTGAATGCCTTCCAGCGCGTTTCAACGGTCGTCATTCAGAAGTCTCTGCGCGAGGGCTTTGGCCTGGTCGTCGCGGAGGCGCTCTGGAAAGAGATTCCCGTCGTCGCGGGTAAGGTCGGGGGCATCGTGATCCAGATCCAGGACGGGATCTCGGGTTACCTCGTCTCGAGCCCCGCAGAGTGCGCTGCGCGCACGATCGACCTGCTGAGCGATCCCGCGCTCCGGAAGCGCATGGCGGCGGCCGGACGCGAGCACGTCCGTGAGAACTTCCTGATCACGCGCGACCTGCGCGACCAGCTCGAGCTCGTCGCGAACCTGGCCAGTCCGGCGCGGAAGTCGTGACGATCAGCCAGCGTCGGAGCTGCCGCGCCGCCGGATCGCGCGCGTGAGCCGTTTCAGCGGACGTTCGCTGCGCGCCGCGGCGTAGCCGCTGACGATCTGCTCGAGGTCGCGACCCTTCGGGAGACCCGCCTGGTGGAGATACCAGTGGTGCTCCGTGATCCAAAGGTAGAGGTCCGCCTCGCTGCGGTTGGGGAAATCGCGTAACGCGTCGGTGTGGCGGATCGCCTCGACGGTCGGGAGATAGACACGGTCGTACCAGCTCGCGACGGCCTCGTCGTACTCGATCTCGCGCTTCTTCTCGATCCCCAGGTACCACCGGTGCGTCGAAATGTGCTCGAGCAGCTTCTCGTACTGGCCAGGAAGCGTGAGCTCGATGCGAGCGCCGGGCCGGAGCTCCGCGATCCGCGTCGTGGCGTAGAAGGCGAGCATGTCCGCGCTGCGGATCCAGTCCAAGAGATCCTCGGCCGATGTGATCGGCGCGGGCGACGCGACCTCGATCACACGAGCGTCGACGAACACCTGGCCGCGCTCTCGTGCGACCGACACGCGGTGGTTGCCGTCCTTCACGAAGTAGGTCTCGCCGATCTTGTACAGCTCGATGGGCGGAAGTTCCACGC
>VBIL01000039.1 GCA_005879975.1 Chloroflexota bacterium
CCGAGATAGGTAGGGCGTGACGGCCCTTACAGGTCTGCCGGGTGGGGTGGATTCGTGGGATACCCGCTACCGGAACTCCCTGATCCGACGCTCACATGGCCGCGGCGGCCCCCACCACCGGCAGCCGCAGGCCCCGAGGCGTCTCGGGAGCGGTGGGTGCCGCCTCTCCCTCGTGCGAGTGGCTTCGGTGCTTCCCGGCTGCCCGAACGTTGATTCCACCCGATCGGGCGACACTGCGGAAGGACCCACAGACGTAATTGTTTGTGAGAGGCGGCCGGTCCTTCCCAAGGGCTCTCCCGGGCCGCCTCTTTCTTCGTTGTGAAGGTCACGGCCGGTTCAACGAGGACGTGCCGCGTTTTAGCGCTCGAAGAAGTTGAGGATGACCCCGCTCGCGACGAGGAGAGCCAGCGCGATGACGATGACGATCGCGATGCGCCTGAAGTCCTTCACCACGTAGCCGCGTTCCCACGACGCCGCGCGCTCGAGCGCGGCGGACGGCGCGCCGGCGGCGCGCGATGTTCCACTACGCGAGCCGTAACGTTGTGGTCGGGCGACCGCTGCTCGCGTCGGTTCGCGCTCGTATGTCGTGACGCGTGGCGCGGACGCCCGCCGCGCCGCTTCGACGGCCCGACGTGAACGCGCGCGGACGCGATGCTTCTTTGCCACGGAAAGACGAGGATAGCGGACCTCGTATGCTCCGCCGCGATGCCGCTCGAGCAGACGACGCTCTCGACGCTCGCCGTCGCGCTCGCCGTCGCCCTGGTGCTTCTCGCGATCTGGGTCGCCTGGCTGCAGCGGTCACACGCGCTCTTGCGGCGGCGGCTGACCCGTCTCGTCGGCGACAACGAGGGCGCCGGCCTCGACGAGGTCCTCGATCGCCAATTTCGCCGTTTGGATTCCGTCGCGGAGCGGGTCGAGGCGCTGAACAAGCTTCACCACGAGCTCGAAGCACTCTCGCAGCGCAGCATCCAGAGGGTCGGGGTCATTCGCTTCAATCCGTTCGCCGACACGGGCGGTGATCAATCCTTCGCGATGGCGCTCCTAGACGCGGAGGGCAACGGGGTCGTCGTCTCGAGAGCAGGACGCCATCCGCAAGGCGCTCGCGCCTTCTGGGGCGTGACGACCGCGACCTCGTTCACCGACGAGCGCGCTCTCGCCATCGTGAACCCGGTCGCGGGGAATGGAGCCGGCGAGCGCGTTGCGCGACGCATCGCAGCCGACTTCCGCAAGTACGGCATTCGCCTGGACGTCGTGCGCACGCCCGCGCGCGACGAGGCCGCGCGCCTGGCGCGCGAGGGCGCCGCTGACGGGTACCGGGTGATCGTCGCCGCCGGCGGCGACGGGACGGCGAACGAGGTCGCGAATGGCATCGTCGGCAGCGCCGCGGCGCTCGCGCTCTATCCCATCGGCTCAGGGAATGACTTTGCCCGCGCGCTCGGATATCCCAAACGGGCCCGTGACGTGCCGCGCTTTATCCGCGAGGCGCGACGGCGCACCATCGACGTAGGGGATCTGAATGGGCGCGTCTTCGTGAACGCGGCAGGGGTCGGGATCGACGGCCATGTCGCCGAGCGCGTGTCCGCGACCTCGCGCGTCGTTGGACAGACGCTCGGCTATTTCGTTGGAGCGCTCGTCGGGATCACCACGTATCGCCCACGGCCGATGCGCGTGCTCGTCGACGGCGAGCTGCGGAGTGGATCGTTCCTCGCGGTCGTCGCCGCGAACGGAACACATTTCGGGTCGGGAATGCATGTCGCTCCAGAGGCCTCGCTCGCCAAGCTCTACCGCGGGACGCACGTCAACGGCGGAACGATCGTGATGATGCGGGCGCGCGTCGTCGAGATCGAGCTCGAGCGGCCGCTCCCCGCCGAGCTCGACGGCGAAGTGACACGGCTCGCGCGGCTTTCGATCCACGTGCGACCGCAGGCGCTCGATGTGCTCGCGCGATGACGCGCACAGATCCCCGGCGTGCCCTCCCTTCCGTCGATGCCGTGGTTCGCGCGGGCCGGCCGAGCGATGCCGAGCGCGATCGTTTCACGCGTGCGGCGCGAGAGGTCCTGACTCGCGCGCGCGGCCTTCGCGCGACCGGCGGCGCGGAAGCCTTCGCGGAGCAGGCCCGCGCGCTCCTCGCCGACCGCGAACGGCGCACGCTGCGGCGGGTCCTCAACGCGACCGGCGTGATCCTGCAGACCAACCTTGGCCGTGCGCCGCTTTCACCGCGCGCGCTCGCGGCGATGGCCGATGCGGCGGGAGCGGTCAGCGTCGAATACGACCTCGCAGTCGGCAAGCGCGGCGAGCGTCACGGCCACGCCGCTCGCGTGCTCGCTGATCTCGCGCGTGCCGAGGACGCCGTGGTCGTGAACAACAACGCGGCCGCCGTCCTGCTCGCGCTCGCGGCTCTGGCGACGCGCAAGGAGGTCATCGTCGCGCGTGGCGAGCTCGTCGAGATCGGCGGCGGGTTCCGCATCCCGGATGTCCTGCGGCGTTCCGGTGCAAAGCTCGTCGAGGTCGGAACGACGAATCGCACGTACGCTCGCGACTACGCCCACGCGATCGGCGAACGGACCGGCGCGATCCTTCGCGTTCACGCCAGCAACTTCAAGCTCACCGGGTTCGTGGCGCACGCCGAAGGTCGCGAGCTCGCGGCGCTTGCGCGCGAGCACAATGTCGCGTTCATCCACGATCTCGGCAGCGGGACGTTCCTCGACACGTCGCGCTACGGTCTTGGTAAGGAGCTCACCGTCCCCGAGGCCGTCCGCGAGGGCGCCGACGTGGTCACCTTCAGCGGTGACAAGCTGCTCGGCGGTCCGCAGGCTGGGATCGCGGTCGGCCGCCAGACGCACATCGGCGCGCTCCGGACCCATCCCCTCATGCGCGCGCTGCGCCCCGACAAGATCACCATCGCGGGCCTCATCGCGACGCTCGAGACATACCGGGACGGTCTCGCCGAGGACGAGCTGCCGGTCTGGCGGATGATCGCGGCGAGCCCGAGCGGAATCCGCGGTCGGGCGGAGAACGTGGCACGCGCGCTCGGCGCGAGCGGTCTCAGTGCGGAGGTGATGGAGACCCGGTCCACTGTCGGTGGCGGTTCGCTGCCCGAAGAGACCCAGGACTCGTTCGCCGTGACGCTGGGTGGGGCTCCGGCCTCGAGGCTGGCGCAGGCGCTTCGCGAGGCGGATCCGCCGGTCGTCGCGCGGATCGTGGATGAGCGCGTCGCGCTCGACCTCCGGAGTGTCTTGCCGGAGGATGATGAGGTGCTGGCGCGCGCCGTCGGCGGCGCGCTCGCGAAAGGGGGAGGAGATGGACCTTCGCATCACCAGGAGCGACCGCGCTCCGGCGCCCGTCGGCCCGTATAGCCAGGCCATCGTCGCCGGAGATCTCATTTTTTGTGCAGGACAGCTACCGCTCGATCCGGCGAGCGGCGAGCTGGTCGGTGGCCCCGACGTGAAGGCGCAAACCCGCCGGGTCATCGACAACCTGGCTGCCGTGCTGTCGGCGTCCGATTCGTCGCTCGACCGCGTCACCAAGACCACCGTGTTCCTGACCGACCTCAAAGAATTCACCGCGATGAACGAGGTCTACGCGGAGCGGTTCGGCAGCCACCGTCCCGCCCGGTCGACGGTCGAGGTCGCCGCGCTGGCGCGTGGCGCAAAAGTCGAGATCGAATGCATCGCGGTGCGCCGGTAACGACCGCCGATCGCGGCACGCGGGTCATCGCGACCGCGGGTCATGTGGACCACGGGAAGTCGACGCTCATCACCGCACTCACCGGGATAAACCCGGATCGTCTCCGCGAGGAGCGCGAGCGCGGCATGACGATCGATCTCGGCTTCGCATGGCTCGAATTGCCCGACGGCGGCGAGGTGGGCGTCGTCGACGTCCCGGGCCATCAGGACTTCATCCGCAACATGCTCGCGGGCGTCGGACCGGTCGACGCGGTGCTGCTGGTGGTCGCGCTCGATGAAGGGGTCATGCCGCAGACGCGCGAGCACCTCGCCATCCTCGGGATCCTCGGCGTTGACCGAGGCGTCGTCGCCCTCACCAAGCGTGATCTCGTGGATGACGAGTGGGCCGCACTCGCGAAAGCAGACGTCGCAGCGGTCCTTCAAGACACGCCGCTCAGGAACGCGGCATTCGTCGAGGTCTCCGCGACCGAGCGGAGCGGACTCGACGAGCTGGTGCGCGCTCTCGCGGACGTTCTCGTGTCGGCGCCTCCTCGGCGGGACGCCGGCCGCCCGCGGCTGCCGATCGACCGCGCCTTCACGCTCACCGGCTTCGGCACGGTCGTGACCGGAACGCTCGTCGATGGCGCCTTTGACGTCGGCGATGAGGTGGCGATCCTTCCGACCGCGAACCGCGCGCGGATTCGCGGGATCCAGACCCACAAGCGAACTCTGGAGAGCGCTCGACCCGGGAGTCGGGTCGCCTTGAATCTCACAGGCGTCGAAAAGGACGAGCTCGCACGCGGAATGGTCGTCGCGCGGCCCGGTTCGCTCGAGACTGCCTCGGTGGTCTCGGCGAGGCTCGATCTCCTGGTGTCGGCCTCCGACGCGCTCGCGCACAACGAAGCGGTGAAGGTGCACGTGGGAACGGCGGAGGTGATGGCGCGCGTCTCGCTCCTCGAGGGCGCTGCGCTCGAACCCGGCGCATCCGCATGGGCACAGCTGCGGCTTGCCGAGCCGGTCGCGCTGGCGGTCGGCGATCGGTTCGTCCTTCGCCGGCCGTCGCCGCCCGAGACGCTCGGAGGCGGGATGGTCGCGGACGTGTCGGGTGAGCGCATGCGCCGCCGGCAGGAGGCCGTGGAGACGCTCGAACGGAGGACGGCGCCGACGGCCGCCTCGCGGCTTCTTGCCGCGCTCGACGTGCCCCGCACGCCGGATGAGGCCGGTACCAGGAGCGGTCTCGAAGCGGCCGAGCGGCACGCGGCGACGGCGGAGCTCGTCGAGAGCGACCGGGCGGTGCCATTAGGAGACGCATTGGTCGGTCGCGAGGGGTTCGAAGCACTGGCGACGCGCGTCGAGCGAGGGCTGGCGGCGGCGCATCGACGCGCGCCGCTGCGGGCGGGAGTTCCCCGCGAAGAGATCCGTTCGTCCCTCGGGCTCGCGCCGAAGCGCTTCAACGCGCTCGTCGATCGCCTAGCTCGGGATCGACGTCTGGTCGAGCACGGCAGCGCGCTCGCGTTGCCAGGGCATGTCGTGGCGCTCTCGGCGGTGCAAGAGCAGGCCTGGTCGCGTGCGCGCAACGAGCTCGGGCGCCAACCGCTCCAGCCTCCCTCACCCCAGATGCTGGAGGAGGAGTTCGGGGTCGATCGCGAGCTCATCGCTGCTCTCGCGGAGCGGGGCGATCTGGTCCGCATCGGGACCGAGGCGGTCTTCCTTCCGGACGCGGTCGCTCGCTTCGCTGATTCGGTCGTCGCTGAGCTCGAAAGTGCGCGGACGATCACCGTCGCGCGGGCGCGCGATCTCACCGGATCGAGCCGCAAGCATGTCCTTCCGCTTCTGCAGTTCCTAGACGATCACGGGCTGACGCGCCGCCAGGGCGACGACCGGATCTTAGTCGTCCCGCCGGAGCAGGCGCGCGAGCGCATCGCTACGCTCACCGGTCGAAAGAAGGTCAGCCCATGAAGTTCCGTGCGATCCGTCCCTCTCAGATCGGCAAGGTCGACGCGATCGTGATTCCGCTCTTTGCCAATACCGATCCCCCGGCGTGGCTCCCGCGCGCGATGCGGACCCAGGTCGCGCAAGTCGTAAAGACCGAGCACGGCACCAGCCGGCTTTACGGTGTGAACACGCTCCACGGCGAGCCTCGTCTCGTCCTCGTCGGCGCCGGGAAGCCTGGCGAGCTCGACGCCGAGCATGCCCGCAACATCGCGAGCACGGGAATCCGCGCGCTATGGCGATCGTCTGTGCGCAAAGTCGCGATCGCGATCGCGCCCGACGCGATCGGTGAGGAGCGCGCCGCCCAGGCGGCCGTGGAGGGCTCGATCTACGCGATGTGGCGACCGGAGGTTCACCGAACTCGCGAGGAGGAGCGACGGCTCCCGGAGATCGACGCCGTGCTCCTGGTCACCGCGGGGCCGATCGGCAAAGCGATCGACCGCGGCACCGCGATCGGCGAGGCGACGAATGCCGCGCGGCGCCTCGCCAACGAGCCCGCGAACCGGATGACCCCGACCGTCGTCGCGAACGAAGCGAAGGCGATGGCCAAGGAAGCCGGCGTCCGTATCGAGGTCCTCGACGCCGAGCGTTGCCGTGCGCTTGGGATGGGGAGCTACCTGTCGGTAGCGCAAGGGAGCCACGAGCCCCCGCAGTTCATCGTCATGCGCCACAAGGGCCGGCGCGGCGACGGCTACGACCTCGCGCTGGTGGGGAAGGGGATCACGTTCGATTCGGGCGGGATCTCCATCAAGCCCGCCGACAACATGCATCACATGAAAGCCGACATGACCGGGGCGGCATCGGTCATCGCGGCGCTCGCCGCGATCGGCAAGCTCGGTCTGAAGGCGAACGTCATCGGCATCGCGCCGTGCACCGAGAACCTGCCCGGCGGCGGCGCCACCAAGCCCGGAGACGTGTTCACCTCGATGAGCGGCAAGACGGTCGAGGTCATCAACACCGACGCGGAAGGACGGCTCGTGCTCGTCGACGGCATCACCTACGCGCAGCGTGAGGGTGCCAAGCGCGTTGTCGATGTCGCCACCCTCACGGGCGCGATCGCGGTCGCTCTGGGCAATCACTTCACCGGGCTCTTCGGGAAGCCGGACTCATTCGTCGAGCTCGTGCGTGAGACGGCGAAGGACGCCGGTGACCGCCTGTGGCCGATGCCCCTCACCGATGAGTACCGCGATGAGATCAAGGGTGAGGTCGCGGATATCCGCAACAGCGCGGGGCGCGAGGGCGGTGCGATCAAAGCGGCCGCGTTCCTCGACGCGGCGGTCGAGGACGGCACGGAATGGGCGCATCTCGACATCGCAGGCACGTTCTGGTTCGAGCGCGATCGGCCACAGGCGCCCAAGGGCCCGCAGGGTCCGGTGGTCCGCACGCTGATCGCGCTCGCGGAGCGGTACGCGAAGGAGTGACCGGGCGGGCTCCTCGGTAGACATAGAACGTATGATCTATCGGTGAACGAGCAGCTTACCTTCGGGCTCGGGGAAGAACGGCCGGACATTCTGGGATCGCTCACCCCTGAGCAGCGCCGAGCGGTGGAGCACGGTGCCGGACCGCTTCTGGTCGTCGCGGGCGCCGGCACGGGGAAGACTCACGTCCTGACCGCGCGGATCGTTCACCTCATCACCTCGCGCGCCGCGAAGCCGAACGAGATCCTCGCCGTAACGTTCACCGAGCGCGCCGCGAACGAGATGCAGGAGCGCGTCGACATCAATACGCCCATCGGTCTGAACGACGCGGTGATCCGGACGTTCCACGGCTTCGGCGATGAGGTCTTCCGAGAGTTCGCCCTGGAGCTCGGCCGTTCCGGCGAGCTCCGCGTGCTCTCACCGGCGGAGCAGGTGATCCTGGTTCGCGAGCACCTCTACGGCTGTCAGCAGTGCGAGATCGCGCTCCCGCTCAAGCGGTATCGTCCGGCGGGGGATCCGTTGGCTCACGTTCGGGCCCTTCTCGATCTTTTTGGTCGCGCGCGCGATGAGGACGTTTCGCCCCAGGCGTACGTCGCTCATGCCAACGCGCTCCGTGCCGCGGTGGGTGATTCGATCGATGCCGACGTGAGGGCAGACGAGGCGGCGATGCACGAGGAGCTCGCCGCAACCTACGAGGCGTACAACCGGATCAAGGAGCGGCACGGCGTCGTCGACTTCGGCGACCAGATCGCACTGACGCTTCGCCTCTTGCGCGAGCACCCCGCGGCGGCAGCGCGCCTCCGAGCGCGGTTCCGCTACATCTTGGTGGACGAGTTCCAGGACACAAACGACGCGCAGTTCGAGCTGCTGCGCCTGCTGGCGGAATCGCACCGCAACCTCACGGTCGTCGGGGATGATGACCAGTCGATCTTCGCCTGGCGCGGCGGCACGCTTCGGAACTTCGACCGGTTCCGCGAGGCCTACCCAGAGCACACGACGGTGCCGCTTATTGAGAACCGCCGGTCCGGGCAGGGGTTGCTGGATGCCGCGTACCGCCTGATAACGAAGAATCCCGATCGGCTGGAGACGACCCTCGGTATCGACAAGCGCCTTCGCGGCCGACCGGGATCGGACGAGGCGGAGGTCGATCACATCCAAAAGGTCACCGGGGCCGAAGAGGCCGACGCGGTCGCGGAGATCATCGCGCGCGAGGCCCTCCGCCGTCAGCGCCGCTTTGGGGAATTTGCGATTCTCGTGCGGAACAACTCCGACGCGACGCCCTTCTTGAGCGCCCTTGCACAAAGACAGATCCCGACGCACTTCTCGGGCGGCGGTCAGCTCTACGAACGATCCGAGATCCGGCTGCTCATCTCGTTCCTCTCCGCCGTCGCCCTGCCATCGGACTCGCGGCATGTTTACAACCTCGCCGTCTCACCGCTCTACGGATTCCCGGCGGACGAGCTCGCCCGAGCGATGGAGGGGAGTGGCCGCCGGCAAAAGCCGCTGCGCGATGTCTTCGAGGAGATCGCCGCTGAGAAGACGGGCGCGAGCGAGTCAGCGGTCGCAGCCGCGAGGGTCCTGTGCGATGACCTCGCGCACTACGCCGCGCGCGCCACGGAGCTCACAACTGCGGCTCTGCTCTTCGAGTTCCTCGACCGCTCGAAGCTCCTGGCGCGCTATCTCGACCCTGACTCCGCGCTCGTAGAGGAGCAGGGCAGGAACGTCGCGAAGTTCCTTCGGCTCGTGCACAACGCGGGTCGCGCGCTGGCCTCGGATCGCGCGTCATTCTTCGTCCCGCATCTCGAGCTCCTGCGCGAGGCCGGCGACGATCCGGTCGCCGCCGACTTCGAGACCTCGCACGAACAGGTGAACGTGCTCAGCATTCACAAGGCGAAGGGCCTCGAGTTCTCGGTGGTCTTCCTCGCTCATGCGACCGACGAGCGACTCCCGGGCCAGGCCCGGCTTGATCCGTTCCGCCTTCCCGACGAGCTGGCGCGCCTGCCTCCGCCGGATCGTGAGCGGCACATCGCCGAGGAGCGCCGGCTCGCGTATGTGGCGATGACGCGCGCCGAGGACTCGTTCTACTTCACCAGCGCGATCGACTACGGGTTCCAGCGGCCGTCGCGTCCGAGCCGGTTCATTGGGGAGGCCCTCGGCCGCGAACCCTCGCGGCTATCGGCTCGGCTGCAGGTCATCGAGGAGCTGCAGCGCTTTCAACGCTCGCCGGTACCCGCTGACGCACCGCTACCCGCGCTCGGCGCCGACGATGTGCTCACCGTCTCGTACGAGGCGATCGATGACTACCAGCGTTGCGCGCTGCTCTATCGCTTCAAGCACGTGCTCCAGATCCCAGTGCTCCCCACGCCGCAGATGACCTATGGCCTCGCCCTGCACGAGGCGGTCAAGGACTACCTGCGGCGTAAGCGCGATGGCGAGTCGCCCACGCTCACCGACCTTCAAGCGGTGTTCCGGGCGGCGTGGCTCGCGGAGGGGTTCATCAATCCCGCTCACGAGAGCGAGCGCTTTCAAGCCGGGCTCGCCGCGCTCCGGCGTTTTCACGACGAAGAGCGCGCACAGCCCGCGCCAGACCTCGTCGAGCAGCGCTTCAGCTTCATGATCGGGAACGACCGCGTGGTCGGTCGATGGGACCGCGTCGACAGGACGCCGAGCGGTGCGGTGGTCATCGACTACAAGGCCGGGGCGGATGAAGAGGGGAGCGGTCGTGCCCAGCGCGCGGCGGGTGAGAGCCTGCAACTCCGCCTCTACGTCCTGGCCCACGAGCGCGTCTACCAGGAACGTCCGGTCCAGGCCGCACTGCACTTCCTCGAGAGCGGTGAGCGCGGGGTGATCGTCCCGACGGATGACAGCATCGGCGCGGTCCGTGCGCTGGTGACGTCGACGGCGGCGAAGATCCGCTCGCGCGACTTCGCTCCAAATCCGAAGAACCTGCGGACGTGTCAGCAGTGCCCGTATCACCAGATCTGCCCGAGCTCGCTCACCGCGCGGGTTGCGACAACGACGGCCGTGCCGGTGGCCTAGCTGTCTCTGCGCAGGGACGTGCTACCTAAAAAGGACGCGATCGGAAAAGAGGGAGCAAGGCCCGGAGGCCCTGCTCCCGGTTCCGTACCTAGGCCGCGGCGGTAATGCGACGCTGAGTGCGAACGAGCTGGGTCAAGCGGACCGCTCCGCCGATCGCGATGAGTGCCGCGACGAACCCGATGCCCTGAGCGATCGGTTCGTTGACGGGGCTCGAGGCCGGGGCGGTCTGCGAGTCATTCGCGGAGCTTCCGGCCGGCGCCTGCACCGTGATGGTGCCGAGGTCGAACGGCGCGAAGAACGAGCCCTGGGTCACCTGCCATGTGTAGGTGCCGGCGGCGGGGAAGTAGACCTTGGCCACGTAGTGACCGGCCGCACCGTTGGCGGTGCCGGGGTAGGAGAGTGCCTTGCCCGTCGTGTTGCGGATGAGGATCTCGGTCGTGTCCGCCTTGTACGGCTCCACGCCGTCCATGAGGATCTGATATCCGATCGGATATGTCTGGCCGGCGTGCAGGCCACCGGGCGGGAGCTGGTCGAGTTTGGTGACTGCCCCCTCCTTCGCGAAGGCCGTACCGGCGAGCGCGGCGAGCGCGAGGAGCGTGCCGACTGCGAGGATCGATATGCGCCGCATGCGTCCCTCCGTGCGGTGGCTGCATGGCCCTTGCGCCACTTGCTATCCGTACAACCGCCGGAGCCAACGGTTCCAAGGGCCGTCGCTGCGCACAGACGGCTGATCAGGCGGTCTGGCTGATCTTCGGCGGATGGACGGTCAGAAGGAGCAGGAAGCTAATGAAGACCAGGACCGCTGCGCCGACGAACGACGCGCGGTAGCTATCGAACCCCCCGATCAAGACGCCGGCGATCACGGCGCCAATGGGCTGGGCCAGGGACCATACCCCAGACCCGAGGCCGGTCATCTCAGCGGCGCGCTCAGGTGGTACGAGGTCGACAAGCAGCGGGATGTTCAGCGCAGTCCAGACGCCGTTAGCAAGACCGATGAAGCCCATCGCCACCAGTGCCTGCGGAACGTTCTGGACCTGCGAGCCGACGAGCGCGAGGAGCGAGAACGTAAGGAGGCCGGCCGCGACCACCGGCTTCTTGCCAATGCGGTCAGCGGCGTAACCGGCGGGGATCGCGCCGACGATCGTACCGATCAAGGCTGGCAGGAACAGCTGGAAGGAATCGCCCTCGCTCGTGCCGAGCTCGTGCACGCCGAAGCGCGTGAGGTACGGAAGCACGCCGCCGGTGCCTAGCCAGAAGACCGCCGCGGCCAGGACGTACTTGGTGAGCTCCCGGTACGCGAAGAGTCCGCGGACGTAGCCGCCCACGTCGAGCTTGACCGGCTCGGTCGGTGCGGGCGGGGCAGGGGGTTCGTGCACGCCGATCGTCGTGACGGTGAACGCGACCACGAGGATGGCTGCGACGAAGAAAAAGACGAGCTCGGGCGAGCGGTCCCAGAGGAAGAGGCCGAGGAGGGTCGCGGCGATCTGCCCGAGCATGTTGAAGATGGCGAGGACTGTCCCGACGCGGCCGCGCTGCCCAGGCGGGACGATGTCCGCCATGAGCGCCGTGTACGGGTCGACGGCGACGTTGAGAAAGAACGCGTTCACCGAGAGCACGACCAGCATCGGAACGATCGGCGGGAATCCCGAAAGGTAGAGGAGCGACGCCGCGGTCAGCGCGACTCCCGCGATGAAGAAGGGCTTGCGCCGGCCGATGCGCGTGCGCGTGCGGTCGGACACTGCACCCACAATTGGTTGCGCGAACGCGCCCGCGAGGGAACGCTCCTGCGAGAGCAAGCCGACCGCCCAGGTGGGAACGGCTGGGTAACGCTCGAGGTACAGACCGGCGGCAAGATTCAGGAAGCTGTACACGGCGTTCGCGCCTAGGCTGCCGAAGCCGTAGATCGCGGACTCCCGGAACGAGAGCGGACGGGTCGGGCCGGTCGCCTCCATGGGCGACTTTCTAGCGCACCCGCGTGCCGGCGTGCACAAAGGTTCACGCAGTGCGAGCGTGGTCTCGCACACGAAATTTGGCCTCGAACACTTGTGCTAACGGCCTCTGGTGGCGACAATCGCAGGCTGTGGAGCTCGTCACGCTGCTCGCGCTCCTCGCGGTGATCGCGGCGGCGGTGGCGCTTGGGATAGTCGTCCGCAGGCCCGCGGGCGACGACGGAGCGGCGCTTCGCGAGAGCGTGGGCGCGCAGCTGCAAGCCGCGCAGCAGGGAGCTCAGGGACAGGTTGAGCTGCTCGCGCGCTCAGTCGCGGATCTGCGGTCCGATCTGAGCCGGGCGCTTGGCGCAACCGAGCAGCAGCTCACCAGCCAGGCCGGGACCACCCAGAGGACGCTCAGCGATCTCTCCCGCCAGCTCGGTGCGCTCGGCGAGCAAAGCCAGCGGATCGGAGAGCTCGCGAAGGACATCGGCTCGCTGCAAGACCTGCTGCGCGCGCCAAAGGCGCGCGGCGGATTCGGCGAGCTGCTCCTCGAACGCCTTCTTCAGGACGCGCTCCCCGCGTCGGCATACCAGATCCAGTACACGTACAAGGATGGCTCGCGCGTCGATGCGGTCGTCCGCTACGCGGGACGCATCGTGCCGATCGATGCGAAGTTCCCGAACGAGACATGGACCGCGCTGGCGAACGCGTCCGACGACACCGAGCGGCGCACGAAGAAGCGCGTTTTCCTCCAGCAGGTCCGGCGGCACGTGGACGCGGTCGGCCGCTACGTCTCACCCGGGGATGGCACGATCGACTTCGCGGTGATGTACATACCATCCGAGTCGGTCTATTACGACCTCGTGCTGCGCGAGGAGGAGGGCGAGCCGGACCTCCGTGCCTACTGCGCGGAGCGGAAGGTCATTCCGGCATCGCCCAACACGCTCCTGGCGTACCTTCAGGTGATCGCGCTCGGGGTCCGAGGCCTCGCGATGCAGGAGCGCACCCGCGAGCTGCAGCAAGGTGTGTCGGCGGTGCGCCGTGAATTCGAGCGGTTCGTCGAGCTCCACGACCAGCTCGGGCGCCATCTCGAGAACGCCACGAAGAAGTTCGATGAGACCGACCGCGCCCTAGCGCGCGCGTCGGGTGCGATCGAGACCCTCGCACAAGCTCCGCTCGCCGCCGGGAGCGAGCAGGTCGCGTTGCCCCTGGCCATGCCGCCGGAGACCGAGGACCGATAACGAAGCGGCTCATGGTGCTGTTCGCGCTCGCCGGGCTCGCGGTCGTGGCGTTCGTCGTCCTCATGCGCGACCCGGCCGAGGCACTCGCCGTCGGCGCCGTGATCGTGGGTGCGTCGGTATTCGTCGCTAGCGTGACGGCGTTCCTCAGCCTCTCGCTGGAGGAGCGCTGGGCCGCCCAGGTTCGCCGGCGCGGTCGCGAGTCGCGCGGGCGGCGCGCGTTACGCAGAGGGGTGAGCGTCGGAGCTCTCGTCGCGGCGCTCGCGCTACTGCGCGCCGTCGACGGTCTGACCATCCTGACCGGAGGTTTCGTCGTCGCCGGTTTCGCGCTTGCCGAGCTGGTCCTGAGCGCGCGTCCCGCTGTCCGTTCGGGTTAGCCTCGAATCGCCTTGGATGTCACGGCGCTCAAGAAGCGCCTCGCCGAGCGTGTCGATGCACGGGCTCCGGCGCTCGATCGGCTCGCGCTCGCGATCCATTCGCATCCGGAGCTCGCGTTCGAGGAGCGTTTCGCGGCCGACGCTCTCGTGGCATATCTGCGTTCGGAAGGGGCGAACGCCGAGACGGCCGCCGGCGGCCTCGAGACGGCATTCGCGGTCGAAGCCGGAAACGGCGGACCGGTGGTCGCGATCCTCGGCGAGTACGACGCTCTTCCGGGCGTCGGGCACGGTTGCGGCCACAACCTCATGGGCACCGCGGCGGTCGGCGCGTTCCTGGCGCTGCGCGACGTGCTGAACGGGCTCAAGGGTCGCGTCCGTCTGATCGGCTGTCCCGCCGAGGAGCGCGGCAACGGCAAGGTGCATCTGATCGAGGGTGGCCTCTTTGAAGGTGTGGACGCGGCGCTCATGTACCACCCCGGCGACCGCGACGAGATCGATCCGCTCATGCTCGCGATGGTGAACCTGGACGTCGAGCTTCTTGGGAAGGCCGCGCACGCGGCCGCCGAACCGCACGAAGGCGTGAACGCCCTCGATGGCCTGATGCTCGGGTGGAACGCGATGTCGGCCCTGCGTCTTTTGGTGCGGAGCGACTCGCGGATCCACGGGATCATCACCGACGGTGGGAAGGCGCCGAACATCATTCCCGATCGCGCCGCCGCGCGGTTGATGGTGCGCTCTCCGGAGAACACCTATCTCGCCGATCTCCGCCGCCGGGTCCTCGCGTGCTTCGAAGGCGCGGCGCTCGCCACCGGGTGCGAGCTGAAGACGGAGTGGAGCGAGGTCTGCGAGGTGGTCAATACGAATCGGCCGCTCGCGGAAGCGTTCGCCGAGAATGCGAAGGCCCTCGGTCGCACGATGCACCCGCGCCGGCCGAGCGACACGCACGGTTCGACGGACATGGGGAACGTGACCACGCTCGTGCCCGGCATCCATCCGTTCCTTTCGATCACGGACCGCCCCGTGCCGGGCCACTCGATCGCGTTCACCGAGGCGGCACAGACAGAGCGGGCTCTGGAGACGATGCGGCTCGCGGCGAAGGCATTGGCGATGACCGCGCTCGACGCGTTCGCCGACGGCTCCCTCGTCAAGCGCGCGAAGGAGGCACACAACGGCCGTCAGTCGTGACTGGCAGGGGGTGGAACGCGACCCCAGCGAGGCTGCGCGCCTCGCCGCCCTGTACGACCTCGCCACCGGGCCGATCGAAGCCGGCCCGGACGTGGAGTGGTTCGCCGGTCTCGCACGCCGTACGGGCGGGCCGATCCTGGAGCTCGGCTGCGGCACCGGCCGCATCGCGGTGCCGATCGCGCAGGACGGCCATCACATCGTGGGTCTCGATCACTCCACGGCGATGCTGGAGCGGGCGGAGCGCCGCGCCAGGCGGGTGAACGTCGATGTCCGCTGGGTCGAGGGCGACATGCGGGCCTTCTCCTTTGATGAGGCCTTCGCGCTCATCTTTATCGCCTTGAATTCGTTCCTGATGCTCAAGCCAGACGATCGCTGGGCCTGCCTTGCGCGCATGCGCGAGCATCTGGCTCCTCGGGGCCGCGTGGCGATCGATGTCTTTCAGCCGGATCCGCAGCTCATCGTCGGTATGGAAGGAGGCGTCGTCGACGAGTGGGAACGCCTCGACCCGGAGACCGGCAGGAGTGTCCGGGCCTTCTCGTCAAGCCGCGCGAATGTCGACGGTGTGACCCAGCGCATCTGGTACGACGAGATCGCGGAGGATGGCACGGTGCGGCGGATCACCGGGATCACCACACTTCATTACCTGTATCGGCGCGAGGCCCAGCTCCTCTTCTCGGAAGCGGGATTCCAGGTCGAGACGCTGCACGGCGACTACGACGGGAATCCGGCCGATGCGCGGTCGCCAAAGCTCCTGATCGTCGGAAAGCGCAAGGAGCGTGGGACAGGGCGCGAGCGCAGGAGCGCTTGACCGACCTCGTCCTGCGAGGGGGCAGCGTCATCGACGGGACGGGAGCGCCCCCGCGGCGGGCGGACGTAGCAGTCCGGGACGGCCGCGTCGCTGCGGTCGGTCCGGATCTGGCCCAGGACGGTGCGCGCGTGCTCGACGTCTCCGAGCGGATGGTCGCGCCAGGATTCATCGACATTCACTCGCACTCGGACGAAGCGATGTTCGTCAACGACGCGCTCGAAAGTGCTCTCCACATGGGCGTGACGCTCCTGGTCTGCGGCAACTGCGGCGGCTCCTCCGCGCCGGTGAGCGGTCTTGCCGAGGCCGAGCTCGATCGCGAGCTCGCCCGGCTCGAGGTGAAGCGGACCTGGTCGTCCTTCGGCCAGTACGCGGCGGCGGTGGATCGGGTCCGACCTTCGATCAACGTCTGTTCATTCGTCGGTCACGGCACTCTTCGCTCGTGCGTCATGGGTGGGGACGCGCGGGCTCCGACCGCGGCCGAGCTCGCCCGGATGCGGGCGCTGCTCGCGAAGTCGATGGATGAAGGCGCGATCGGTCTCGCCTCCGGGCTCATCTATCCGCCGAGCGCCTTCGGGAACACCGACGAGCTCGCTGCCCTCTGCGCCGTCGTGCGGGAAAAGGGCGGCCTCTATGCGAGCCACATCCGCAACGAGAGCACCAAGCTTCTCGATGCCGTCGAGGAGAACCTCGAGATCGGACGGCGCTCGGGCGCGCGCGTGGAGCTCTCGCACCACAAGGCCTCGGGCCAGAAGAACTGGGGCAAGGTGAAGGAGTCGACCGAGCTGATCGAGCGAGCGCGGGCTCGGGGAGTGGACGTGACCGCCGATCAATACCCGTACACGGCGTCGTCGACCGGTCTCGCGGTGACCATCCCGAACTGGGTGCACGAGGGCGGAACGGCGAAGATGTGCGAGCGCCTTCGCGACCCGACGGTGCGCGAGCGCATCCGCGGCGAGGAAGTCGAGACGGGGCGGGCTTGGGAACGCATCGTGATCGCGCGGGCGCGCCACCACCCGGAGTGGGCAGGCAAGAACGTGCAGCAGCTCGCGACGGAGGCCGGCCGCGATCCGCTCGAGTGGTCCTGCGACGCGCTGATCGAGCACGACGGCGCCGTCGACATCGTCCACCACTCCATGAGCGAGGACGACGTGCGCTTGGTCATGGCCAAGGCGTGGGTCTGCATCGGCAGCGACTCGCGCGCCAACGCTCCTTACGGGCCGCTGTCATTCGGGAAGCCGCACCCGCGCTCGTACGGGACGTTCCCCCGCGTCCTCGGCCGATACGCGCGCGATGAAGGGGTGCTCACGCTCGAAGACGCGGTCCGGAAGATGACCTCCGCGACCGCGTCGCGCCTGCGGCTTCGGGATAGGGGCGTCGTCCGCGAGCGTGCGTGGGCGGATCTGGTCGTGTTCGATGCTGCTCGCGTCACCGACACGGCGACCTACGACGATCCGCATCGCTTTCCCGTCGGGATCGACCATGTGATCGTGCGCGGCGCGTTGGCCCTCGAGTCCGGAGAGACCACGCGCGAGCGCAGCGGGCGGTTCCTGCGCCTTGGCGCCGACCTCGGAGGTCCATGAAGGTCGCGATCCTCGCCGAGGGCCAATTCGCGCCCGCCACCGCGAAGACCGCCATCGGGATCCTGCGTTACGCGCC
>VBIL01000056.1:0-1301 GCA_005879975.1 Chloroflexota bacterium
TCGCTCGTGGCGCGGTCGCCGCAGTCTCCGCGCAACAGCCGCAGCATGAGGGAGGCGGTCTCCCGCGCGGTCATGAGGTTCTCCTTGCCGCACTTGGCCGCCTCGAGGTCGTACATCTTCCGGGCGAATCGACTCTCCGCGCAGCCCCACTCACGCAACCGCTGGTTGACCCGCTCCAGTCCGAAGCGGTCGACCAGCAGGTTCGTCGCGGTGTTGTCCGAGACGATGATCGACAGCATCGCGAGGTCCCGTAGCGACACCGCCTCGATGTCACGCATATGCCGGAGGACTCCGGTGCCGTCGACCCGCTCTCCCACCCTTGCGCGCTCGTCGAGGTCGATCTCGCCGCGTGCGGCGTCCGCATACAGCGCCATCACCAGGGGCAGCTTGATCACCGATGCCGCGGGAAAGACTTCGTCCGCGCGCTCCGCGAAAAGCTCTCGTCCGCGATCGTCGCAGGCGAATGCCGCGGCCTCGCCAGGGAACGACGCAACGCCGGACCGCGCGGGTCCGAAATGATCCACGTTCGCGAGCCTAATTGACGGCGCGGCCGCGGACGACCGGTACGCTCGTTCCCATGAACGCGCGCTACCGCGCCGCTCTGGCGCTGCTTGCGATCGTGATCGCCGCGTGCGTCCCACAGCCTTCCCAGGAGACGCCCACTCCGACCACGCGGGCGACGACGGCACGGCCGAAGTTCGAGCTCGCCACGTACATGTACGCGCTGCAGACCAAGGGCAAGATCAGGATCGCGGTGCTCGACAAGGCCATCCCGTTCGCGGTCCACGACTCCAGCGGCCTGCGCACAGGCTTCGAGGTCGATCTGGGCCGCGAGCTCGCCAAGGCGATATTCGGCCCGCGGCAGGACCCCGACTCGGTGATCGAATGGATCCCTGTCGAACGGACCACGGCGGTTTCCGCTCTCACCAGCGCTCAAGCCGACCTGACCCTCGCGCGGCTCGCAGCGCCGGAAAGCGGCACGAGCTTCGACTCGCCCGTAGATCTCAGCGATCCATATTTCGTGACGGGCGAGCGCATCCTGATCAGGTCCTCGAACGACGAGATAAAGGACCTGCCCGACCTAGACACCAAGACGGTGTGCGTTCAGCGGGACACAGCGGTCGCCGAACACGTCGTCGAGGCGAGCGCCTTCGCGAGGACGCTGTCGCTCGACACTTATGCCTCCTGCCTCGGCGCGCTCCAACAGGGTCAGGTCGACGCGATCGGCGCCGACGAGGCGATCCTGTGGAACCTGATGAAGCTCGACCCGAACACGAGGCTTGTCGGAAGGTTCGTGACCA
>VBIL01000056.1:1415-6104 GCA_005879975.1 Chloroflexota bacterium
ATCGGCTGATGGACGAGTGGTAGCGAGCAGAGAAGTTCGTGCGGCCCGGCGACGAGTCCCGATGCGTGTTGTCGAGGAGGACGAATGAACGAGAGCGAGCTCGAAGAGCCCGCGCACGGCGATCCGATCTATGAGTGCCCCGACTGCGGGAGCGTGACGATCCGCGGCAAGTGGGCGCTCGACGGCGCGAAGACCCTCACCGACGCCGCGCAGAAACTCCGTGATTACGCTCACGAGCTCGAGCACATGCGCTCGTCGGGGCTCGAGCTAGCGGCGCCGGTCGAGGATGACTACGGGATCGTCCGCCCCGGAGGAGCGCCGCCGGACGGGGTCCTGGATGCCGACGAGGACGGCGTGTGAGCGCGCATCCGCGCCTCTACCTGCTCCCGCGTCGCGAGGCCGGCGACCCCGACCGCCTCGACGGCGAAGGATGCGACGGCATTGGCGTAGCGCGTCGCCTCTTCGAGATCGTGCCCGTCGGCAAGGGAGAGGCCAAGTCCGGCGCAGAAGGCGTCTCCGGCGCCCGTCGGGTCGACCACACGCTCCGCCGCGTACCCCGGGACGAGGATCTCCCGCCCGCCGCGTAGCAGGATCGCACCCCGTTCCGCGACCGTGACGATGACCGGCGCGGTGCCCGACCAGCCGCGTGCGAGCTCGAGATCGCCCTCGACGTCGTCCTCGCTCACGACGACGACGGCGACCCGGCCAAGGACGTCATGCGCGTCATCCCAGTCGCGTCGGTGGATGGAGCCGTCGGCGTCCCAGGAACGGAGGTAGCCCTGCGCCGCAAGCACGCGCGGCACGTTGGCGAAGGCATCGAAGAGGGACGGATCGAGCTCATGTGCGATCGACGCCAGCACCACGCTGCGGGTCTCGCGGAGAGCCGTCGGAATCGCTTCCGCCCCGATCCCGCGCGCCCGTGACTTCAGGCGCAGCTTCCTCTTCCCATCGACGTAGCGGAACGCGAACGTGGTGGTGGTCTCGCTCTCGAGCGCGTGAAGCTCGATGCCGAGCTCCGCGCAGCGCGCGGCTAAGCGCTCACGTTCATGTGGGCCGGCACGCGTGAGAAGCGCCACGCGCTCTCCGAGCCTGGCGGCCGCCGCCGCGGCGTACACCGCGGTGCCGCCGATGCGCCACTCGGGATCTCCCTCGAACTCGTCGCGCGCCGCGTGTCCGATCGTGACGAGATCAAACATTAAAAAGGACGTGCATGATCTCGCCGTCCTTGATCGGGTACTGCTTGCCCTCTATCCGCATGATCCCCTGCCGCTTCGCATTGGCTTCGCTCCCGGCCTTCAGCAGCTGATCCCACTGGATGACTTCGGCGCGGATAAAGCCTCGCTCGAGGTCCGTATGGATGGCGCCGGCGGCCTGCTGCGCCGGAGCGCCGCATGAAACCGTCCATGCGCGGACCTCGTCCTCACCCGTCGTGAAGAACGAGCAGAGCCCGAGCAGCTCGTACGTCGCACGGATCAGCCGGTCGAGCGCCGGCTCGGCGAGCCCGATCTCTTTTCGGAACGCCGCCGCCTCGTCGGGCGGAAGCTCGGCGATCTCGGCCTCGATCTTGGCGCAGACCGGGACGACCGCGCTCGCGCGGTGCGCGCCAGCCGCTGTCCGTACCGGGCCGAGCACCTTCTCCGGTGCGGTGATGTCGGACTCGTCGAGATTGACCGCGACCAGCACGGGCATCCGCGTGAGAAATCGGAAACCGCGGATCGCCTTCTCCTCCTCCGGGTCGAGGTCCAGATCGCGGAGCGGCCGCTCGGCGTCGAGCGCGGCGATGGCCTTCTGCAGCACCGCCTTCTCGCGCTCCTTTGTCTCGCGCTCGATCCCTTTCGCGCTCCGCAGCTCGGGCTCGAGGCGCTCGAGTCGGCGCTCGACCACGCCGTGATCGGCGAAGAGCAGCTCGAGCTCGACCGCGGCGAGATCGCGCACCGGATCAACCGACCCGTCGACGTGGGGCACGGACGGGTCGCCAAACGCCCGGACGACATGGACCAGCGCGTCCGCGGTACGAAGGTCACCGAGCTTCTGCGGCGAGATGCCCTGTCCCGGCTTTTCCGCGTGCGCGAGGCCGAGATCGCGGTACATGACCTCCGCGTGCGTCGTCTTCTTGGGGCGATAGAGTGCCGCGAGCTGGTCGACACGGGCGTCCGGCACCTTCGCGACTCCCACGTTCGTTTCGGCTTCAGCGCCCGAGAACGAGCCGGTTGCGGCGTGCGCGCCCGTTAGAAGGTTGAAGAGCGTCGTCTTGCCGACGTAGGGCAGGCCGGTGATGGCGGAAACGACGCTCACGTCTGGAGTCTCGTCTCCTCTACGTCCGGCGGATCCTCCTGGAAGATCGCGCTCGCGACCCCGCGGAATCGCTCGACAGCACCGGTGCAGAACACATGGTGTTCCGCGCGGCCTTCTTCGCGGACCATCCGGTGCGACGCCAGCACCTCGCGGACCGCGAGCGCCGTCGTCGCGGCCGAGTCGACGACGCGGACGTCTCTGCCGGCGACCTTTTCGATGATCGGCCGGAGCAGCGGGTAGTGCGTGCAACCGAGTAACAGGGTGTCGACGACCGGCCGCACCACGCCGCCCTCCGTGAGCAGCGGCTCCACGTATTCGCGGACCGCGTCCTCGGCCTGAGCGCTGTTCGCCCGACCCTCCTCGACGAGCGTTACCAGACGCGGGCACGCCTGCTGGGCGACGTCGACGAGCGGGTCGAGGTCGCGGAGCGCGCGGATGTAGGCGCCCGAGCGCACGGTAAGGACGGTCGCGAGGACGCCGATCGCCCGGCGCGCGGTCGCCGTCAGGGCCGCGGCGGCGCCGGGGCGGATGACGCCGATGACCGGGACGGCAGACTCTTCGCGGACCGCTTCGAGCGCGACCGAGGTCGCGGTGTTGCAGGCAATGACCACGAGCTTGCAGTCCCGCCCGGAGAACCACCGCATCGCTTCGCGCGTGAAGCCGAGCACCTCGGCTGGTTCACGAGGTCCGTACGGCATCCGCGCCTCGTCGCCGAGATAGAGCGTCGACTCGTTCGGGAGCTGGCGACGCAGCTCGCGCAGTACCGTCAACCCGCCGACGCCCGAGTCGAACAGGCCTATCGGCCGAAGAGCGGCGTCTCCCACACGAAGGTCTAGCGGCGCTGCTGCTGCACGAGGGTGCTCGCGAGCCCTTCCATCGCTTTCGCGACGGCCGAGTTCGGGCTGGACAGTACGAAGGGCTGCTGCTTGTTCAGGGATTCGGACACGACCTTCCAGTCCGTTGGGATCTCCGCGACGACCGGGAGGTTCAGCGTGTGCTCGATGCCGCCCTTGGACATCCCGGCGGCGCTGTCGGACTGATTCACGACCAGCAGGATCGGCTTGGTGCCCTTGTAGCCGAGCGCCTCGAAGGTGTCGACGGCAGCGCGCGTGTTCGCGACAGACGCCTGCATATACGTGACGATGAGGAGGATCACGTCGGCCGCATCCAGGACTGCGAGCGACTCGTCGGAGAGCTTGGTGGGCGCATCGACGATGACGTAGTCGTGATCCTCGGCCAGGAGCTGCATCGCGGTCGCCACGTCCGGCGCCGCCATGAGCTCCGCTTCTTCGGGACGCGGAGGCCCGAGGAGGACTGCGACGCCGCTCGGTCCTTCCCAGAGAACCTCCGACAACGAGGTCCGCATGCCCTGCCCGGTCGGGAGGTCAACGATCGAACGTGTCGCCGGTGGCACCTGCAGCACATGACGGATAGACCCGAACTGCATGACGCCGTCCATCAGCGCGACCGAGTTGCCGCGACGCCGAAGGATGGTCGCGAGATTCACCGCGATGGTCGTCTTGCCCGATCCACCCTTCGGCGAGTAGCAAACGATCATCCGTCCCTTGAGCCGGATCTCGCGCTTGCCGACCGCGAGCGCGCTCGCGAGCTCGTTCGCGCCTCCGGGCAGAACGAAGACCGCATCGATCCCCAGGTCAGGCTTCGGATCCACAGGTCGCTGCGGGACCGTGACGATGATGATCCGGGTCCCGGGCGAGGCGGCGCGCACGCGCTTGGCGATGTCGAAGCCGGTCGACTTCCCCTGGAGAAGCGCGTCGATCATCACCACGTCGGGCTTCTCGGTGTTGACGCGCGCGATCGCGGAGTCGCTCTCCTTCTCGACACCGACGAGCTCGGCCTCTTTCTCCCGGGAGAGCATCTGCTGAAGGTGCTGCGCGACCTGCGGCAGGTCTTCGATGAGCAGAACGCGTTTCATGCGGCGCGAGTGTATGTGGTCGAGGCCCGGCGGAGAGCGAGATGGGGGGCGGCGGCGGCGAGCAGGGCGATGGCGATGAACGAGATCGCCACTCCGGCCGTTATGCCTTGCCAGTACCACTCCGGATACAGCCGTAGCAGATTGCTCGTGGCGGGATCGAACAGGAAGTTGCCCTGCGGAAAGAAGATCTGGTGGAAGAGCAGGAAGAGCCGCTCGAATGCGAAGACGGCGACGACTCCGACGACCGCGACAAGCGCAGCCGCGATGAGCAATCCGGCGCGCGCCAGGCGAAGGGCGTCGCCGCGCCCACGTGCGCGCGCCAACCGGAATCCGGCGACGACGAGCGCCAGCAGCGCGATCAGTTCGGCACCGCGGAAGACCGCCCGGACGTCGGCCATATGCGCGTACTCATCGATGGTGAAGATCGATCGGCCGAAGCTCACGGGAGCCGCTCCCGT
>VBIL01000057.1 GCA_005879975.1 Chloroflexota bacterium
GCCGAGGATCGGGCTGCCGCTCTTGTTGAACACCGCGAAGCTTGCGTTCACGGTCTGCACGTAGTGGTTCGGGCCGACGGCGCCGTTCGTGTCGGGCGGCGCCGAGCTCACCGCGAAGGTCCCTTGCGGACCGGTGAAGCCCCAGCCCACGCCCTCGAACGAGCTGATCAGCGCGGGCGCGCTCGCGGACGCCGGTACGGTGTTGCCCGGCTCGGCGCTCTTCGGACCGTTCGGCGTCGGGTGATCGTGGCCAGGTATCGCACGGTGCGGCTTTTCTTTCTTGTCCTTGTCTTTGTCCTTGTTCTTGTCATCGCCGACAAGAGCGGTCAGCGGACGTGAGACGTCGTTGTGCATCGAAGGAATGACCGTGGGCCCGGTCGTTGGATCGGCGGCGCCTGCCGCTTGCGCGGTGGCCGCTGGCGCCGCGACGACCAGCAGCGCGACCGTTGGAATGAGCACGCAAATAGCCGCGAGCGTGCGTTTCATGAACACGACCTCCCCGCTCCTCTGGGACCGCCAGACGCGCAATCAAGCCATAGATGTGCGTGCTGTCAAGGGCACCCGCAGGCGGGATGGCTAATCGGCGACGGCGCTCGCGATGAGGTCGCCGACCTCGCTTGTCCGCTGGACGCCGGCCTCGACGCCCTTGATGCGGCCGGTGCGCAGGCCATCGCGGATCGCGGTATCGACCGTCCTCGAGGCGTCGGTCTCTCCGAGGTGTTCCAGGAGGAGCGCGAGCGCCCCGATCGCGGCCACCGGACTTGCTACGCCTTTGCCCGCGTACTTGGGCGCGCTGCCGTGGATCGGCTCGAAGACCCCGATGCTGCCCGGTCGGATGTTCCCCGACGACGCGGTCCCGAGGCCGCCCGCGAGCGCGGCGCCGAGGTCGGAGAGGATGTCGCCGAACAGATTCGTCGTCACGACCACGTCGAACTGTTCGGGCTTCAGCACCATCCACATCGCAGCGGCGTCCACGTACATCGCGTCGCGCTGGACGTCCGCGAACTCTGTTCCCAGCTCCTCGAAGACGTCGCGCCAGATCTCCTGCACGGGGATGGCGTTCGCCTTGTCGACGAGCGTGAGGTGCTTGCGCTCGCTTTTGCGCGCGAGCTCGAAGCCGTAGCGGAGGATCCGCTCGACGCCCGGTCGCGTGAAGCGCATCGGCACGATCGCGGTCTCGCGCGGTGTGCCGACATCTTTGCGCTCGCCCTCGGCGGCATACACATCCTCGGTGTTCTCGCGGATGATCGTCATGTGGATCTCGCGCGCGCCCTTGCCCTTGAGCGGCGAGAGGCGGTCGTCGTAGAGGACGATCGGCCGGAGGTTCACGTAGAGATCGAGGCCGCGACGCAGACCGATGATCACGTCGCGCTCGATCATTCCGCGCGGCGCATCGGGGTGGCCGATCGCTCCGAGCAGCACCGCGTCCTGCCCGCCGATCGACGCCATCTTGTCCGGCGTCAGACGCTCGCCGGTCTTCAGGTAGTGCGCGCCGGACCAGGGGAAGCTCGTGCGCTCGGTGCGAAAGCCGAAACGCTTCTCGCACGCATCGAGCACGCGGAGCGCGGCGTCGGTCACCTCAGGGCCGATCCCGTCGCCGGCGATCACGCCGAGCCGGTACGTCTTCATCGTACGTACCAGTCTTCCGCGTTCCACGTCGTCACGTCCCAGCCGTTGCTCGCGTAACCGGCCACACGCGCGCGAAAGGCGTCGTAGCGGCCGCGGTCGTACAGCCAGATCGCGACGACTCGATCGTTCAGCGTCCCGAGCACGCTCGCGTAGAGCGCACGGCGCCGGTCGGTATCGAGTGTTCGTCCGGCCTCGTCGAGAAGCGCGTCGACTTGCGGGTCGCAGAAGCGCTCGTAGTTCGCGCCGGTCCCGCCGTTCTCGGCGCGCGGGATCGCGTCGCACCGATGCCGCTGCGCGAGGTAGCTCTGCGGATCGGTGCTGCCCGGACCAAGCCCGGCCTGGGCGAGGAGCACGTCGAAGTCGCCCTTTTTGCGGAGGCCCCCGGACTGCCACGACCCGGTGAGCGTCGCGTTCGGGACGTTGCGGATCGAGAGCTCCACGCCGATCGCGCGCCACTCGTCCACGAGCACCTGCTCGATCTGCTCGCGGAGCCGGTTGCCGCTCGTGCTCACGACGCGGATCGCGGCGCGCACGCCATCCTTCGCGCGGATCCCGTCCGCACCGGCTACCCAGCCCGCGCCATCGAGCAGACGCTTCGCGCGGTCGGGATCGTACGCGTCCTGCGCGAGTCCGGCCGGCGCCGCCCAGCCGATGGGGAGCTCCGATGTACCGGGCCGCGTGCGCCCGAGGAGCAGCCGCTCGACGATCCGGCCTTTGGGCGTCGCGAGGAGGAGCGCGCGCCGCATCGTGACGTCGCCGAGGACCGGATGCGGCGCGCTCGGATCACCCGGTCGCGCGAGCTCGAAGGCGAGCGTTTCGACGCTCGGTGAGGTCGCGGTCGCGACGCGGATGTCGGACTCGCGCTCGAGGTCGGCGGCGTCCGCTTCGCTCAGGCTCAAGGCCGCGTCGACCTCGCCCGCCCGGAGCTGCGCCTTCGCCGCGTCGACCGACGAGACGAAGCGGAAGAAGATGCGATCGAGATAGGGCCGGCCAGCCACGCGATAGCTCGGGTTGCGCTCCGCGGTGACATGGTCCGCGGCTACAAACTCGGTGATGCGGAACGGACCCGTGCCGAGCGGCGCGCGCGCGTACGCGGCGAGCGCGGTCGCGTCGGCTCCTTCCAGCAGGTGGCGGGGCAGGAGCGCGTCGAAACGTGTCGCGAACGCGACATCGATCGAGCGGTATCGGACGATCGCCGTGAGCTCATCGGGGATCTCGACGTCAACGATGCGGTCGTAGCCCTCGCGCGACGCGACGCGCGGGTCGGTCATGACGGCGTGCCAGGTGAAGCGCACGTCCGCGCTTGTAAGTGGCGCGCCATCGGACCACCGGATGCCCGGGCGGAGCGTCCACCGAACGCTCATCCCGCCTGCGGGATCGAGGCGCACCGCGCCGTTCGCCGCGGTCGGGATCTCGGTCGCGAGCACCGCACGCGGCACGCCGTCCGGCGTGACGCCAGCGAGGCCCTCGACCGCGACGCGGTAGACGAGCGCATTTGTCTGCGTGCCGGTGGAATAGAAGGGATGGAGCGTCTCAGGCTCCTGCCAGGCGAGGACGAGCGTGCCGCCGCTGTGCGGAGCATCGCTCGCGACCGGTGGCGTCGCGAGAGGGGCGCATGAAGCGAGCAGTGCGCCGAGTGCGATCGCGATGAGGGACGCGCGAGCCACCTTCGAAGCGTAGCGAGGGAGACGGTCGCCGGTGTCTACGGAAGCGAAGTGACCAGCTTGCGGAACTCGTCTTCGGTGAATGCGCGCAGCGTCTCGGTCGTCACGTTCCCAAGCGACGCGGTGGCGAGCGTCAAGCGTGCGACGACATCGTCGCTCGGCGCCTCGGTAATGAGCACGAGGTCGTAGCGTCCGAGCGTTAGATACACGCTCTTCAGTGACCCCCCGGCCTTCTGCGCCGCGTTTCTGAAGTTATCGACCCGACTTGGGCTGTCCTTGATCTTCGAGATTCCTTGCTGGGTATAGCGAGCGAGCGTGATGAACGTGGCCATGAGCACCTCCCCTTGTTGCTGCGGCCGCCCCCCTCGAACGGGCGCAATCCTGCGCCGAGTTACCCAGCGGCGCACCGGTGCACCTTGACCTGTCCCGGGGCCGCCTGTAGCCTCACCCCACACATGGCGCTTTGCATCGTCCCGGTCATGCACATCGCCCTCCCCATGCTTGGGGCGGACAGTGTGCGTTCGGGAGGCGGCAGCTAGCGCCATCACAAGAGCGGACTTCCAGGAAGGCCTCCCGAATCGGGAGGCCTTCTTTGTTGTCAGGGGAGGCGGAGCGACGACCGGGCCGAGTGCATACATCGCGATCGCGTTCGCGTCGCGTGACGCCGTGATCGCCGCACGTCTTCGGGTCACCGTCGCCGAGCTCGCGCCCGATGCACGAGTGGTGCGCTCTCGAGCCGGGGTCGCGGCCGCCGTTCGCGAGCTCACCGGGCCGGTCGACGCGCGTGCCTATGCGGAGTCGCTCCGCTCGCGGCTCGCGAACTCGACCGGGGACGGCGCGCTTTCCGTGGGCGTCGGCGGGCCGAAGCAGGGCGCGACCGGCGCGCATCTCGCGCTTCTGCAGGCGGAGCAAGCTGTCGTGCTCGGCCGCGCGCTGCGCGGCGAGGGTCGGGTCACGCTCTTCGACGACCTCGGCCCGTACTGCTTCGTGCTCGGCCGGCCCGAGAGCGACATCCGCGAGTTCGCCGATCGGATCCTCGGACCGCTCGCGGACGGCGAGCGCTACGCCGACCTGATGCGCACCCTCGACTCGTACCTGCGCCTCCACGGCAGTCTCAACGGCGTCGCGCGGGATCTCTTCCTCCACCGCAACACCGTGCGCCAGCGCCTGCGCCGCATCGCGAAGCTCACCGGCGCCGATCTCAAGGACTCCGACTCGCGCCTCGCGCTGCAGCTCGCGCTGCTCGGACGGCAGGCCCTCGAGCGCCTCGCGTCGTGAAACAGGTCCCGTACGCGGCGATCCGCCTCGTCGCCGGCGCAATCGCAGCG
>VBIL01000058.1 GCA_005879975.1 Chloroflexota bacterium
GAGGGCTTCGCCGTCGAGACCGCGTCCGACGGGCTCGCCGCGGTCGCGGCCGTCCGTGAGCATCCGCCACGCCTCATGGTGCTCGACCTGATGCTTCCGGCGCTCGACGGTTTCGCCGTCCTTCGCGCGGCGCGCGCCGATTCCGATCTACCGGTACTGATCCTCTCGGCACGCGGTACCACGTCCGACCGGGTCGGCGGGATCGCGAACGGAGCGGACGACTACCTGCCGAAGCCGTTCTCGCCGGCCGAACTGGTGGTCCGCGTCAAGGCGCTCCTGCGAAGATCGGAACGACGTGACGCCGAACCGATCCGCACGTTGACGCTCGCCGACCTGATCATCGATCGCGACCGCCAGGAAGTGCGCCGTGGCGCCGAACGGCTCGCGCTCACGCAGTCCGAGATGAGCCTGCTCGTCGCGCTGGTCCGCGCAGGCGGCCGGATCGTGACGCGTGAGGTCCTGCTCGATCAGCTGTACGGCAAGGCCGAAGCGGACGTGCTCGACCGGACCGTGGACGTCTATGTGCGGCGTCTTCGCGACAAGCTTGGCGATGATCCCGACGAGCCGCGGTATGTCGGGACCGTGAGAGGCGCCGGTTACCGCGCGATGATCGATCCATGAAGGGCATGGCCGCCCAGGTCGCTGTTGCGGTCATCGGCGTCGCGACGATCGTCGGAGTGGTACTCACAATCGGCACGCTGATATTCGGCAGCGCCTCGTTCGCTCGGCTGATGGTCGAGCACGGCGAGACCGTCGCCGCTGCGCAGGCGATGTTCCAAGAGAGCGTCGCAACCTTCTTCGTGGTGGCACTGGTCGTCGCGGTCGTCTTCAGCGTGGCGCTCGCCGCGATCGTGGGCCGGCGCGTCGCGGCACCGCTCCGCGAGATGAGCGAAGCCGCCGGGCTCCTCGCGCAGGGCGACCACGCCGTTCGCGTGACGATGCATGGACCCGAGGAGGTGCGCTCGTTGGCCGACTCGTTCAACCGGATGGCTCGCGAGATCGAAGAGCAGGAGCGGATGCGTCGTGAATTCGTATCCAACGCGGCCCACGAGCTGCGAACGCCGCTCACCAACCTGCAGGGCTACCTCGAGGCACTCCGCGACGGCGTGATCGGCGCCGAGCGCGCGACCTTCGAGTCGCTCCACGAAGAAGTCGACCGGCTCGTCCGACTGAGCCGATCGCTCGACGCCCTCGCCGAGGGTGACCTCGCGGGTCGCCGGGGCGGCGATCTGCGCGAGATCGACCTGCGCGCGGCGATCGCAGCCGCGGTCGAGCTCCACGCGGCGGCGTTCGAGCGACGCGGCCTGGTGATCGACGTCGATCTCCCTTCGGTGCTACGGGCTCGAGCGGATCCCGACCACCTCGCGCAGGTGTTGAGCAACCTGCTCCAGAACGCGGTGCGCTACACGCCCGAGGGCGGACGGATCGGCGTCGGCGCACGCCAACGCGACAACGACGCGCTCGTGAGCGTCTCGAACACGGGTGCCGGGATCCCACCTGAAGATCTTCCGCACGTCTTCGAGCGCTTCTACCGGGTGGACAAGTCCCGCGACCGCGCGAGCGGTGGCGCCGGCATCGGCCTCGCGATCGTTAAGGGTCTCGTCGAGTTAGGCGGAGGGCGCGTCGGCGCGGAGTCGGCTCCCGACCAGACGCGGTTTTGGTTCAGCCTGCCATCGGCGCCGCGACCCGCTTAGTCGGCGCTTTGCGGGCGGACGCGTGCATGGCGGAGCTCGACGTAGCCTCCAAGCAAGCCGGCGACCGGCGCGATCGCGAAGCCGAGCACCACTAACCCGAGCGACGTGCTCTCGAGCGTCGTCTGGAGCGTCAGAAGGCCCGCGGCGATGCCTCCGATCGACGAGAGCAGGCCATGCAGGAGCGGGGCGCGTCCGGCCATGCGCGCGGCCACGTAGCCGGCGGCGACCGAGACGGCGGTTCCGACGACGAGCAGCGTCAGAAAGACATCGGGGTTCGCCATGAGCTTCCGTTGATCGGCGAGCGTTTCGGGATCGACCCGCCCCGTGGCCGTGGCCCAGAGGATGTAGACGAACGCGATCACGTTCGTGCCGACGATGTCGACGATCCATGACACGACCACCGCCACGGCGCTGATCTGGCGCAGCGCGGTCACCCTAGGCGGCCGCGAGCGCCTCGGCGAGGCGCTTGGTCGCCGCGCTCAGCGCGTACTTCTCCGCCAGGGCCTCGACCCTCTTGGGGTGCGCCGGCGCATGCGGGATCGTGCCATCGCCCCCGGTCACCGGCGCGTCGCGCGCCATCCATACGACCCTGCGCGCCGCGGCGACGTAGTCCGCGTCGGCGCGAAGCTTCGCGCGGATCGTGTTCGAGACGTCGGTCGCGGTCAGGATCGCATCCAGCGAGCCGTGCTTCGCCACGAGCGCGCTCGCGGTCTTCTCACCGATCCCATGCACCCCGGGGAGTCCGTCGGAGGGATCACCGCGGAGCACGGCGTAGTCGTAATAGCGGTCGCCTGGGATCCCGTACTTCGCGCGGATCCACGCCTCGTCCACGTGCGCCAGCTCGCTCACGCCGCGAAGGGTGTACAGGACGCGCACGTTCGGGTCTTTCACGAGTGCGAAGAGGTCACGGTCGCCCGTGACGATCTCGGCCGGCCCGGACATCCGCTCGACGAGCGACGCGATAACATCCTCGGCTTCGTAGCCCTCCGCTGCCGCGGTCGAGATCCCGAACGCGTCGAGGAGCTCGATGATGATCTTCATCTGCGGATCGACCGGGTCGGGTGGATCGTCCGGTCCGGCGACGCGGTGCGACTTGTACGACGGCATGGCGTCGACGCGGAACTGTGGTCGCCAGTCGGCATCGAGCGCGACGAACAGTCGCGCCGGCTTTCGGTCGGGCACGAGTCGCGAGAGGAAGTTGAGGAAGCCGAGCGCCGCGTTCACGAGCGTACCGTCCGGGGCGCGCCACTCGGGGACCGCGTGATAGGCGCGATAGGCGAGACTCGCCGCGTCTACGAAGAGCGCAGCCTGCGCTATCGACGTACCACCGGTGCCGCGAATACGGCGTCGAGCGCGGCGATGAACCGATCGTTTTCTGGAGGCGTTCCCAGTGACGCGCGCAAGCACCCCTGGCAACCCGGCCACATCGAGATATCGCGGATGAGCACGCTCTCCCCGACGAACCGCGCGTGCACGTCCGCGGGCTTTCCTTCGTGCAGCCGGAAGAGGATGAAGTTCGTGACCGAGGGGAAGACGTCGATGGCTGAAACGCGACGCAGCGCCGAATACACGCGGTCGCGCTCCGTCGCCGCGAGTGCCAGCCGGCGTTGGATCGACGCTTCGTCACGGGCGATGCGGGTCGCGACCGCAAGCGTCAACGTGCTGACGTTGTACGGAAGCGCGGCCGCGGTGAAGTAGCTCATGAGCTCGGGATGCACGATGAGCGCGCCGACGCGCAGGCCGGCGGCCGCGAGCACCTTGGAGAAGGTCTTCGAGATGACCATGTTCGGGTACTCATTCATCCGCGGCACGAGCGTCTTCCCCGCGAAATCGGAATATGCCTCGTCCACCAGTACAAGCGTCTCCGGGTAGCGCTCGGCTACCTCGAGGATGAGGTCGCCGTCGATCGTGTTGCCGGTCGGGTTGTTGGGAGTCGTGAACACGACGATCTCTGGGCGCGCCTTGGCCATAGCGGCGAGCGCGCGTTCTTTGGTGAGGTCGTACGGCAGACCGACCATCTCCTCGACGACCGTGCCGCCGGCGAGCACCGTGAGTCGGCCATGCATCGAGTAGGTGGGATGGAAGAGCAGCGTCTTTCGGCCGTGACCGCCGAAGACCAGGAAGACCTGGAGGAGGAGCTCGTTGCTTCCGTTGCCGAAGATCAGCTGATCGGGCCGCGTTCCCCAGCGCGCGGACAACACCTCCCGGAGCTCGTCACCACGTCCCGGATAGCGGTTCAGCAGGACGCCGTCGAGCTCCCGGGGCGTGATGTAGAGGCTGGCGGGATTGGGCTCGGGCCATTCGTTCGCCTGGATCCGCACATCGGCTTTGACCGGGGGCGTGCGGTACGGCTGGAAGGCCGCCATCTCGGGACGCGGCCGCGGCAGTTTGCGCTCGGTCACATCCATAGCCTGACACGCGCGGGCCGCTCGCGCATTCGCGCGAACGGCCCGGCGCTGCTTGGGGGAGGTGGGCTAGTTGTGCCGGCTGCTGTAGTAGCTCTGCGCAGCCTTGGTCTCGGCGCACGGGACGGCTGCATCGACCTTGCTGATGAGCGGCCAGAACAGATCGACCTGATCCATCGGGATCTTCTTGCCGGACTGTGCGGAAACCTGGTTCGAAAGCGTCTTGAGCGCGTTGCAGGTGCCGTCGGTGCTCACGGCAAGCTGGTTACGAGCCGCGTCGACCTTCGCCGACAGCGAGTCAATGTTCCATGAGTGAACGAGATCGGCAAGATCGTTCAGGACATCGGCCGCGCTCTTCGCGCGAACAGAGAGCTTCAGGGTAGCGCTGGTCGAGGCGTCCGACGGATCGGTCACCACAGCGCCCAGCGTGTAGGTG
>VBIL01000059.1 GCA_005879975.1 Chloroflexota bacterium
GCCCGAGATCGCAGTCGGAGTCTGGGTCGGGAACGCCGACGGCTCGCCGATGCTCAACGTCGCGGGCGTCGACGCGGCCGGTCCGATCTGGCGCGACACGATGATGGCTGCCGCGCTCGTTCACCCGATGAACGAGTTCGTTCGTCCGGCCGGGATAGTGGAGACGACGGTCTGCGCACCGACCGGTCTTCTCCCCGGGCCCGACTGCCCCTCCCCGGTGCGCGAGCTCTTCGTCGCGGGGACCGAGCCGACTGCGCAGGAACGTTATTACGCGCGCGACGCCGACGGCCGCATCACCGTCGATCCGCCGATCGAGGCACGCGACTGGGCTCGCGCGGCCGGTCTCGCCCTCAAGACGGACGGCGTCCCGCCCGCGCGCGATCGGCTGCGCGTGATCGCGCCGGTCCCCGGGAGCACCGTCTACCTCGCCCCCGAGCTGCGCACGAAGGAGCTGGTGCTGCGCGCCGCGGCGGCGAGCGGGATCGATCGCGTCACGTTCGCGATCGACGGCGTGACCGTCGGCACCGCTCCGGCCGCGGCCCCCTGGACGGTCTGGGCGCTCGAGATCGGCCTGCACACGCTTGGGGTCAGCGCGCTCCTCCCCGACGGATCGACCACGACGGCAACCGCGATCTTCGAGGTGAAGCGATGAGCGCCCTGCGCGTGCTCGGACGGCTCCGCGAGGCGCGGCCCGCGATCGCCACGATCATGGCCCTGGCGCTCGTGGTCGGCCTCATCCAGGTGGTCGGTAAGGTCGATCTTCGGCTCGGCGAGCCGAGCGCGTTCACGATCCTTCCCGACGGCAATGATGTCGCGCGGCTCGCGCCGATCACCGTCACCTTCCCCAGCGCTCCGGCGGAGCGCGGACCCGAGAACCTCTTCCGCGTGTTCCCCGAGATCCCGGGCACGTACGCCTGGATGAGCCCGCGGACCGCGCTCTTCCAGCCGGACTTCCCGGGGCTCCTCCGCGGCTCCACGTACACGGTGAGCGTCCCCGCGCGGCCCGACGCTGGCCTGCCGCAGAACGCGAGCAAGAAGTTCACGGTCACCGGCCAGCTCGTCGTGCAGCAGGTGATCCCGGGCAACGGCGACACCGAGGTCCCGACCGCCGCGCAGATCTTTGTTCAGTTCAACCGGTCGGTCGCGGCGCTCACGACGCTCGCGGCGCAGCGCACCGATCCGGTCATCACGTTCGAGCCGGCGCTGCACGGGGCCGGCGAGTGGCTCAACACGTCGATCTACCGCTTTGTACCGACGGACCTCGCGCCGTCGACCACCTACCAGATGCGGATCGCCAAGGGCCTCAGCTCGGCCGCGGACGGCGTGCTGCAGGACGACTTCCGTTGGTCGTTCGCGACGATCACCCCATCGGTCGATTCGATCCAGCCCGACACGAATTGGATCTACTGCGGACCGTGGCAGCAGGTCGACGTCGGCTTCAACCAGCCGATGGATCCATCGGCGGCGAACGGCTTCAGCATCAAGAGCGTCGCGACGGGCGCGTCGCCGGCGGGCAAGCTCAGCTGGAACGATGACCACACCGTCCTCTCGTTCAACCCGACCGAGCGTCTCGCGGTGCATACGCAGTACACCGTCACGCTCGAGAAGGGACTCAAGGGCGCGCATGGCGGCGTCACCGCGAACAGCCGGACGTCGACGTTCACCACCATCGCGCCCCCGTCGGTCGGGTCGACCTACCCCCCGGACGGCGCGAAGGACGCGGGACGGTTCGGGTTCAGCATCCAGTTCGCGACGCCGATGGATCCCGCCACGCTCGAGAACAAGATCCGCATCTCCGGATTCACCGCGGCGGATCTCGAGAACCGCGTCTACACGAGCGAGCAGCAGATGGGCGTGAACGTCTCGTTCAAGGCCTCGACCGCCTACTCGGTCGATCTGCTTCCCGGCGCCACCGACCGCTACGGTCAGGTCATGGACGGCTACCACTTCTCGTTCACGACCGGTCAGCTCGCGCCGATGGTGTCGCTCGCGCTACCGGGGTACAGCCCGACCGTCGTGTACTCGTCCTCGAAGGAGCCGACGCTCTACTTCCAGGTCACGAACATGCCGGCGGTCGAGTTCACGCTCTGGCCGCTCACCGGCGAAGAGGGCCGGCGCCTCATGCACGACTGGGCGCTGAACAGCCAGAACTTCAAGCCGTCGCAGGCGGCGCTGCGCACCTGGACCGAGACGGTGCGCGGTCCGAAGGACGACGTCCTTCTCGGATCGACGTCGCTCTCGGGAAGCGGTCCGCTCGCCAAGGGCTACTACTTCGTCCGGACCAGCGGGGCGTACGGGTCACAGTTCGTCTTCGCGGTCGTGGATACGGTGCTCATCACCAAGCTCGCGAACGACGAGCTCGTCGCGTGGGCGCTCGACCACGACACCGGCGCGCCGCTCAAGGACGTGCTCGTCCGCGCGACGGGTCCGGGCATCTCGCCGGCCGAGCAGCGGACCGACGCGAACGGTCTCGCCTCGTTCCGGGTGCCGGTGCCGCTACTCGGGAATTACGGCGACCGCGGCTACCTGGTGTGGATCGACGGCGGCGGGCGCAGCGCGGTGCTGAGCACGCACTGGCCGCAAGGGACATCGCCCTATCAGCTCGGGCTCCCCGGCGAGTACTGGGCGCCCGAGTGGGTCGGCCAGGTCTATCTCGATCGGCCCATCTACCGGCCGGGCGAGACCATCCAGTACAAGGGGATCGTCCGCGCGGACGACGATGCGCGGTACAGCCTGCCGTCGACCGACGCGACCTTCCAGATCACGGTCATGAATCCGCGCGGCCAGCAGCTGCGCAAGGAGAGCTCGCACCCGAACGAGTTCGGATCGTTCGCGGGGAGCTTCTCGCTCCCGGAGGACGCGCCCACCGGGAACTACTACGTGAACCTCTCGTACACACGCGGGCAGGAGTTCAGCGTCGCCTCGAACAGCTTCCTCGTCGCCGAGTTCCGCAAGCCCGAGTTCCAGGTGGACGTATCCGCGGCGAAGGAGTCGTACGTCGACGGCGACACGATCGATGCTCGCGCGACCGCGACGTTCTTCTTCGGCGGCGGCGTGACCGGCGCGTCGCTCGACTGGTCCGCGCTCGCATCGCCGTACTTCCCGCAGGTGAAGGGCTACGAGCGCTACTCGTTCACCGATTACGACTGGACCAAGCAGGCCGTGTCCCGCGATGCCCTGCGCGCCAAGGGGACGACAAAGACCGGAGCGGGAGGCGTGGCGAGCTTCGGCGTGCCGGCCGCGCTGCAGACCGCGGAAGGCCCGCAGCAGTTCACGCTCTCGGCGGCGGTCACCGATCAGAGCGGTCAGGTCGTCGCGGGCAGCACGACCGTCACCGTGCATCCGGCCGCGTTCTACGCCGGCATCCATCCGGCGCAGTTCGTGGCGAGCGAGAACGCGAACGCGCGGATCGATCTCGTGACCGTCGACACCGACGGCAAGGTCGTCCCGAACCGCCCGGTCGTGGTGCGCGTCTACGACCGGCAGTGGGTCACCACGAAGCAGCTCATCCCGGGCGGCGGGCGCCGCTACCAGAGCGAGGTGAAGGACACGCTCATCGGCACGCTCTCGACGACCACCAACGCGAAGGGCGAGGGCAGCGTCTTCTACAAGCCGGCGAAGGCCGGGACGCTGCGCCTTGTCGCGGAGGTGACCGACGGGAAGGGCCGCGTCGCGCGCTCGGCGACGTATCTCTGGGTCTGGGGCACCTCATATGCGAGCTGGCAGATCACCAACGACGACGCGATCAAGCTCGTCGCGGACAAGGAGCGCTACGAGGTCGGCGACACCGCCGAGGTGCTCGTGCCGGCGCCGTACCCCGGAGCCACGGCGCTCGTCACCGTCGAGCGCGGCAAGGTCATCACGCGCGAGGTGCGCAAATTCGCGACGAACAGCGAGCGCCTCCGAATCCCGATCGTCGACCACTCGGTGCCCGACGTGTTCGTCTCGGTCGCGATGTACTGGCCGCCCACATCGGGCGATCCAGTCCCGCGCTACAAGGTCGGGTACGTCGAGCTGCCGGTGTCGACCGCGACGCGCGTGCTCAACGTCGCCATCAAGCCCGATCGCGATCAGGCGAAACCGGGCGACACGGTTCACTACGACATCAAGGTCACCGACCGCGGCGGCAAGGGCGTACGGAGCGAGCTCTCCGTGGCCGTCGTCGACCGCGCGGTGCTCGCGCTGGCGGACGAGCGCGGTCCGGACGGCCTCCACGCGTTCTGGTTCGAGCGGGGACTCGGCGTCACCACGGGCTCGTCGATGGCCGTCTCGGTCGATCGCTGGAACGACGTCGTCGCGGAGCTGCCGAAGCAGGGCAAGGGTGGAAGCGGCCTCGCGACGCAGCAGCTTCGGCAGGACTTCCGCAACACCGCGTACTGGAGCGCGCAGATCACGACGAAGGATGACGGCACCGCGAGCGTCGACGTGAAGATGCCCGACAACCTCACGACGTGGCGGATGGCAGCCCGCGCGATCAGCGGCGACACGCTGGTCGGCGAGGGCACGAACGAGCTCCTCTCGACGCAGCCCCTCCTGCTTCGTCCCGCGCTGCCGCGCATCCTGCGCGTGGGCGACACCGCCGAGCTGCGCGCGCTCGTGCGCAACGCGACCAAGACCGACGCGAGCGTGAACGTCACGCTCAAGGCGGAGGGCGTCACGCTCACCGATCCGTCGGCGAAGAGGATCACCATCCACCCCAGCGAGTCCGTCGCGGTGAGCTGGCCCGCGAAAGTCGAGGTCGAGGGCACGGCGAAGCTGACCTTCACGGCGACCGGGCCGGGCGATCTCGCGGACGCGGTCGTGCAGGAGCTGCCGGTGCTGATCGACATGACGCCCGAGACAACTGCGACCGGCGGGATCGTCACGAAGGACGGCGCGCTCGAGGCGATCTACCTCCCGCAGTTCGCGGACACCAAGCACGGGACGCTGAACGTCTCAGTGCAGTCCGCGCTCACCGGGTCGATGGCGGACGAGCTGCGCGCGCTCGTGCCGTACATCTACGAGGGCGCCGAGCGCGTGGCGAGCCGCCTCATCGCAACGATCGCCGTACGGCGCGCCGAGAAGAGCGCGGGCGTATCGGCCTCGCGCGACGGGGAGATCGCGCGCGATCTCGCCGGACTGCTCGGCCGTCAGCGACCCGACGGTGGCTGGCCGTGGTGCGACCATCCGCAGTGCCTGACCGATCCGAATGTCACCGGGTGGGTGCTGCTCGCGCTTGGCGAGGCGGAGCGCGACGGCCTCTCCGTGGACACCGGCGTCGTGCAGCGGGCGACCGGGTACGTGTTCAGCTACGTCAACCGCTCGACCGACGTTGCGCACCCACCGGACATCAATCAGAAGGCGTTCCTGCTCGCGGCACTCGCGGCCGCCGGCGGATTCGTCGCGGCGGCGACGCCCGCGCACGCGCTCTTCGAGCAGTACCGCAGCGCGCTCGGTAACTGGGGCCGCGCGTACCTGCTCCTCGCGCTGACCTACTCGACCGCTGCGAAGGACGATCCTCAAGTAAGGACCCTCTTCGACGACCTCGCGGCAGCGACGGTCCCGAGCGCGAACGGCAACCACTGGGACGAGGCGCCCGAGGGCGCGTTCTGGACAAGCATCTCGACGACCGCGCTCGTGACCCTCGCACTCGCTCGCGTGCAGCCCGACCACGCGCTCATCGCGCAGACGGTCCGCTGGCTGGTCGTCGCACGGGGCGCGAATGGCTGGTCGACGTCGATCGATCGCGCGATGGCGATCCTCGCGCTCTCGAGCTACGCGGTGCAGACCGGCGAGCTCGGCGGCGACTACAGCTACAAGGTGCAGCTCGACCAGAGCGACATCCTTGCGGGGCTCGTGAAGCCGAACACGGCGCCGACCACCGCATCGAAGACGGTCCCGCTCGCGACGATCAAGCCCGGGACCACGAGCCTTCTCGCCGTCACGCGCGACTACCAGAAGCCGGGCCGGCTCTACTACAGCGTCGACCTGCGTTACGTCACGCCGGCGAAACAGATCGAGGCCCTCAACCGTGGCCTCGCGATCTCGCACACCTACACGTCGCTCGACGACGCGGCCAAACCGATCACCAGCGCGAAGCTCAGTGACACGGTGCGCGTGACGGTGACCGTCGTCGTGTCGTCGCCACATCCCTACGTGGTGATCGAGGATCTCCTGCCCGCGGGGCTCGAGCCGGTGGACGCGCGCCTCAAGAACGTCGACCCCGCGCTCAAAGAACGGCTCGAGCTCGATCGCGCACAGGCCGCGCAGAGGCAGCCGGGCGGCACGTACTTCGCGCCGTGGTACCGCTGGTACTACAGCCCGTGGCAGCAGGTGGACATGCGCGACGACCGCGCGGTGCTCTACGCGGGATCGATCTCGAAGGGCGTGTACGAGTACGTCTATTACGCGCGCGCAACGACGCCCGGGAACTTCTTCGTGGCGCCGGCGCACGCCGAGGAAACGTACTTCCCCGAGGTCTTCGGGCGCAGCGACAGCTCGAGGTTCGTCGTCACGCCGTAGCGGCGCTACTGCGTCTGGATCTGGATCGACTGGGCCACGCCGTTGACGACAGAAGCGGAGATGGTCGTGCCCGCGGCGATCGATTCGGCTTTCACATCGGTCTGTTTGAGGATCACGGCCGCCGGCGCGAGGACGACCTTCGCCGTCGCACCGGCGAACGTGACCGTGAAGGACGTGGCGCTGACCTGATCGATCGACGCGATCGCCGCGTTGGTCATGAGGTTGCCTTCGGTCAGCGGTCGCTGTCCTGGCGCCACGACGCGGCTCAACGACTCCGAGAAGATGCTCACCATG
>VBIL01000133.1 GCA_005879975.1 Chloroflexota bacterium
GGACCATGGACCGCGGCGCCCCCGATGAGCAGGAGGAGGGGAGCGCCGAACAACGCCAGGAGGTACCACTGCGGACCGGTGCGCCACGTGAAGTATCGCCGGCGAAGCTCACGGACGCCGTCCTTGCCGTCGGCGATCCGCGTGATCAGGAACGCCCCGCCGGCGAGGGCGATGAGCGACAAGAGGAGGATCGAGGGCTGGGCGGGAATCTCGACCGGTATGAGGCCGAAGCCCAGGGTCCCTAGCAGCGCGGGCAGAAAGAGAATCCAGCTCGTGACGTAGAAGAAGGCGAGGAATGCCCCGCCGGGATGCTTCGCGATGGTCGCGCGGAGAGACGACCTGAATGTCGGCCGAGTAGATGCGATCACGAGAACCCCCAACACGCCGACCCCGTCGGGCGCATTTTCAGCCTACCCGAGCCACCAAGCAAAGAAGCACATCACCGTTCGCTAGGCGAGCCAGCGACATGGGCCCGGCGGCCGCGAGCCACCGGGCCCATCTTTCCGTATTACGCGGTCGCTGGCACCGGCAGCGCGCCGATCTGCGCGAGGATCGTCATCAGGTCGAAGTAATGCTTTGTCTCAGCGATCTTGTCGCCCTTGAACGTCACGACCTGGACCGCTGGGATCTTCACGCGCTTGTAGGTCGCCGGGATGGACCCCATCGCGCTCTTGAGCTCACCGTTGTGCGTACCCTCCCAGATGATCTCAAGGACCACGGTGTCACCACTCTCGACGGCCTTGGTGATCGTCCCCTTGGCGTCAGGGAATGCTTGCCGCCAGCCCTTGCTGATCTCGACGATCGCGTCCGGCCCTTGGGTCCGGCGCTGGGTCGCGAGCTCCTCGTACACGGCATCCGCGCTGAGCGGGGCCTTGAAGCTCGCCCAGTCACCCTTGCCGAAAGCCTCGACGTTCTGCTTCGCCAGTTGAAGTTTGTCTGTCATCGCGTACCTCCCCTATCGCTCGCGTGTCGATCGGCCAGGCTGCGCCTGCCATCGCCGAGGCTACTCCCGGGTGCAAGCGAACAGACGACGCACTAAGCCCTGGCCGAGGTGAGCGAACGAATCTGGGCAAGGTGCTCGCGCACATGTGACAGGCCGAGGCCGAGCTCCATCCGCACCGTGCTGCACTGGCCGCTCGGCGCGATGCGAACGGCCGCAAGCTCGGTTTCGCCTAGCTCCAGCAGACGCTGACGGTAGGCCGCGCGCATCGAGTGCCACCTCTGGCGCGGCTCGACCGGCCAGAGCGTCAACCGGTCGTGGTAGTAGCGGTACCACATGGCGATTCCTCGAGTGCGATGGTCGCGGTCGCCGATGCGGCGAAGCTCCGCATCGGCCTCGCTCATGGCGCGGAAGTCGGCCTCCGTTGGCGGCTCGTCGTCGCCGGGAGCGTCATCGTGTCGGACGACGCTCTGCGGCGGCGGTCCGCCCGATTCAACGTTCGCGCGCGCCGCCATCTGGAAGGCGCGGACCACCCGCGCGACCTTCCGCGGAGTCCAGCGCACCCTGCCCGCCTCGCTGTTCAGGCCACTGTGCTCGACCGCCTCGGACGGAGCGACCCTGATCCGCCCAACAAGCTCATGAAACGCGGCCACATGCGCGCGATCGGGATCGAGCGGCCACGGTCGCAGCCGCCGGATGCCGATCTCGAATCCGCCGGCCACATGATCGAGCGTTCGCCGGATCGTCCAGCCTTCGTCGGGCGCCCGGTCCCAGTCTTCGAGCCGGATCCCGTCAAGGAAACGCTCCACCTCGGACGCGATCTCGTCCATGCGTCGCACGGCTGCCCCGAGCAACGCAGGCGGCGTCGGGACGAGCGAGTCCGGAATGAGCCACCACGGCAGGCTCCAGTCGACGATCTCCTCGGAAGGCTCGACGTCGAGCGGATGCCCGACCCGGCGATAGGCGTCGACCTCCTCGGCGACGAGCGCCCTACAGCGGGCGATCGCCTCGTCGCGTGTGGGGACGTCCTCCGACGCGACACCCGGGACTTCCGGCGCGATCGTCCACCAGGTCCGACCCGATGACGTCACGTAGTAGCGCACCGGGCGCGAGCCTAAGGCGCTACGTCGTTGGCGGGAAACGCCGGATGCGCATGACCTCGCCCGCGAGCACCGGCTCCGGGGGGTTCGAGGTGGGCGTGCCCCCGTCGACTGTGTCCACGAACTTGCGCGTGTAGAGGCGGTGGTAGAGCCCTCCCTTCGTGAGGAGCTCCGCATGCGTGCCCTCTTCGACGATGCGGCCGTGGTCGAGCACGAGGATGCGGTCCGCTCGCTCGACCGTTGAAAGCCGGTGGGCGATGACGATCGTGGTGCGACCGCGCATGAGCCGGTCGAGCGCCTGCTGCACGAGGAACTCGCTCTCGTTGTCCAGCGAGCTCGTGGCCTCGTCGAGAAGAAGGATGCGCGCATCGCGGAGGATCGCTCTGGCGATGGCGATGCGCTGCCGCTGTCCGACGGAGAGCCGGACGCCGCGCTCGCCGACGATCGTCTCCAAGCCTTTCGGCATTCGGGTGATGAACTCGGTCGCGTTGGCGGCTCGGGCCGCGTCCTCGATCTCGGCCTCCGTCGCCTCAAGTCGCCCGTAGCGGATGTTCTCGCGGATCGTGTCGCCGAAGAGGATGGGCTCCTGCGGAACGACCGCGATCTGCTCGCGCAGAGACCGGATCGTGACCTCGCGGATGTCGCGCCCATCGACGCACACCCGACCCGCAACCGGGTCGTAGAAGCGGCCGACGAGATTGACGAGGGTGGTCTTCCCCGCCCCGGACGGCCCGACAAGGGCCGTCGTCTCGCCCTCGCGGAACGCGGTCGAGAGCGATTCGAAAATAGCGCGAAGATCCGGTCGGCCGCGCCAAACGCCTGTTGGATGCCGGTCCATTGGCTGGCGAGACCACCGACCGGGCCCGCGACCATCCCCATGTAGAGGAGGAAGGCGACGAGCTGTCCCGCCGTGAGCTCGCCCGTGGCGACCTGATGGCCGCCGTACCAAAGCACGACGATCGACGACGCGAACCCCAGGAAGCCGATGGCCGGGAACATGATCGCGCCGATGCGCGACCGGTCGATGCTCTTCCGGAACATCACCAGAAGCTTCTCGTGGAAGCGCTTGGCCTCGTAGTCCTCGCGCGTGAATGCCTGGACCACGCGCACCTCGGCGAGCGCCTCCTGCAGGACACCGACGGCCTCGCCTTGCGCATCCTGTGCGGCACGCGAGATGTCGCGGATCTTTCGGCCCAGGTACTGGCCGATGATCCCGATCGGCGGCGCGACGACGAGCGTGAGGAGGGCTAGCCGCCAGTTCATCAGGAAGATGATGGTGACGCCGCCGACCAGTGTGAGGACCTGGCCGAGCACCTGGATGATCGTCTGGGTCACGACGCCGTGCACCAGGGTCGCGTCGCTGGTCACGTGTGACATGAGATCGCCGGTCTTGCGGACGTTGAAGAACGACAGCGACATCCCCTGGAGATGGTTCACGATCGCCATCCGCAGATCGAAGATGACCTTCTCCCCCGTCCACGCCATGACGAATTGCCGGACGCCGTCGATGACGGCTCGCACGAGCAGGACGACGATCAGGATGACGACGAGCTCGTCAAGCAATCCCGGCTCCTTGAAGCCGAGGTCGAGGACGAGTTGCACGATCTTCGGCCACACGAGCCCAAGGGCCGTTGAGACGATGAGCAGCGCCGCTGCGACCGCCAGGTTCCACCGATACGGACCGACAAAGCGCAGGAGCCTGCGGTACATCGCGATCGTGGGTCGCTTCTTGGCGGCGTCACCGCGCTGTCCCCACATGAACATGTGGGCACCGCCGCCGCCCATCGGGAGCATCACTTCCTTACTCCCACCCACCGAAGGTGGCGGCAGCAGGACGGTCAGGACGAACGAAGTGAGTCATGACCACCTACACGCTAACGGACCGCCTCAGGGCCGCAGCCACACTGTGCCGAAAGACTCAGACCGGCTCGCCCCGACGTAGCCCGCGACGCGCCCAGACGCGGCACCGGTGTGATCGGCGAAGACGATCGGGACGCGCATCGCTTCGGTACGCGTGATCTTGGAGACCTGCTTGTAGAGCTCCGCGCGCTTCGTCGGGTCGGCCTCGCCGCGCGCCCTGCGCAGAAGCCCGGCCACGAGCGGCTCGGGGGCGATTCCCGCATCGGCCCGCGGGCCGAGAAGCGGCCAGAACACATCGTCGGGATCGAGCCCGACGACCGTCGTGTCCAGCGTCAGCGTGGCTTTGGCGTCGCGCATCGCCGCCGGATCGACCGCGCGGAGTCTCGCCACGATCCCGACCTTGCCCAGATCCGCGGCAACCGACTGCGCGATCCGCTGCGGGTCCGGGTACGCGATCGTGGCAAGGATGGGATAGGCCAGCTCGGTCGTGACCGGCGTCGCGATGCGCGCGTCCGCGAGGAGCCGGCGCGCGGCGGCGACGTCGAGCGGAGTGAACTCGACGACGCTCTCGTCGTAGCCGAGTGTTCCGGGCGGAACGACCTGCGCCGCGCGTCGCACCAGGCCGGCGTAGATCCCGGACAGCGCATCTCGATCGATCGCCATCGCGATCGCCCGTCGCGTTTCCTGACGGTCGAAGGGCGGCACCGTCGAATCGATGCCGAGCGAGGCGAGCGCCGCGTCGCGCCGCGCCAGGAGCGCGAGGCTCGGGTCGCTGCGCGCGGCTGCGGCCTGCGCGACGGGTAGGTCGAGGGCCATGTCGACACGACCGGCGCGGAGCTCGGCGAGCCGTGAAGACGCGTCGCGCACCGGTCGCAAGACGAGGCCGTCGAGGTACGGCAGCGGCTTGCCGGAAGCGTCCCGGCGCCAGTACGTGTCGCTCCGACGGAGCGTCAGCGTTCCGTCGGGCGCGAGCGCGCCGTTGCCCGCGGCGAAGGGGCCCGTGCCTGATGTGCCCTTTGCGATCGCGGCCTGGGGTGCGGCGAGATGCGCGAGGAAAGGCCCGAACGCGGCGGTCAGGTCGAACCGGACCGTGCGAGCGTCGACCACCTGAACGTGCGCGATCGCCGGCGGATCGTCGAACAGCATCCGGTAGCGCAAGGCGCGGCCGTGGTCGAAGCTCGCCACGACGGCGGCGGCGTCGAGCTCCGAGCCATCGTGGAATCGCACGCCGTCGCGAAGCGTGAACGTCCAGCTGGTCCCGTCATTCGCGAGCTGCCACGCGGACGCGAGCCCCGGGCCGAGGGTCCCGCTCAGAGGATCGACCGTCACGAGCGTCTCGTAAATCTGTCTCGTGGCGAGCACAGTCGGGGCATCGGCGCTCCACGGGTCGAGCGCGGTGACCTCGCCCGCGATCGCGATCCGGAGCGTCCCGCCCGTCTGCGCGCCGCTTGGCGCGGGCGTCGCCGCGACGGGCGGGGCTTGGCAGGAGAGGAGCAGGAGCGCGAGGAGGGTGAGCGCGGCCGGTCGCCGCATTGCGTCTACCGCGACTTGAGGCGGGGGTCGAGCGCGTCGCGCAGGCCGTCGCCAACGAGATAGAGGCAAAGCACGGTCACGAAGACCGCGACGCCCGGCGGGTAGATGAGGTAGGCCGCCTTGCCCAGGTACTGAGCGGCATTCGTAAGCATGTTGCCCCAAGACGGCGTCGGCGGCTGGATGCCGAAGCCGATGAACGAGATGGCGGACTCCTGGAGGATCAGCTGCCCGACCTCGATCATCGTGAGAACGATCATGAGTGGAAGGATGTTCGGCACGATGTGCTGGAGCATCAGCCGGCGCGGGGTGCAGCCGACGGTGCGGGCAGCGAGAACGTACTCGCGCTCGCGGAGCGAGATCGTCTGGCCGCGAGCGTAGTTCGCGATCCCAAGCCAGCCGAGTCCTCCCAAGAGCAGCGCGAACGGCAGCGGCGCGAGACGGAACAGGACGCCGATGATGAGCAGCAGGTACAGGATCGGGATGCTGTTCAGTGTGGTGACGAGCCAGACGACGACATCGTCCCACCGACCTCTGAAGTAGCCGCCGGTCACGCCCATGCTCAAGCCGATAAGCAGCGCGGTGAGGGCGCCGAAGCTGCCGATGAACAGAGATACGCGCGCGCCGTACAGGAGACGCACGACCTGGCTTCGACCGAGCTCGTCCGTACCGAGCCAGAGCCACGGTTCGCTCGTGGTGGGCTTGGTGTAGTTGTCGAGGATGCTCTGATCGGTGAAGCCCTTGTGGAAGAAGTTGTCCGCGAGAAGATCCGCGGAAAGGGCGATCGCCACCATCAGGCCGAGCACCGCGAGCGCGACGAGCGTCGTCGGATCGTGGCGCAGACGCCAGACCGCATCCGACCAGAGTCCAGCGCTCGCGCGCTGAGCTTCCGCCGGGCGGACGGTCGTGACGGTCGCGGTGACCGCATCCGTCGCCATCAGCGCACCTTCACGCGCGGATCGACCCACGCGTAGGCGATGTCGCGAAGGAGATACGAAATGATGAGGAGGACGCTCGAGATCAGGAAGCTCGCCTGGACCACGGGGTAGTCCTTCGTGACGGCGGCATCGAAGGTAAGCCGGCCCAGCCCAGGCCAATTGAAGACGCGCTCGATGATCAACGAGCCGTTGAAGAAGACGAGCAGGATCGCGCCGAAGAGCGTCACGACCGGGATGAGTGCGTTCCGGAGGATGTGCGAGGCGATGACCGCCTGCTCGCGCAGACCCTTGCTCCGCGCGGTCCGCACGTAATCCTGAGAGATGACCTCGAGGACCTCGGTGCGGAGGATTCTCGGTAGGTTCGCGATGCCGGCGATCGAAATGACGGCGACCGGTCCGATGAGATGCCAG
>VBIL01000040.1 GCA_005879975.1 Chloroflexota bacterium
TACTACGGCGAGCTCACGAGCGAGTACGTCATTGTCGACACCGCGCAGGACGAGTTCGACTACACGACCGACCAGGGCAACGTCACCACGCGCTTCAGCGGACAGGGTGGCGTGGGCGTCGGGTCGCTCTGGGACCGCCTGCTCTTCGCGATCCGATTCGGCGACACGAACGTGCTCGTTTCGAACCAGATCACCGGGTCGAGCAAGGTCCTCTTCCGCCGGCAGGTCCTCCCGCGAGAGAGGTTCATCGCGCCGTTCCTGGAATACGACCCCGACCCCTACCTGGTGGTCGCGAACGGAAAGCTCTACTGGATGAACGACGCGTTCACGACTGGGGACCACTACCCGTACAGCGAGAGCTTCAACGCGCTCGGCACCGGACCCACATCGATCGCCGGAGGACGTCTCAACTACGTCCGAAATAGCGTGAAGGTCGTGACCGACGCCTACGACGGGACGATCAGCTACTACGTCATCGACGATAAGGACCCCGTCATCCGCAACCTGAGGGCGATCTACCCGTCGCTCTTCAAGTCGATCGCAGACATGCCGCAGGCGCTCAAGGATCACATCCGCTATCCCGAAGCACTCTTCAGCATCCAGGCCAGCGTCTTCGCGCTCTATCACATGACGAATCCCGATGACTTCTACAACCGAACGGATGCCTGGAAGATCGCGAACGAGATCTTCACGCAGGGTGGCGCGGCGCAACCGATCGAGCCGTACTACGTCACGACGCGGCTCCCGGCATCGGATCGCCCGGAGTTCGTGCTGTTCGTGCCGATGACTCCCGCCGGCGGTGAACGGAACAACATGGTCGGCTGGATCGCCGGACGCGCCGACGCGCCCGACTACGGCAAGCTCCGCGTCCTCACGTTCCCGCGCGACCGTCCGATCAGCGGACCGCTCAACGTCGAGAACCTGATCGACGCCGATTCGACCATACGCTCGCAGCTCACTCTGCTGTGTCCGTCGGCGGCGAACTGCATCCGCGGGAACCTGCTCGTCCTGCCCGTCGGCAGCAGCTTCGTCTACGTTGAGGCGATCTTCGTCCAAGCGGCGTCGACGAGCCGCATTCCGGAGCTGCAGCGCGTGATCCTCGCGACACAGGGTCGCGTCGTCATGACCGAGTCGTTCGAGAAGTCGCTCGACGCGCTCTTCGGCGCGCAGCAACAGCCACCGCCGACCACCACGCCGCCGCCTTCCACCACGCCGCCGCCCACGACCTCGCCGCCGCCGGCATCGGTGATCAGCGCCCTCGTGAAGTCGGCGACCGACCACTACAACGCGGCGCAGGCCGCGCTAAAGAGCGGCGACTTCGCCGAGTACGGGCGCCAGCTCAAGCTGCTTGAGGACGATCTCGCGCAGCTTCGTGCGGCCACCGGGCAGTAGAGCGCTCGCTGCCTGCGCGTGAGGGCGCTCAACTTTAGAATCGCATCTTCTTGAGCCATACCGTCGTGCTCGGCGGCGGCATCTGTGGGCTCGCCGCCGGGTTCTCTCTCGCCGAACATGGCGAGCAGGTCACGCTCCTCGAAGCCCAGCATTTCCTGGGCGGCCTCGCCACGACCCTCCGCGGCGAGACCGGCGCGGGATTCGACTTCGGTCCGCACGCGTACCACGCGCGCAATCAGCGTGTGCTCGACATGTTCAAAGAGATCGCATCGGACGGCTTTCCCGCGCGCGGTAAGAACGTGCGGATCAAGTTTCGCGGCAAGTACTACAAGTACCCGCTCGAGGCGCTCGACATCGCGAAGTCCATGTCCCCTCTGCTCGCGGCGCGGGCGTTCGCCGATTACACGGTCGAATCGCTCCGCCGTCGCATTCGCCCGCGGCAGCTCGTGTCCGCGGAGGATTGGGTGGTGCAGGCCATGGGCCGCACGCTCTACTCGCTCTTCTTCGGCCCCTACACGACGAAGGTCTGGGGGGTCCCGCCCGCGAACCTCGCCGCGTCGTTCGCGCAGCACCGCATCCCGCACATCTCCCTTGCGAAGGTCGTCGTCTCGAGCCTGCGCAAGGGACGCGCGAAGATCACCGGGACCGAGCATCGGTACGCGCCACTCGTCGTCGAGCTCTTCTACCCGCCGCGCGGCGCCGGCCTCATCTCGCAGCGGATGGCCGAGCGGATCAAGAAGGCGAACTCCGGGAATGAGGTGTGCACCGGCGCGCTCGCCACGGCCATCGAAGTGGACGGCGATCGCGTCGTCGCGGTCCGCTACCGGGAGGTCCCGCGCACCGAGCAAGACGGCCAGCTCGCGCTCCTCGCCACCGGGACCGAAGAGAAGGGGAACCCCTTCGTCGCGGCGCGGTCGCAGGAGCAGCGGATCGCCTGCGATCGCGTGGTGAACTCGATCCCGCTGCCGGCGCTGGTCGATCTCCTCGGCGATGCGGTCTCGGACGAAGCAAAGGCGGCGGCACGCTTTCTGCGCTTCCGCGCGCTTACCATCGTCGGCCTGCGCGTAAAACGACCGCAGGCGCTGCCGGCGCAGTCGATCTACTTCACGAACAAGACGTTCAACCGCCTGAGCGAGACGCGGAACTACGGTGGGAGCGAGGTGTGTGCCCCTGACGAGACGATCCTGCTTTGCGACATCACCTGTGACGTCGGCGACCGCATCTGGAACGCTTCCGCGGACGAGCTCGGCCGGATCTGCGCGGCGGAGCTGGCCGAGGAAGGATTCATGAAAGAGAGCGAGCTCGCCGAATCCGTGGTGCTCCGGTCGACATTCGGATACCCCGTCTACATGGTCGGCTACGAGCGCGCCATTGACACGCTCATGAAGGAGCTCTTGCGCTTCGACAATCTCGTCACCGGTGGAAGGCAGGGGCTGTATAAGTACGTCGACATGGACATCGCCTCCGAGATGGGGCTCGCCATGGCCGACCACTTCCTGTCCGGGAAACGCAAGGCGGAGGCGATCGGAAATATCCCCTATGAGGACAGGGTGTTCGCGTGACGCTCCGGGTGGGTGTGATCGGGGCGGGGTACTGGGGACCGAACCTCGTGCGGAACCTGAGCGAGGCGCCCGGTGCCGAGCCGGTCGCGGTCGCTGACCTTTCCGAGGAGCGCCTCGAGCGCCTCCGCAAGCGCTTTCCGGCCGTGCGTATGACCACGGACCATCACGAGCTTCTGGACGACAAGAAGGTCGACGCGATCTGTATCGCGACCCCGGTGGGCACGCATCGCAAGATCGCCGAGGAAGCTTTCGCTGCCGGCAAGCACGTGTTCGTCGAGAAGCCGCTCGCCGGGACCGTCGCGGATGCCGAGGCGATCGTCCGCGCCGCCGAGCATGCCGGGAAGACCCTTATGGTCGGCCACACCTTCGTCTACAACCCGGCCGTCGTGCAGGTGAAGGAGATCCTCCAGGCCGACGGCATCGGCCGCATCCACTACATCGACAGCCAGCGCGTCAACCTCGGCCTCCATCAGTTCGACATCAACGTGCTGTGGGATCTCGGGCCGCACGACATCTCCATCACCCTGTACTGGCTCGACGAAGAGCCTTCCTGGGTCCAGTGCATGGGCGCGTGCTACGTGCAGCCGAACATCGAGGACGTCGTGTTCCTGATGATCGGATTCCCCTCCGGCGCGATCGCGCACGCGCACCTCTCCTGGCTCGCGCCAAGCAAGCTCCGCACGATGACGGTGATCGGTTCGCGAAAGATGGTGGTCTACGACGACGTACAGACGGTCGAGAAGGTGAAGATCTATGACCAGGGCGTCGAGAAGCTTTCCGGCGAGGACCTGCGGCGCAGCTACCGCGCCGGCGATATCCACAGCCCGCGCATCGATGTGACCGAGGCGCTGCAGCTCGAGATGCGGCACTTCATCGACTGCATCCGCGATGGCACGAAGCCGCGCAGCGATGGCGAGGTCGGCCTTCACGTCGTACGCGTGCTCGAGGCGGGAATGCGCTCGCTCCGCTCGGGTGGCGCCCGCGTCGCGTATCTGCCGGAGGCGGTGCGCGCGTGACTGCGACCCGCTCCGAGCCGCGGCCTGCGGCGATCGCCGATACCGCCGTCGTCGCGCCGGACGCGCAGCTCGGTGTGGGGACGCGAGTCTGGCACCACGCGCAGGTCCGCGAAGGTGCGCGCATCGGCCGTGAGTGCAACGTCGGCAAGGGTGTCTACGTCGGCGCGGGTGTGGTGATAGGCGATCGCTGCAAGATCGAGAACAACGCCTCGCTCTTCGAGGGGCTGACCCTCGAGGACGGCGTGTTCGTGGGGCCGCACGTCGTCTTCACCAACGATCGCCGCCCGCGCGCGACGAACCCAGACGGCAGTCTGCAGACCGCCGACGACTGGGAGCTCGAGCGCACGACGGTACGGCGCGGCGCATCGCTTGGGGCCGGGGCCATCGTGCTGCCCGGCCTCGAGATCGGCCGTTACGCGATGGTCGGCGCAGGATCCGTTGTGACGCGCGACCTCCCGCCGCATGAGCTCGTCGTCGGGAATCCCGCGCGGCACATCGGCTGGATCTGCGCCTGCGGCCGCGAGCGCTCGGAGACGCCTCCCTCTTCGGGAACGGAGCTCCGCTGCGCGCGCTGCGGACCGGAGCGCACGACATGAGCGACCACGCGGTGAACGTCAGGATGCCGGAGCAGCAAGCCGCGATCGGTGCACTCGAGCGCGAATGGCACGACCTCGACAAGTGGCTGCGATCGCTCGCTGATCGCGACCTCGACCGGCCGGTCTTCGGCGAAGGCCCAGGATGGCGGGTCCGCGACAGGATATCGAGGACGCATTGAAGGAGACGACAACGACATGACCGTAGTGGCCACGCAAGAGATCCCACTCGTAGACCTCCGGGCTCAGTACGCGACGATCCGCGAAGAGGTCCGGAAAGCGATCGACGAAGTCCTCGACAGCATGCAGCTCACCATTGGACCGAACGTCAAAGCGTTCGATCAGGAGTTCGCGACATACATCGGCAGCAAGCACGCGATCGGCGTCGGCTCGGGCACCGATGCGCTGCAGCTCGCGATCCGTGCGTGCGGGGTCTCGTCGGGGGACGAGGTCATCACGGTCTCGCACACGTTCTTCGCGACGGTCGAGGCCATCCTGTATGCGAATGCGCGGCCGATCCTCGTCGAGATCGAGGAGCGCAGCATGCTGATGGACCCGGCCGCTGTGGCCGCGGCGATCACGCCGCGTACCAAGGCGATCATCCCCGTCCACCTCTACGGTCGCGGCGTGGACATGAAGCCGCTGCGACAGATCGCCCAGGACCGCAACATCACGATCATCGAGGACGCGGCGCAGGCTCACGGCGCCGTACTCGACGATGGGAAGAAAGCCGGCACCGCGGGCCGCGTGAACTGCTTCTCCTTCTACTGCTCGAAGAACCTGGGCGCGTATGGGGAGGCCGGCAGCATCACGACGAACGACGACCGGCTCGCTGATGAGCTGCGCGCCCTCCGCGAGCACGGTCAGTCGACGCGTTACTACCACCCCGTCATCGGCTACAACGCGCGCCTGGATGAGCTCCAGGCCGCGGTGCTCCGCGTCAAGCTACGCCGCCTGGACCAGTGGAACGCGCGCCGGCGCGAGATCGCGCGGATGTACGACGAGCGGCTCCGTGGCTCTGGCGTCATCGCGCCGGAGATCCCGGCGGATATCCGCCGTCATGTCTTCTACACGTACACGATCCGCGTGACGGGCGGGCGGCGCGACGACCTGCGCAAGTACCTCGGCGAGCGCGGCATCGGGACGCAGATCCACTACCCCGTGCCGATCCACCTCCAGCAGTCGGCCGAGTTCCTGGGATACCGAAAGGGCGACCTCCCGGTCACCGAGAAGGTCGCGGGCGAGGTCCTCTCGATCCCGATGTTCCCGGAGCTCACCGTCGAGCAGGTGGACCGCGTCGCGACGGCGATCCGCGAGTTCATGAAGGCGCATTGAGCCCGAGAACCGTCAAGGCTGTCCACGGCGTACAGCAGGTCGCGGCCGATCCGGCGGACGAGGTCGCGGAGTCCGCGCGGCTACAGGAGCGTGAGTCGCGCGAGGAGCTCCTCGAGAGCTACGGGATGGCGGCGTTCCTTGATACCGCCGACGGCGCGCGTCGACGACGCATCCTCCTCCGCGCGCTCTGCAAGTCGTTCGGGAATAGCGTCCGCATCGGCGTGGGCGTCCTCGTGCTGCATCCGCACACCTTCGACATCGGCGATGCGGTGTTCGTCGGCAATCAGACCTTCCTGCAGGGCCGGCATGACGGGCACTGCGCGATCGGCGCGCACACCTGGATCGGGCCCCAGAGCTATTTCGACTGTCGCGACCTCGAGCTCGGCGAGTACGTGGGTTGGGGTCCGGGCGCGAAGGTGCTCGGGAGCGAGCACACCGGCGAGCCGGTCGACGTTCCCATCATCCAGACCGATCTCGTGATCAAGCCGGTGCGCGTCGGTAAGGGGGCGGACATCGGCGTGAACGCCGTACTTCTTCCCGGCGTGACCGTCGGCGCGGGCGCGATCGTCGGCGCGGGCGCGGTGGTGACACACGACGTGCCCGACTACGCGATAGTGGCGGGCGTGCCGGCCAAGCTGCTGCGATACCGGAAGGATCCCGAGCAGCGCGCATGAAGCTTTTTGGCGGCGAGTCGAAGAAGTTTCGCGTGATCCCGCGCGCCGCGACCGATACGACGGTGCTTGACCCAAAGATCGCCGAGGCCCTCCGCAAGGCGGGCAAAGATCCGAGCAAGTTCACGGTGGTGCCATTCGAGCAAGGCGAAGCGGAGTCTTCGTTGCAAGGTCTCTTCAGCTCCGGCAGTCGCGTCGAGCACACCTTCTTCTTCTCCACCCTGAACAGCGCGCTCAGCGCGATCGAGCGGTTGGTCGACGAAGAAACCGCGGCGCGGATCACGAAGGACAAGGCCGGCTGGCTGGTGGCGTTCGATTCGCCCGACGAGGCGGGCGTCGCGGGAGCGGCGCAGCACGAGCGGTTCGTGAGCGCCGCCGCGTCATTCGGAGCGGAAGATCGCGGCTTCGCCCACCTCACGATGAACGTGAACCGGATCAAGAAGTGAGCACTCTCTCCGGCGCGCGCGTGGTCATCACCGGCGGCGCGGGAATGGTCGGCTCTCACCTCGCCGACGCCGTGCTCGCCGCCGGGGCGAGCGGAGTGGTCGCCCTCGACGCGCTCGTGCGGGGCGTACCTGAAAACCTCGCCGGCGCGCTCGCGACGGGCCGCGCGCGGCTCGTCGAGGTGGATATCCGCGATCGCGAAGCGGTGCGGGCGAACGTAGCCGGCGCCGACGTCGTCTTCCATCAGGCTGCGCTCCGATGGACCCGCTGCCAGGAGGATCCACGCGAATGCCAGCGAGTGATGGTCGACGGCACGTTCAACGTGCTTGAGGCCGCGGCCGACGCCAAGGTGGCACGGGTGGTGCTCGCTTCGTCTGCCGTGGTCTACGGAGAGCCGATGCGCCTGCCCATTGACGAGGATCACCCGCTGAACGGGACGACCATCTACGGCGCGGCCAAGGTCGCGAACGAGCAAATGGCGCGCGCGTTCGCGCACCTTTCGGATCTGCCGACCACGGCCCTGCGCTACTTCAATGTCTACGGCGCGCGCCAGGACATCCGCTCGAAGCACGTCGAGGTGATGATCCGCTGGCTCGATCTCATCGACGAGGGCAAGCCACTCGTGCTCTTCGGTGACGGGTCGGCCTCCGCGGATTTCGTCTATGTGGACGATGTCGTTCGCGCCAACATGCTGGCCGCGGAGTCAGACGCGACGAACGCGATCGTGAACGTGTGCACGGGCCTGGAGACGCGCATGAGCGAGCTCGCCGAGCTGCTGCTCGAGATCACCCGGAGCGACGTCGGGGTCGAATACCGCCCGCAGCCAGCCGGGGCGCTTCCAGCTCGTCGCGTCGGCGACCCGAGACGCGCCGAGCAGCTCCTCGGCTTCAAGGCGAAGACGTCTCTTAGCGATGGCGTGCGCCGTCTCGTCGATTGGCGCCGCCGCGCATTCGGGACCGCCCGCGCATCCGAAGCGACCGCGTAAGGAGAAGACGATGGCCGTCGAGGCGAAGAAGAAGCTCAACATCCCCATCACCAAGCCTTCGCTGACCGAGGAAGAGGCCCGCGCGCCGTTCGAGTCGATCAAGAGCGGTTGGGTGACGCAGGGCCCGAAGGTGGCCGAGTTCGAGAAGGCCGTCGCGGCATATGTGGGCGCGAAGCACGGCGTCGCGACGACCTCGTGCACGACCGGTCTGCACCTCGCTCTCGCCGCGATCGGCGTCGGTCCCGGCGATGAAGTGATCGTTCCGTCGTTCACGTTCATCGCCTCGGCGAACGCGATCCTCTATACGGGCGCGACCGTCGTCTTCTGCGAGGTCGATCCCCGCACGTACAACGCCGACCCCTCCGACATCGAGAAACGGATCACCAAGCGCACCAAGGCGATCATGCCAGTGGACCAGATCGGCCTTGCGTGCGACATCGGCGCGATCAACGAGATCGCCAAGCGCCATGGCGTGGACGTCATCGAAGATGCCGCGCCCGCCATCGGCGGCACGTACCGGGGCCGCCGCGTCGGCTCGAACGCGCACCAGACAGTCTTCAGCTTCCACCCGCGGAAGGTCATCACCACGGGCGAGGGCGGAATGATCCTCACGGATGACGACGCCCTCGCCGATCGTGCGCGGAAGCTCCGCGCGCACGGGATGAGTGTCTCCGATCTCGACCGGCACAAGGCTGACCGTCCGATCATCGAGGAGTACCAGGACCTTGGGTTCAACTACCGCATGACCGACATCCAAGCGTCGATCGGGCTCGTTCAGGTGCGCCGCCTCGATGAGCTGCTCGGGATCCGTGTCGCGAAGGCAACGCGCTACAACGCCGAGCTCGCGAAGATCAAGGGCCTCGAGGTCCCCTACACGCCGCCGTACGCGACGCACACATATCAGTCGTACTGCGTCCGGCTCACCAAGGACGCTCGGCTCGAGCGCGAGGAGCTGATGTCGCGGCTGCTAAAGCGCGGGATCGCGACCCGCCGCGGCGTCATGGCCTCGCACCTGGAGAAGGTGTACCGGGACCGCGTCGGCAAGGTCTCGCTGCCGGTCACCGAGGAGGCCGCGCGGACGACGATGCTGATCCCGTTGTTCGCTTCGATGACCGATGACGAGCAGTCATACGTCATCGACGCGCTTCGCGAGGAGCTCGGCTAAGGCCAGTACCCGCCGCGAGCGAAGGACTAGTACGGGCGGATCACGCTGCTTGTTCCGCGTTCGCAACCTCGCGGCCTAACGTGTCGATAGGATGCCGCTCGTGGAGTACCTCCTCACACTCCAGGTCCCGGGCTCTTTGATGCGGCATCTCGATGAGATCGCGGGGATCGAACAGCGGGTCTCCGTCGCGCTGCGCGGACTGGGGACTGTCGACGGGCATGAGGCCGTCTCGGGTGAGACGAACATCGTCATCCTCACACCAAGACCGATGGAAGTATTCGAGCGACTGCGCGGGATCCCCGAGGGATGGGAGCTCGTGCCCAGCCTCAAGGCGGCATTCCGCAAGGGCGGCGGGGAAGACCTCGAGGTTCTCGACCCCGAGGGCCCGCATCGCTTCCGGGTGGGCTGGTAACAGAGCCCAGCCGGGCTAGGCGCTCCGCATGAACTGGATCGCGTCCGGCAGCCTCCGGTAGCCCATCGTGTCGTTGATGTGCAGGATCGGCGCGTTCCGGAAGTCGTTATCCGTGCGAACTTTGTCAATGCCAAGGGCGATCGCCTGCATGACGGTCTCGCACTTGAGCGCGCGAGCGACGCCTTTGCCGCGAGCGGCCCGCCCGACGCCTGTCCAATCGGTCTGGACCACGCCGCGCCTCGGCGGATAGGAGAGGATCGAGACACCCAGGATCGCATCGCCATCGCGCGCGATCCAAATTCGGTCCTCGCGTAAGCCGGGCGAGCGCATCCATTTCATGAAGTCCTCGAACGCCCCCTCCACGTGCGGCACCGTCGTCGGGACGTCCTGCTCGGCCTCGTTGCTCATGCGCCAGAGCTTCCTGAACTTCTCCGGGTCGTCGTCGCGGTCGATCGTCAGCACGGTGATGCGTTGCTCGCTCATCTTCTTCCGCGAGTCGGTGGCCATCGCCTCCAGCTTCGAGCGGTTCGCCACAAGGTCGAGCTCCCAGAAGCGCTGGCGCCGCTCCTCGCGATAACCGCGCTTCGCCAGCGCGCTGACCCGAAGGTCGTCGTCCTCCCAGGCCCACGTCGTGAACGTCTGGGTACCGTCGGCGCGCGAGCGCTCCTCCATCGAGGCGAAGAGCGCGTCGAGTCGCTCTGGCGTCCGGTGCGGCGGGACCAAATCGCCCCCGACGCTGCCGTAATGCTTGGGCGTCTTCCAGATCGCGTGACGCTGGGACGCATACGCCACGCGCTTCCCTTCGAGCTCGCCGATGAAGCGCTCGATCTTCGAGCCCGCGTCGGGATTCCGCCAGTAATCCTCGTAGATCACCGGATCCTGCGGGTTATCCGGACGGAGGGCGGTTTCGAGGTCCGCGGCGAACGCGGCGTCCTCGATCCGCGCCTCGCGGAGCGTGATGTCGGCTGCCTTCACCTGAGCCTCCCCGTGACCTTATCCCGCGCCACGATGCCCAGCTGCAGAAGGTACTGCCCTATCTCGCGGCGGCCGAACTTCGACGCGCCCAGCTCCCGGTCCCTGAACGTGTACGGTACCTCGACGATGCGGTGCGCCCTCGCGCGTGCGATCACCTCGAATCCGATCTTGAAGCCGATGGCGTTCAGCCGAACGCCGTCGAGGGCCGAGCGGCGCACCGCGAAGAAGCCACTCGTTGCATCGCGCACCGGGACGAGCGTATTCCCGAGGATGCAGGCGACCCGCGACACGATGCGCCGGCGCAGCGGCCAGTCCATGGTCGCTCCGCCCGAGACGTAGCGGCTCCCGACCGCGAGATCCACGCCCGCGTCGATCACGGCGAGGAGGTCGGGAACGATCTCGGGCGGGTGCGACAGGTCGGCGTCCATGACGACGAGGACGTCGCCCCGCGCCTCCTTCATGCCCGCGATCACCGCCGACGCGAGACCGGCCTTGCCCGCTCGCCGCAGCACCCGCACGGGGTGCGTCGCGCCGAGCTTCTCCGCGACGTCGGCGGTGCCATCGGGGGAGCCGTCGTCCACGACGACCAGCTCCCACTCGCGGTCGCGCATTGCCGGCGCGAGCCGTTCGACGAGGAGTGGGAGCGACGCGGCTTCGTTGTAGGTAGGGACGATCACCGAGTCCACGAGCGCCGATAGTCTAGGAATCGTGCGAGTAGCGTTCGACGCGCGCCATCTGCAGACGGTGGCGCGCGTGCGGGGCATCGGGCGCTACTCGAGGAACCTACTGGCCGCGTTCGCGCGACGCGCTCCTCGCGATGTCGAATGGATCCTGTTGCGACTCCGGAACTTCCCGCCCGCGGATCCCGGCCTCCTGCCCGCGCATGAGGATCTGCCGACCGCGCGGCTCCGGCGGCCGGAGCTCTCCATGCTCGCGTTCGATCCGGTGTTGCTCTCGTTCGAGCTCGCCGGCGCCAGAGCGGATGTCTACCACTCGACGCAGCTCTCGCTGCCGGCGCGGCGCTCGTTCCCCGCGGTCATCACGATCCACGACGTCGCGCCCCTGCGCTGGCCGGAGCACTACCTGCGACTGCCGTACGCGCGTGCCGGGCACGCCTGGCAGTACGCGCTCGCACGACGTGCCGAGGCGGTGATCGCGGTCTCGGAGGCGACGAAGCGCGATGTCGTCGAGCGGCTCCACGTTCCAGAGGGCCGCGTGACCGTCGTGACCGAGGCCGTCGACGAGTCTTTCGTCCCGCCGGCCCCCGAGGAAGGCCGCCGGCTCGTGCGCGAACGGTTCGGCGTGCCCGATCGCTACGTTCTCTATGTCGGCCAGTTCGATCCCCGCAAGAACGTCCAGGGCCTTCTCCGTGCGTTCGCTCTGGCGGCCGACCGCGACCGGGATCTGCGCCTGGTGATCGCAGGCGATCTCGGAAAGCTCTCGGGGATCCTCCGCGATGCGCTCGCTCATTCGCGCGTTCCGCGCGATCGCGTGATCCTCACCGGCTTCGTCGACGACGCGACGCTCGCCGCGCTCTACGCGGGCGCAGAGTGCCTCCTCCATGCGGCACTTCTCGAGGGCTTCGGCCTCACCGCTCTCGAGTCGCTCGCCGCGGGGACGCCGGTCGTGGGGTATGCCGGCGGCGCGGTCGCCGAGGTCGTCGGCGACGCCGGGCTTCTCGTACGGAGTGGCGACGAGGAAGCGCTCGGCGCGGCGCTCTGCCGCTTCCTCGAGGACGCGCCGCTCCGCGCGAGCCTCGCCGGACGGACGCACGCCCGCGCGAACGCGTTCTCATGGGACCGCGCGGCGGATGAAACGCTCGCCGTGTACCGCCGCGTCGCGCGGTTAAACTGAAATTCTTCAGATATGGCCCGACGGATCCCTCTTCCGCGTCTCACCCGCAGGCAGCGCCGCGCTCGTTGGCAGCGGGAGCGCCGCCAGCAGGCGTTCATCGTTGTGATCTTTTCGGCGGTCCTCTTCTTCGTCCTGGGGCTGATCAGCTGGGCGGCGAGCGACAGGTTCTACCAGGACAACCTCAAGCCCGCGGTGCGCTTCGAAGGACGGGCCGTCGCGATGCGCGACTGGAAGAGTGAGGTCAAATACGAGCAGACCCGCTTCTATGTCGAGTTCGGCGTCCCCGCGGGATACGAGAACGACCCGCAGATCGCCGAGCAGAAGGCCTCGTTCGAGCGGAGCTCGCTGGACGCTCTCGTCGAGCACTCGATCCTCGACACCCAGGCCAGGGCCGACGGCGTGACCATCGCCCGGGACGCGATCGATGCGCGATACCAGGACGACTGGGGCCAGTTCCGAAGCCGCCACATCCTCATCCAGATCAATAAGGACGCGCCCGACCAGACACTCGAGGTGAACAACGCGCTCGCGAAAGCGACCGCGATCCGCGATCAGCTGCGTCAGGATCCGAACAACCAGGCGCTCTGGAACCAGCTCGCGAAGGACAACTCGAACGACCCCGGTTCCGCCGATTCGGGCGGCGAGCTCGGCTGGGTGGGGAAGGGCCAGTTCGTGAAAGAGTTCGAGGATGCCGCGCGCGCTCTCAAGATCGGTGAGGTCTCCGATCCGATCAAGTCCGACTTCGGCTACCACATCATCCAGGTCGAGGAGCGCAGAGGGCCGGAAGAGAACGAGATCGTGAAGCGCTGGCTCGCGTCGGGCTTCACCGTCGATGACCTCAAGGCGCACGCGCGCTACGACCTCCTGAAGGACGAATACGCCAAGCGCCGGCAGGATCAGGCGGTCACGTCGCCGACCTTGCAGGTCCACGTCGCGCAGATCCAGGTCGCCGCTCCTCGCCCGGTCGGCGGCAACTTCCAGGCGTTCACCGACCAGCTCAAGAAGGTGTCCGACGTCGGCGCCGCACTTGACAGCGGCACCGACTTCGGCGAGGTCGCCAAGAAGTACTCGGAGGACAGCGCCACGAAGGACAAGGGCGGTGACATGGGCTGGATCGCGCGCGGCATGCTCACCGATCTCGCGTCCGAGACCGAGCTCTTCAATCTCGATGCCGGTGCGCGCAGCCAGCAGCACAACGCACTCAGCACCACGACCTGGTTCAAGGTGCTCGAGAAGTCGGACGCTCGAGAGCTCGATGACACGCAGAAGAAGACGATCAAGGACAACGCATACCAGTACTGGCTGAACCAGCAGAAGAAGGCGCACGACGTCCTCCGCCTCGTCCCTGGTCTCGAGTTCGACTAGCCACCTCGCAGCGCTTCTCGAGCGCTGGCCGGGCGGCGTCGATCTCGTGCCAGCGAGCCGTCTCGATCGCCATACGTTCGTGACCATCCGCGCGGTCGCGATCGCGCTCGACCTCGCGCCGGACTGGTCGCTTCTTCGCACGCGCTATCCGAGCGATCACCCGGTGACGATCATTGGCGGCGAGCGGGAGCGCGCGACGACGCTTGCGGCCGCGGAGAGCGCCGTCGCGGGTGGACGCTTCCTGGTCCTCGCCCCGCTCGAGGCGTTCGCCGATCTCGCCTCGCTCGCGACCGTGACGCGCATCACCGAACGACTTCGCGCGCCGGACGGATGTCCCTGGGACCGCGAGCAGACGCATGCCTCGCTGCGGCCGCATCTTCTCGAGGAGGCGTACGAGGCGCTCGCCGCGCTCGATTCGGGCGATCCGGCGCGCCTCCGCGACGAGCTCGGCGATCTCTTCTTCCAGATCGCCATTCACGCGCAGCTCGCTCGTGAGGAAGGCGCTTTCGATGCCGCCGAGGTCGCGCGGCGGCTGAACGAGAAGCTCATCCGCCGGCATCCGCATGTCTTCAAAGGCCAGGAGATCGCCGGAGGCGACTTGCTGCTTCAGTGGGAGCGGATCAAACGGGACGAGAAGGAGGGCGGAGCGCAGTCGTTGCTCGGCGGCGTGCCCCGCGAGCTCCCCGCGCTGTTCGCGGCGGAACGGATGCAGGAGCGCGCCGCCCGCGTGAAGCTCGAACCGCCACGCCTCGAGCTCCCGCTCGACATCGACGACGAAGAATTCCTCGGCGATCTGCTCTTCGACCTCGTTGCGGCCGCGCGCCTATCCGGCTTCGACGCCGAGGCCGCGCTGCGGGCCGCGAACGAACGCTTCGCGGCGCACGTCGGGCGCGTCGAGGCCCGCGCCGCGGAGTCGGGCAGGGCCCTCGAGTCTTACGCTCCGGATGAGATGCGCCAGCTGTGGGAGGAGACCGCGTGACCTTCACGCGGCCGGACGGGCGTGCTGCAAAGGCTCTCCGCCCGATCAGCATCAGCGTCGGCGTCTCGAAGTTCGCGGAGGGCTCCGCGGAGATCGCATTCGGTGACACCAAGGTGCTCTGCCTCGCGACGCTTCAGGAGAGCGTGCCGAAGTTCCTCGAGGGAAAGGGGACCGGCTGGCTCACCGCCGAGTACGCGATGCTGCCGCGCAGCACTCCCGAGCGCAGCCAGCGCGAGAGCATCGCGGGCCGCCCTGGCGGGCGGACCTTTGAGATCCAGCGTCTCGTTGGCCGTGCGCTCCGGGCGGCCGTGGACATGAAAGCCCTCGGCCCACGCAGCGTGATCGTCGACTGCGAGGTGCTACAGGCGGACGGCGGCACGCGCACCGCCGCGATCACCGGAGGCTTCATCGCCCTTGCGCACGCGCTCCGCAAGGTGACCCCTTCGCCAATCGTGCGGAACGTCGCGGCCGTGTCAGCCGGTTACGTCAAGGGCGAGCTGCTCCTCGATCTCGCATACGCGGAGGATTCGATCGCCGACGCTGATGTGAACGTCGTCGCCACCAGCGAGGGCGAGCTGATCGAGGTCCAGGGCACGGCGGAGGGCCGGCCGTTCACGCGCGCCGATTTCGACAGGGTCCTTGCGCTTTCGCTCGACGGGATCGCGCAGCTCATCGCCGCGCAGCGCTCCGCGCTCAAGTGACGGAAGGCCGGCACCGGCTGCTCGTCGGTTCGGCCAACCCCGGCAAGCTCCGCGAATACCGCGAGATCCTGAGCGGGCTCGACCTCGAGCTCGTCACGCCAACCGATCTCGACCCCGTCCCGCCGGAGCCGGCCGAGGACGCCGCCTCGTTCGCCGAGAACGCGATCGCGAAGGCGCGCGCGTACGCGGCAGCGAGCGGACTGCAGACGATCGCCGACGACTCCGGTCTCGAGGTCTTCGCGCTCCGCGGCGCGCCGGGTGTTCGGAGCCGCCGCTACTTCGGTGAGGACGTGTCTCCCGAGGAGCGCAACGCGCGGCTGCTCGCGCTCCTCGAAGGAGTGCAGGACCGCTCGGCGCGGTTCGTGTGCGTGATCGCGCTCGCGACGCCGGACGGGCACGTCGAGCTCTTCGACGGGGAAGTCCATGGCGAGATCGCGGAAGCGCCGCGCGGGGACGGCGGCTTCGGCTACGACCCGGTCTTCGTCATCGCCGGCGACGGCCGCACGATGGCTGAGCTCACGGCGGAGGAGAAGCACCGGGTCTCGCATCGCGGGCTCGCCGGGGCCAAGCTGCGCGCGCGCCTCGCCGGCGGCGTGTAAGTGCGGCGGGCCATGTCGATCCATCGCATCGAGTACCTAGCCTTTGCGCTGCTCCTTGTCGGTGCGGCGATCTGGCAGAAGGATCAGCTCGGCTGGCCTTTCTGGGTGTTCTTGCTGGCACCCGATGTCTTCGGTCTGGTCCCGGCTTCGTTGATGGGACGCGCGCCTGCGCGCGGATATCTGCCTCCGCGAGGCGTCTGGCTATACAACGTCTGGCACAGCTACACCGTCCCGCTCGTTCTTTGGATCGGGGCACTGTTGCTCTACCTCGGCAACCCCTGGCCGCTGCTCGGCTGG
>VBIL01000134.1 GCA_005879975.1 Chloroflexota bacterium
GTCCCGGAGCGCATGGACGCCGGGGAAGTCCTTGCTGATCCCGTCCATTTCGACCAGCAGGTCGCCGACCGCCTCCGGCACGACCCCTCCCAGAGGACGAACGGGGCCGTCGCCGATCCGCGACGGCCCCGTCCGGTTCTCGCTAGACCGTTCTCGCTACTTGTACAGCAACGCCGCGATGTCGGGCGCGTCGATGTTCGTCTTGTCGTACCAGTGGAAGCCGGTGTCGATGTTCTTCGGCACCGACTGCCCGTTGAGCACCTTGTAGGCCGCCTCGACGGACTTGAAGCCGATGCCGATCGGGTCCTGCGTGATCGCGCCGGCCTCCGTTCCGGCTCGGATCGCGTCCATCTGTTGCTGGCCCGAGTCGTAGCCGATGACCGTGACCTTGCCGGTCTTGTTCGATTCCTTCACGCCGTTGAGCACGCCGATCGCCGACCCCTCGTTCGCGCCGAAGACGCCCTTGAGGTTCGGGTTCGCCTGCAGGATCGCCTTCGTGAGGTCTGTCGACTTGAGCTGGTCGCCGCCGCCGTACTGCGTCGCGACGATCTTGATGTTCGGGTACTTCGCTTTGATCTGATCGGTGAAGCCCTTCACCCGATCGATTCCGGTGCGGCTCGTCTGGTCGTGCGCAACGATCGCGACGTCGCCGCTCCCGCCAATGAGCGTCGCCATCTTGTCCGCTGCCGCCGCGGCGGCGGCGATGTTGTCGGTCGCGGCGGTCGTGACCGGGATGTCGCTGTCGACGCCCGAGTCGAAGCCGATGACCGGGATGTTCGCGTCCTTCAGCTTCTGGAGCAGCGGGATCGCTGCCTTGCTGTCGAGCGCCGCGAAGCAAAGCGCGTTCGGCTTCTTGTTGATCGCGGCCTGCAGCATCTCGATCTGCTTATCGACCTGCGATTCGTTCTCGGGACCCTCGAACGTGATGGTCACGTTGTACTGTGCCGCGGCCTTCTCGGCCCCCTGTCGCACAGCCTGCCAGAACTGGTGCTGGAAGCCCTTCGAGATCATCGGGATGAAGAGCTTGGCTGTTGGGCTGGGAGTGCTGCTGGCTGCTGCGACTGGACTGCTGCTGGGATTACTGCTGGCCGTGCTGGACGGCGTCCCGCCGCACGCGGCGGCGAGAAGTGCGACCGTCGCCAACCCGCCGAGCCAGCGCATCGACTTACCTCTCATGTTTTCCTCCACTGAATGTGTTCGTTTTCCCCCAACGCGCGCACGCCGTACTCCGTCTGCTGCACCTCCCCCGAGGCGTTCTGCGGGATGCTGTGCCTATGACGGGATTCCGTCAAGTCGGACGGATATCCGTCGCTCTGCCGTGATATCGTCACGCGCCGTGGGGGAAGGCCGCGCCGTCGCTCGCACCGCCGGACGGGCGCTCGATCTGCTCATGTTCCTCGTCGAGCGAGGGCAGAATGGATTGACAGCGCGTGAGCTTGCGCATCTGCTCGGTGCGCCGCGTACGAGTGTGGCCGATCTGCTCAAAGTCCTCGAAAACAAAGGTTTCGTCGCGCCGACTGCCGAGGGGCACGGCTGGCGTTTGGACTTCCGCGTCGCGCAGCTCGGCAACGCGTACCTCCACGAGTTCTCCGTGCGCGAAGTCGGGCGGGCCGCGATGCGCGAGCTCTCGCGTCGCACCGGGCTCACCACGCAGATGGCGGTACTCGATCACAGCGACATCGTGTACATCGAGCGCCAGGACGCGAGCCGCCGCCTCAGCGAGCCCCACGTGATCACCGACATCGGCAGCCGTCTGCCGGCCTACTGCACTTCGCTTGGCAAGGCGATGCTCGCGTTCGTCCCCGACGACGAGATCGATCGCCTCTACGGCGCCGGGCAGCTCGTGCCGCGGACGAAGAACACGATCACGACCGTCGCGCGGCTCAAGAGCGAGCTCGCCGCTATCCGAAGACGGGGCTACGCCGTCGACTTCGAGGAGACGACCGAAGGCGTGGTCTGCATCGGCAGCCCGATACTTGGCGCCGACGGTCGAGCCGAGGCCGCGATCAGCGTCGCCGGACTGCGCGCGGGACTCGCCTCGACGGCGATCGAGACGCTCGGCCGAACCGTTGCCAGGACGGCAAGCCAGGTTTCGAGCGCGCGCGGCGGGGCGCGGGCGGTGCCGAAGCTTCCGCGAACTCACGCGCGTCCGCCGTCTCGCGCGGTTGGTCGGAGGCGGCGCATCCGCGGGGCCGCCTAATTCGTACCACGCTTGGCCCGGGACTAGGATGCCGGGCGACCGAATCTGAGGGGGAGCCCGCATGAGACTGTTCCGTTCACGCTTCACCTTCGCCGCGGTTGTGTCGTTACTCGTGAGCCTTTTCCCCGCCGCTCCGGCTGCCGGAGACGCCCACGCCCACATCGAATGCGGCTACAGCCGCAACCTCTGCGCCGAGGTCGAGGATCTCGACAGGTTCGCGTATTACGTCGGCCACGACGAGCCGTCGCTGCTCTTCTACTCGGACCGCCCCGGGAGTGGGAACCGGATGCAATACGTGTTGACTTTGCCGACCGATCCGGAAGCGCCGACCGGTATCCCGACGGCCGCGCAGTCCTTCAACTTCGAGCTGCACCCGGCCTTCTGGTTCGGGATGGCCATGTGCGACACGCAGTCGTCACCCCGGCCGCTCGGCGACCCGGCCAATCCGATCAACCCCGGCCTCACGTGCGCGCCGGACAGCGACAGCAACATCCACGAGAACCCCGACCCCGCGGCTCCTGACTCCATGAGCACGCATCCCGGCACCGCCTTCATGGAAATGCAGTTCTACCCGCCGGGCTGGTCGAGCTGGCCGGCCGGCTTGAGCTGTGACGCGAACAAGTGGTGCGCGGCGCTCAACATCGACAGCCTGCTGATCGACTACTTCCACGGCACCCAGCAGAACAAGTCGTGCCAGAACCTGGTGAGCGTCGAGCCGGTCAACTTCGCGTTCATCACAAAGACCGGGGTCCCGCACGCACCGCCAAGCCCGGTCAACTCCACCGTCAGCACGTTCACGCCGAATGGAGCGACGGATCTCTTCATGAACTCAGGCGATCGCATCGTCGTCACCATGCAGGACACGGCACACGGGCTGCGCATCGACCTCGCCGATCTCAGCACCGGGCAGTCGGGATTCATGACCGCCAGCGCGGCGAACGGCTTCGGCCAGGTCCAGTACGAGCCCAACGGAGCCGTCTGCAAGAACCTGCCCTACGACTTCCACCCTGAGTACAGCACAAGCTCAGAGCTCACTCGCGTTCCGTGGGCGGCGCATTCGTACAACATCGCCTTCTCGGACGAGATCGGACACTTCGACTACTGCTCGCGCGTGAATGCGAGCGGTGGCTGCGGTGGCACCGAGGGAGCCGCGAACGACCTCGAGAAGAACGACAAAGACGACAACTTCTGCTTCGATGCGTCCGCCTCCACCCTGATCAAGATCTCCGGATGCCAGGACACAAACTCCGGCTTCGACGGCGTCCCGTACCTGAACGTCTGGCCGGATGGCAGCCCCGACCACCCGACGCCGATCGTGTTCACGAGCGCGCGGACCGGAGGTGGGTTCAACCAGGACTACAGCCGGGTCGCCTTCGAGACCGATCTACCGCGCATCGAGGCCCCGGACGTCAGCCCGGTCAACAGCTGCAACCGGACCACTGGCGACCGCTGCGTGAAGCCGCCGCTCACCGACGACCTCGTGCCCGCGGACTTCTATCCGTTCTTCAGCGCTGCAGGCGGGTACGGCGCCGCGTGCGCGTGGGCGTTCGGCAATGACATTCCCGGCCACACCGTGAACGACTTCGGCAAGCTCGATCAGTACGGGCCGTTCCTACGGCTCAAGTACCCGCTCTTTGGCGGTCTCGGCGCTACGGTCACGCGCATCAACAACTTCCGACAGATTCTCTCGAACAACCCCTGCACGCCGTAGCCAGAAATGAGGAGGGCCGCGTCTCGACGACGCGGCCTTCCTTCAGCGGTACAGCTCGATCCTCGCGGCATGCCCTGGCGCGCGTGCGAGCTTGCCATCCGCGGTCACCAGCGAGGCGTCCAGTGCTTCGGCAAGTGCGACGTAAGCTGCATCGAACGCCGTCATGTTTGAGCGCAATTGCCAAAT
>VBIL01000064.1 GCA_005879975.1 Chloroflexota bacterium
GCCGTCTTGATGTTCGCCGCAAGCTTGTCGAGCATGAAGTCCCAGCTTTTCTCTTCCCACTTGGTGCTGCCCGGCGCGCGATAGAGGGGCTTCTCAACTCGACGCGAGCTCGTCGCGAGCTGCATCGCCGTGGCGCCTTTCGGGCAGAGGCGGCCCTCGTTCACCGGGCTGTCGGGGTCGCCCTCGATCTGAAGGATCTGCGTCTTGCCGCTCACCTCTTTGGTGTAGGCCACGAGTGCGCAGCCGACGGCGCAGTACGGGCAGATCGAGTGGACTTCCTTCGCTCCGGCGATGCGCAGGTCGAGCGCGCGTTTCTTCGCCGCGGCGATGTCGAAACCGAGAGGGTTGGCAACTGGAACGAGCGCCATGCCGGCGGCGCCGGCGGCTCCGAGCTTCAGGAATTCACGGCGAGTGATTTCCGTCATCGGAATCGGTTGTCTGTTCTACTCCGCCCGTTTTGACCCTGCAAGTTGGGCGCTAAGGTTTCCCGCAGCGTGAACGAGTTCTTCGAGTCCCTCGGCAGGCGCTGGCGAAAGGCCGCGGAGCGCCGCGGCGCGAAGATCGAGGAGCCGGAGCTTGACGCCAAGGTCGCGCTCGAGCTCTTGGAACTCGCGCGAGTCGCCGCGCACACCAAGGAGCGGCGGTTCGCGCCGCTCGCGAGCTACATGGCTGGCGTCGCGGCGGAGCGCCTGCGGGCGGCGAAGGGTGCCGACGCCGACGCCATCGCCGCGTACGTGCGGGAAGTGCGCGAAGAGCTGGAGCGCGAGCCGCCCGTCTAGCCCAGAGCCGCCCGAAGCGCCGCGCCGGCGTCGCTGAACGCCTGCTCCGCCTCGGGCAACTCGCGCGGGAAGCCGAGAAATCCGTGGAACATGCCGGGATAGCGCTTGACGGAGGCCGCGATCCCGTGGTCGCGAAGCCGGTTGGCGTAGGCCTCCCCATCGTCGCGGAGGGGATCGCACTCCGCGGTGATCACCAGAGCCGGAGGAAGGCCGCGGAGATCGGCGCGGACGACCGAGGCGTAGGGGTTCTCTGCGTCGGCGGGACCATTCACGTAGTGCGATCCGAACCACTCCATGTCCGCAGCACTGAGGCCGTAGCCTTCCGCGAACTCCCGGTGCGACGCGGCCCGCGAGCTCAGTTCGGTCACGGGCACGGTGAGCAGCTGGAACGCGATCTTCGGTCCACCGCGATCGCGCGCGACCAGCGCCGCGGCCGCGGCGAGATTCCCTCCCGCGCTCGAACCACCGACGGCCACGCGTGACGCGTCGACCCCGAGCTCGACGGCGTTGTCGACCGTCCAGCGGACCGCCGCGTACGCGTCCTCGACCGGTCCAGGGAACTTTGTCTCGGGCGCGAGCCGGTAGGCCACCGAGACGACGATCACGCGGCCGCGATTCGCGAGGATGCGGCATGAGTCGTCCGCGCCCTCGAGCGAGCCGATCACCCATCCGCCGCCGTGGAAGTACACGAGCGCTCCGCGCAACGCGTCCTTCGGACGGTAGATGCGAACGGGCATAGGTCCACCGGGCCCCGGGATCGTGCGCGCGATGACGCTCGCCACGGGCTCGGGCACCGCGGCGAGAGGAACTGGCGCGCCGCGGGCCTGCTCCGGCGTCATTCTCGACAGGGGCGGCATCCGCGCGAACTGGTCGACGATCGCGCGTGCTGCCGGATGAAGACGATCGTGAACGACGGCCATCGCTACCTCCCGATGCGCTCCGGCGATGTGTAGACGTTGAAGCGGTCCTCGCGCAGGAAGCCGACCAGCGTCATGCCGAAGCGTTCGGCGGTCGCGACCGCGAGGCTGGACGGTGCGCCAACGGCCGCGAGTATCGGGATCCCGGCGGCGACGGCCTTCTGCACGACCTCATACCCGGCACGGCCGCTCACCGCGAGCACACGGTCGCGGAGCGGCAACAGTCGGTCGAGAAATGCGCGGCCCACGACCTTGTCGACGGCGTTGTGCCTGCCGATGTCTTCGCGCAGAAGCTCGAGCGTGCCCGCTCTGTCGAAGAGACCTGCGGCGTGAAGCCCGCCAGTGCTCTCGAAGATGCGCTGCTGCTCGCGCAGGCGGTCCGCAAGGGGTGGAAGAACGAGTGCGTCCAGCACGGGTCCTGGCTCGAGCATCGGGAAATCCAGCGCGAGTGATTCCACGGTCGTAGCGCCGCAGACGCCGCAGGCCGAGCTGGACAGGAACGAGCGCTCGGGGCGCCGGCCCGCAGCCGACCGCAGGTGGACGTCGATCTGGTTCGACTCGACCAGGTCCGCCGTCACGGGGATCGCGCCGTCGATCTCGGCAGACTCAGCGCTGATGCGCACGCTGGCGACGTCGTCGGGGGAGCGGATGACCCGCTCCGCCAGGAGCAACCCGAGCGCGAGCTCGAGGTCGTTGCCCGGGGTACGCATGACGATGCTGAGCGGGGCACCGTCGAGCGAGATCTGGAGCGGCTCTTCGGCCGCGACCTGGTCTCGCTCCTCGCGCCAGGCGCCCGAACGCCAGCGTGCGATCGCTACGGGCGGCGCCTGCGGTCGCGGCACCACTCGATGCTAGGCGCTCGCTAGCATCGGCTGTCAGTGAAGATCGGTGTCGAGCTTCGTCTATCGGGGGACCCGGGCGAGCTCTTCGCTGATGCCCGAGCGTTTGAAGCGGCGGGCGCCGACTCGTTCTGGCCGGTCGGCCAGGAGGACCGGCTCATGCTGCTCGCGGCGCTAGCCGCGGTGACTTGGCGGAGCCGCCTCGTCGCGGTAGGTGAAGTCGACGCTCAGGCCACGCGCGCTCTCGAACGCCTCTCGCGCGGTCGACTCGTGCTGGCATCGCCTGACGGCGAGGAGTTCGCTCTGCCCGGCGCTGAGGGCGAGCGGGAGCGCTGGAGACAGCTCCCCTTCCCGGCGAGCCGCGCGGCGTGGACCGAGCTGCGTGCGAAGCACGAAGCCGATGGCCTGAGCGGGCTCGTGCTCCCGAACGACCCGCGGCTGCTCGATCTGCTCCGCAATCCGGACGTTCAAGAGGATCGCTCGGACATCAAGCTCGCTTTCGGCTAGTCACTAGGCCGCGTCGCGCAGCGCCCGCCGGACACGCCACGAGTCGGCGTCGGGCGCGATGAAGAGTGTGAGCATGATTCCGTAGAAGGGCAGATGCCCAATGAACTCCGGCAGCCCGAAGACGATGAGGGTCACGCTGAAGAGGGCGAACCCAATGGCCATCACCGGTCGTGTGATCTGACCGGAGATGATCACGACACCGATGACGAGCTCGGTCAGGCCGGCGATCCAGATGAAGACCGGGTCGCCCACCCCGAGCGGCCGAAGGACGTTCAGAAATGGACTCTGGTCGAGGAGCGCCTGCGCCAGCGGCGGATTGAGAAGCTTCTCAGTGAGCGCTCCATACGCGATTCCGAACCCCATCGCGACCCGCAGCAGGTTGAGTGCGGCCGCGGGCGCATGCTCGTGCTCGAGTGCGCCGTGTGCTCTGCGTCGCGCATCGAGCGAGAGGAGCCCGGGTCCGGCGATGAAAAGGAAGACCGCGATGCCGAGAATGTGGACCTGCTCGAGGATGCTCTCGACGTTGAACGGGAACATCGCGGCCGCACCGAGCACCGCAAGGAGAACGGCCGCGAAGCGGGTGAAGAGGCCGACCAGGATGAGGAGCCCGCAGAGCGTTTCGACGCCGAGGATCGCGTACCCGGCGGCATCGCGTTCGACGGGAAGAGAAGGCACGAAGAGCCAGCCGGCGATCGCGGCCGCGACGAGCGAAGAGCCAAGGGCCACCCGAAGTGCGAGCGGCCCGGTCCTCGCGTATCGCTCGAGCGAGCGTATCGCCCTGGGCTCGGGCACCCGGTGCTGGATCAGATAGGCGATTCCCGCCGCGACGAGCGCGATCGCGAACGCTCCGACCACCGGCCAGCTGAGGAGCAGGTCGTACCGCGTCGGATGGGGCCGCGGATCGGTGAACCATTTCACGTGCGGGAGGATCGCGAGCAAGACGAGACTCACCGGTAGCTCTCCGGCGCGCGCTTCCAACGCGACCAGCTCGCGGCGTCGTGGCTCACAAAGACGCGCTCGAGGTCGTCCTTCACCAGCGAGCGGATGAGCGCCAGCGACTCCTTCGCGGTCTGCTCGTCGGGCGCACGGATCTCGCCGCGCTCGAGGTTCTCCCGCGTGAAGGCGGCGTCGCCGCACAGCACGACGCGTCCGGTCTCACGAAGCTCGACCACCAGCGACTGATGACCGTTCGGAAAGGCGGGACGCACCCGATCCTCTCCCTCACGAACCGTGTTGCCGCCGGCGTGGTCGAAGTGCAGATGGCTGTTCACGACGACGGCGATCTCGTCGGGATGCACGCCAAGCGACAAAAGGCGTGCGACGATCGCGTCCTCTTTCGCCATGACGACCTTGAGACTGCCGGGCCCGAACGTGGCGTCGGGACGATCGACGTGAACCGGGTGAAGGCCGGTGTCGAACAGGATGTTGCCCTCGGGGGTCCGGAGCAGCGCCGACCAGACCGGCGCGAAGCTCTTCGCGTCGCTTGCGCCGGGCACGAACGACGACCGACCGATCTCGACCCCGCCGGTGCGGAAGATCACGAGCTCGATCACGAGTGGCCGCCGTGCATGATGGCGTGTCCGAGGCCGCGGGCGATGAGCCACCGGTTCACCGGCAGCGCCGCGACGAAGGCAAGCGCGAGCGAGACCGCCAGGCTCGCCCAGAAGAGGATGTCGCCAAGCCCCGCATCCATCGCCCCGGGGATGGCGAGCACGACCGCATTGTCGACGATCTCCATCGTGGTGATCGAGATTGTCTCTGCGGCGAGCGTGACGCCGCCGGCGCGCACGAACGGCATCCCGGCGCGGAGAAGCGGCACCAGGGTCAGTCCGAAGCCGAACGCGTACGCCAGCACGATCCCCAGCACGATGCTCGGGAGGTTGCCGAGTCCGAGCAGCGTCGCCCCACCCAGGCCAAGGACTTCGCCGATGCCGCAGCCCGTGAGGCAGTGGATCGTCGCCTGGAAGGCGAGGCGCGAGGTCCCGGAGTCCGCGTGAGGCCGCGCGTGAGTCATCGCCGCAGCAATTCCTCGACGGCGGCGTAGGGATCGATCGATCGCTCCGCAACGCGCGCGACCGCCGCGTCGAGGCGCGACGCACCGACGCGGCCCTCGAGCTCACGGATCAACGCCTCGCGAAGCAGCGCCTCGACCTCGGCGCGTGCTGCCGCGCGGCGGCGCTCCTCGCGCTCACCGCTCGAGAGTGACCAGGCGCGATGTTTCGCGATCGCGTCGAGCAGCTGCGGGAGGCCGTCGCCGGTCTGCGCCGACGTGCGGACGATTGGGGTCTTCCACGGCCGGTCCTTAGCGAGCGACAGCATCTGCGCCAGGTCACGCGCCGTCTCGTCCGCGCCGGGCCGATCGGCCTTGTTCACGACGAGCACGTCGGCGATCTCGAGCACACCGGCCTTGATCGCCTGGATGTCGTCGCCGAGGCCGGGCACGGTCACGAGGCACACGGTATCGGCGACGCGGACCACGTCGACCTCCTCCTGTCCGACGCCGACGGTCTCGACGATCACCACGTCGGTCCCGAGCGCGTCGAGGACGTTCACGACACGAACGGTGGCGCGCGCGAGCCCGCCTGCGTGCCCCCGGCTCGCCATCGAGCGGATGAAGATCCCCTCGTCGAGGAAGCGCTCGCGCATCCGGATGCGGTCGCCGAGGATCGCGCCACCGCTGAAGGGACTCGACGGATCGACCGCGACGATGGCAACGTGCGACGCGCGCTCGCGGAACGCGGCCGCGAGACGGTTCACGAGCGTCGACTTCCCGCCGCCTGGCGGGCCGGTGATGCCGACGATCTGCGCTCGGCCGGTCTCCGGATAAAGCGTTCGCATCGCGCCGGCTGCCCCGGGCTCGTCGTTCTCGACGATGGTCAGCAGTCGCGCGATGGAGTGCTTGTCGCCAGCGCGCGCGCGCGTAAGAAGATCGTCAGTCGCCGTGGTC
>VBIL01000065.1 GCA_005879975.1 Chloroflexota bacterium
TTACCAGCACTGCCCTGCCAGGCATCAACCGCGTAATCGCGACTGGAGGCACGCTGCTCGCGCGGCCGTGGCTCATGCAGCTCTTCGCGGACGCGATCGATCGGCCACTCGTCGTGAGCTTGGCAGGCGACGGATCGGCGCGTGGCGCAGCGATGTTTGCCCTCGAGCGGCTCGGTACGGTTCCCGACAGTATGGCCATCCGTTCGCCGACCGGACGCGCGTTCCGACCGCGACCCGAGGTGACGGAGCGACTACAAGCTGGGATCGGGCGACAACGAGAACTCGAGGAGGCGCTTGCCCCCCTCATGTCGTGACGGATGCCGGTCACGCTCGGCGACACCAAGCCGGTAGAGCCTCTAGCCCACCAGCAGGACCGCTATCGCAACGATTCCTAGGACGCCTTGTGAACCGTCAGCGGGAGATGTACCGCTTGCGCAGCGCCCTCGCCGTGCGTGCCGGGAGCGCATCGGCGTCGAGAAGCTCCTCGACGGTCGTCGAAGAGAAGGTCGACGTATCTGCGAGCAGAGCTCGGTATCGGTTGCACGCATCTGCGTAGTCCGAGTTGCCCGCGGGGTAGACCACAACGCACCGGCCCCAGCGCCATGTCCGGCTGGGATGTTGGAGCATCGACAGCACCAGCAAGTGCTGGAGCCACATCACGAGAAGATCCGTTCCGTTGACCGCGTCGATCGCCCCCGGCTTGAACACACCCGACCTTTCGGTGACCTCCACGTAGCGCGCGAGCCGGGTCGGTTTGGGTTCGTTCGGTTTGGTCCGGTCGTGGTATCGGACGACCACACCGATGATCCCCTGCGTCGTGTCGCCGAGATCGAGCCGGAACGCGGCATCAAATGACATGAGGTTTCCGAGGTAGGCACGATCGAGCCAACCCGGGGAATGCTCGAAGGAGACGTCGCGCAGCGTGCCAGGCGTATCTGGCCACCAGGTGTGAATCGCCTGATCGGCGAGACCGAGATCGGCCGCCAGATCCCCGAACAGGTTGAAGCACATGGTCGTCGACCACAGCAGATCGGCCCACCAGCGCTGCAGGTCCACGCTCTGATGAGGCTCTTTGATCGCCGACCTAGCCTTCGCCGCGCTGAGAGCGCCGACGGTAAGGAAGTTCGCGCCGGTCTTTCGGGCGTACGCGAGCGGGAGGCGACTTCCGACGAGCCGCATCGCCCCGCCATTGGGCTGCGGCGCGATCGGCTGCGAACCGATCGGGTAGCCCTGAGCCTCACGCCACTGCGACTGGTGGTAGCGGAGCCTTCGACGAAAATCGGTCATCTCCGGTCGCCGCGGCACGCGGTCGTCCGCCTCCCAGCAATGCGCAGCCTCGAGCTCCTTCTTGGAGAGAACTTCCCCCACGTCGCGATCGACCTCCGTTGCATGGAGCTTCGAGGACGACGGTGACATGAAGCGAGTCTCGCCGATAGAGCCGGAGCCGGCAAAGATACGAGGGCCAATATTCAGTCGGGGTCGTCGATGAAACCCCACGCGTCGATCTCGATGAGCAGATCCTCTCGCGCCAAGCCCGCGACGATCCCGGTCTGACAGGGTCTGACGTTTCCCTCGAAGAACGTTCGGATGACTGGATACGCCGCCTCGCGATGCTTGAGATCCGTGACGTAGACGGTGAGCTTGACGACGTCGGACATGCTTCCGCCGGCCATCTCCATCAGCGTTCTGATGTTTTCGCAAGCCTGTCGTGCTTGTCCCGCCGGATCCCCAGCGGTGTCGAATCTGCCGTCGAGGGTGATGCCTGTCTGGCCGGTCATGTACACGAAATTCCCGAGCCGGTAGCACTCCGCGCGTAGCCCTCGACTCCCCAAGAGGCCGAGGTTCGTTGCGTCGACCGAATGGATGAGCTGCTTCTTCATGGAGCCTCCTAAACCTCAACCCTGATGGACCATCATCGGATCGCGCACTCGACCATTGCGTTATGCCTTCGGGATCTCAGGGTCTTCCAAACAAACTGAGGCGACGGCGGGAATCGAACCCGCGATGAAGGTTTTGCAGACCGCTGCCCCGATTCGAGAGCTAAAACTCAAGAAATCTAAGAAATTTGATGAAACGTGTCCTCTGACTGACCATCTCTTGCGGCCCAGATTCTTGCCTTGCGCCTCGAGCAGTACGCAGTGGCAATGAGGCGCCGCTGCCTAAGGAGAGAGTCCGAACTCGGTGACTGATGGGCGGTCTGATCTTCTGATCTACAGATAGACCCCCGTGACGGCCATCACACCGCACCGAATTCCTGATTTTCCGAACAAACTCACGAGCCTCTCCTCGGATAGGTCAAGGGAGTCGGACGACCTACAAAGTCAGGGCTGGAGGAACGACCGCTCCCGGACTTCCTCATCCACGCTCGTCCGACGAGTGAGGTTGTCGACGCTTGAAGTCTCGCCCTGCTCAGCTAGAACCGCGCCAGGTGGTCCAAGCGACAAGAGCCGCGATCACGCATCTGGCAAGGCGCACACCTTCCTGCGACCGTAGCGAGAATGCAGGGAGGAGTGGCACTGCGGCAACGCTTCGGTGTCGTCCTGGGCGGGAGACCTCGTCGCTTGCGGCGCTCAGGTGGATCGATGTGAGCAAGAGCACTGGCGTGCTGAAGCGGGAGCTTGCGCCGGTGGGCGCGACGCTCTTCACCGCGGGAATGATCGTGGGTACCGGGATTTTCGCCGCGTTCGGCGCGGCAACGAATGCCGCGGGGACTGGCATCCTCCTCGCGATCGTTCTCGGCGGCACCGTCGCTCTCGCGACCGGCATTAGCGCGGCGCAGCTCGGGGTGAACTTCCCCGAAGAAGGAGGCGCCTTCACCTGGGCACGCGCCTTCGATCACGACACGATCGGTTTCATCGCCGGCTGCGGCTACCTCGGGAAGGCCCTCGTCTCGATGAGCGTGGTCGCACTCGCGCTCACGACCTACCTCGGCCAGGTCATTACGGGTCTGCCGGTGCACGTCGTCGCTTCAATCGCCGTGCTCGCGATCACCGGCCTCAACGTCTTCGGGATCGAGCTGACCTCGAAGCTGGTGATCGGTCTGCTCGCCATCCTCGTCTGCCTGCTCGCGATCTACGCGGGTGCCGCAGCACAAGCGGTCGACCCGGCACAGCTCGGCCCGCTCCTCGGCAACAAAGGAGCGCTCGGCGTACTTGCCGGAGCGGCGATCTTCTTCTGGTCCTGGGACGGTTTCATGCGCACCGCGATCATGGCCAGCGAGATCAAGGATCCGCGGCGGACGATCCCGCTCAGCATCGTCGGCGGGGTCGCCATCGCCGCCGCGGTCTTCCTGCCGGTCGCGGCGATCACTCTCGGCGTCCTCGGCGCTGCCGAGCTCGGTCGCGACGACACGCCGCTGCTCTCCGCGGCCAGGAGGGCGGCGGACTGGCTCTTCTGGCCGGTCCTCGCGGCCGCGATTGTCGCGGCGCTCGGGGACATGCTGGGCATCTTGCTAACGGCCTCGCGCGTTGCCCTTGCGATGGCGAAGGCTCACGAGCTACCCCGAACCCTTGCCACGGTGCACCCGCGTTTCCGGACGCCGCACCGCTCGGTGGCTGCGCTCGGCACCGCGAGCGCGGCACTTGTGCTCTTGTTCGACCTGCGCTCGCTCATCGAAGTAGCGAGCGCGTTCATGCTGGTCTGGTACCTCGTCACTCACTTCGCCGCGCTTCAGCTGCCAAAAAGCAAGCGCATCGCCTCGCCGGTCTTCTCGTGGTACGGGATCGTCGGATGTCTCGGTCTCATCGCGTCGCTGCCGGCCGCCGCGCTGCTTGCCGCAGCAGCAGCGCTCGCCACGCTTACGGGGGCGCGCTGGATCGTCCGCCGCAGGCTGGTCACATGAACGGACTGTGGTGCTCGCCGACAGCGCGAGCCCGGAAATCGTGTACTGCTCAGTCGCCTTCATGCCGGTGCGCCCAGCGAGGTTCAGTCTGTCGTCGTGGTGGGATACCTCTTCGTGATGGTCGCGCAACGGATACGGGAAGCGGCTGATCACGGCATCTGGCCGGCTCCGAGCTCGCGCACAAGGCGTCGAGTCCGCTCCGCGATCTCGTCGCGGAGCGCCTGCTCCGCCTGAGCTTCCGTCACCCAAAGGTCCGCTCCATCGAGCGTGCAATCGATCGCGATCACGCGGTCGGCAAGGGCGGCGTTCACGCCACGCGGAGGGCCATTCTCAAGGTGCTCCGCTGCGGCCGTACCCGCCAGCAGAGGCTCGAGGCGGGCACTGACTTCGGCTTGCGGCTCCTTCCCCGCCGAGAGCGCGCGCCAGCCCGTTGGGGCCGCGGCGTTGAAGTAGGCCGCCGCGA
>VBIL01000054.1 GCA_005879975.1 Chloroflexota bacterium
GAACTGTCCCGGCGTGATGTATCGGAGATACGAGCCGTACAGGGCGCCGGCGGCGGCCGCGTAGAACGATGAAAGCGCGAACGCGGCCACTTTGTAGCGCGCCCGGTCGACACCGATGATCGCGGCGGCGATCTCCCGGTCGCGGATGGCCTGGAAGGCGCGGCCGGGTCGCGACCGCACGATGTTCTTCGCCGCGAGCGCGGCGAGCACCAGCAGCGGCACGACGAAGAGGAAGAAGGACTGCTCGCGCGTGAGCGGGAGGCCGAGGCTCGCCCCGAGGTCGGCAAAATTCAGCCCGCCGATCTGCGGCGACGGAACGGCGCGTCCCTGGTTACCGCCGGTGATCTGCCGGAGATTCAGGAAGAGGTGCTCGCCGACGAAAACGAGACCGAGCGTCACGATCGCCAGATACAGGCCGCGCAGGCGCAGCGCGAACGGACCGATCAGGAAGCCGACGGCCGCGCCGATGATCCCGGCGGCGGGAAGCCAGATGAGGACCGGCAGCTTGAGCTCGCCGCCGAGGTAGCCCGCGGTGTACGCGCCGAGGCCGAGGAAGAACGCGTGCCCCAGCGAGACCTGGCCGGTGAATCCGGTGAGGAGGTTGAGACCGATCGCCGCGATGGCGGCGATGGCCGTGAAGTTCATGACCGAAAGCCAGAAGTCGTCGATGACGAGGGGCGTCACGAGGTACAGCGCGGCGAGCCCAATCAGCGCGGCCCAGCCGCCGACGCCGCGGAAGAGCGCGAGCTCGTCCGCGTACGAGGTGCGGAGGCCATCGATCCTCCTCAAAACTGGCACCGACGCGAGCGGGCTGGGCGCGCGTCTCACACCCGCTCCACGACGCGCGTGCCGAACAGCCCGTACGGCCGGACCACCAGGACGACGATCATCAACAGGTACGCGGCAGCGACGTGGAAATTGTTGCCGAGCCAGGGCGCGAGCTGCGGCTGGTACCCCTGCACGAGCACCTCGACGAGCCCCACCAGAATCCCGCCGACCACCGCGCCCCCGGTCGAGTCGAGCCCGCCGACGATCGCCGCGGGGAACGCGCGGAGCGCGGTGAAGCCGACGGCCGGGTGCAACGTCGCCGGGAACGCGACGAGTAAGACGCCCGCGATCGCCGCGACCGCGCCGGCGATCATCCACGCCTGCGCGAACACGCCCCGCACCGGGATCCCCACCGCGAGCGCGGCCTCCTGATCGATCGCCGTCGCGCGCATCCCGATGCCCGCGCGCGTGAAGCGGAAGAAGACGAAGAACGCGACAAGGAGCGCGCCGGCAGTCGCGATGGTCACGAGCGAGGTGACGTTGACGCCGAGGTCGCCCACTTGGATACGCGACGCCGCCCAGGGCTCACCGAGGAGAACGTCGTCGAATCCCCACACCGCCGACACGATCTGCCGGATCACGATCGCGAGGCCGATCGTGATCATCACCACCGCGAAGACCGGCTTGCCGACCATGCGACGCAGGATCGTGCGCTCGATGACCCAGCCGACGCCCGCCATCACGACGACCGCGAGCGCGACGGAGACCGCGAACGGCAGCGCGGTCTGATTGAACGCGTAGACGAGGTACGCGCCGAGCAGGACGAGCTCGCCCTGCGCGAAGTTGATGACCTGCGTGGCCTTGTAGACGATCACGAACCCGAGCGCGATGAGCGCGTAGACCGCGCCGAGCGCGATCCCCTGTATCGCCAGCTGAAGGAAGTCGGTCACGCCACGCCTCCCCGCGCTCGAGCGGGTACAGGCTACGCCGCTCGAGCGGGGCGAGATGATGCGATCGTGCACAGGCGGGGGTCGCCCGCTCGGCAGAATCGGGTGGATATCCGGATATACTCAAGCCGGTGCCGAAGGTCCTTGTATCCATGGAGCAGAGCCTGCTCACCCGACTCGATCGCGCGGCGAGGCGGCTCGGTCTGAGCCGTAGCGCGTACCTCGCGCGCGTGGTCGGGCGCGAGGTCGGCGCCGGGACCGGGCCGGGCCGCGATCCGCGGGTGCGCAAAGCGCTCGCGGATATCGATCGCCTGGTCAGACGAAACCCGCCTCCCGCGGGCTTCGACGTCACGGTCGCCATCAGGAGGATGCGGGACACGCGTTGAGGCAGCTCGTCCTCGACGCATCGGTCCTCGGGCGGTGGATCTTCCAGCCGAAGGACGCGGTGGCCGGCGCGCTTCGGGCCGAGTTCGAAGCCGGTGAGCTCACGATTGCGGTACCGGCGCTTGTGTTCCTCGAGCTTCTCAACGTGGCCGGGCGGCAGCTCCGGTGGTCCGTCGATGACCTGACGGAGCTGGCGGAACGCGTCCAGAAATCCGGCTTCGACGTTCTCGAAGTTGACCTCGCTCGCGTCGCGACCTGGGTGGCCCGAGGCTTGACGGCCTACGACGCGAGCTACGTCGCGCTCGCCGAGCAGCTGGAGGTGCCTCTCGCCACCGGAGACCGTTTGATCCTCGAGCTTGCACCGAGAATCGCCGTCCCGCCGGAACGCGCTTAGGCGCGCGCTCCGTACATCTCGTCGATCAGTTCCCGGAACGAGTCCTCGAGATTCTTCCGCTTCACCTTCATCGTCGCGGTGAGCTCGCCGCCCTCGTGGTCCAGCTCTTTCGGCAGCAGGCGGAACTTCTTCACCTGCTCGGGCATCGCGAGATCGCGGTTCACGCGCCGGACCTCGTCGGCGACCAGCTCCACCACCTCCTGCTTCGCGGTGAGGTCGCGGTACGTGGTGAACGCGATTCGCTTGCGCATCGCCCAGTCGGCGACGGTGTCGCGCTCCACGCCGATGAGCGCGACCAGAAACGCGCGCCGGTCGCCGATCACGCAGGCCTCGTGGATGTACGGCGATGCCTTGAGCCGGTTCTCGATCTCGCTTGGCGCGATGTTCTTGCCGCCCGCCGTGATGATGAGGTCCTTCTTGCGGTCGGTGATCCGCACATGGTTCTGTGAGTCGATCTCGCCGACGTCGCCGGTGTGCAGCCAGCCGTCCTCGAGCGCGCGGCGCGTCGCCTCGGGATCCTTGTAGTAGCCCGCGAAGACGCACGGGCTCTTGAACAGGATCTCGCCGTCGTCGGCGATGCGGACCTCGGACTGGACCGTCGGCGTGCCGACCGCGCCGATCACGACGTCGTCGGGCCGCGTGATGACGCCGATCGCCGCGTTCTCGGTCATGCCCCAGGCCTCGCGGATATGGATGCCGATCGAGTGGAAGAAGCGCAGCACCTCGGGAGCGATCGGCGCCGCGCCGCTCACCGGGGTGTGGCAGCGCGAGAGGCCGAGCTTCTCCTGGAGCGGCCCGTAGAAGACTGTCCAGCCGGCGATGTAGACGAGGTTCCACGGAAACGGGTAGCGCCCGCGGTTCCGGATCCACACGGCGGCGAGACGCCGGCCGACCGCGAGCCAGATCCGGAAGAAGAGGCGCTTCAGCGGATCGGCGTCGCGCGCGCGGATCGCGACGCCCGCCGCGATCTTCTCCCAGATCCGCGGCACGCCGAGGAAGATCGTCGGCTTCACCTCGCGCAGGTTCTGGGTGACCGTCTCGACGCTCTCTGCGAAGTTCGCCGACGCCCCTGTCGCGATGGGGATGTGGATGCTGAAGAGCTTCTCCGCGACGTGGCAGAGCGGCAGGTACGAGAGGACGCGGTCGTCGCTCGTTGCGGGAAAGCTGTCCCCCGCGATCACGACGGCGTTGGCGAGGTTCGCGCCGGAGAGCATCGCGCCCTTGGGCGGCCCGGTCGTGCCCGAGGTGTAGACGAGCATCGGTGTCTCGTCGAACGTGCGCTCGTCGATGAGCTGCTCGAACCGCGCCGGGTCGGAGGCTCGCCCTAGGCGCTCCACCTCATCGAACGCGATGAGACGACGGTCGCGGTAGCCGCGCAGTCCCTTGGGGTCGATGTAGATGATCCGCTCGAGCGCGGGGCACTTGTCGGCAACGCAGAGCGCTTTGTCCACCTGCTCCTGGTCCTCGGCCACGATGAAGCGCGCGCCGGAATGCGCGAGGAGGTACTCGACCTCGGCGGGAGGGCTCGTCGAGTAGACGCCCATCGAAGTGGCACCGACGCAGATCGCACCGATCTCGGAGAAGAGCCACTCCGGCCGGTCCTCCGATTGGATCGCGACACGATCTGCGGTCTCAAGCCCGAGCGCGACGAGACCGAGCCCGAACGCGC
>VBIL01000066.1 GCA_005879975.1 Chloroflexota bacterium
GTGGAGCCACAGTCGTCTTCCCGGCTCCCGCCATTCCGCTCGAGACGAGCAGCGCCGCGACCGCGATGGTGGCGACGACGATCCTCACGGAGACCTCCTCATGAGCGTGGCCCGGCAAGCCTAACGCGGATAGAGTGCCGCTCGTGACCCCGCTCGCGCGGCCGGACCTTTTCTGGTCCACCGACCGCGTCGCCGCCCGTATGCGGGACGCCGATGTGCGTGTGGTCGACTGCCGCTTCAGCTTTGACGAGGACCTTCACGCGCAGTACCTGGGCAATCATCTGCCCGGCGCGGTGTATGTGAGCTGGGCGAGCGACCTTTCGGCTCCGCCACCCGCCTCGGGACATCCAAGGTGGATGCTCATCGGCCCGTCCGAGTTCGCGCAGGTGATGTCGCACCTCGGCATCGGTGACGGGACGATGGTCATCGGCTACGACGCGGAGGGCGGGCACCACGCCGCGCGTCTGTGGCTCGCGCTCCGCCGCTACGGCCACGACCGGATGGCGGTAATGGAAGGCGGCATCCAGAAGTGGATCGCCGAAGGTCGCCCGCTGGAGAGTGGTGTGGTCAAGTTCGCGTCGGCCACCTTCACGCCGCGGCCACGCGAGGGCGTGATCGCTACGAAGGAAGAAGTCCTCGCCGCGGTGCGCACCGGAGACCCCTGGCTGCTGGATGTCCGGCGGGACAGCGAGTTCACCGGCGCAGAAAAGCGCGCCGCGCGTGGTGGCCACATTCCCGGTGCCGTGAACATCCTGTGGAAAGACGCGCTCAAGGAGGACTGGACGCTCCGGGAGGCAGGCGAGCTCGAGGAGTTCTACACGAACGCGGGGTTCGGACCCGAGACGCGCACTGTCACGTATTGTCAGGCGGGCGTGCGGGCCGCATTCACGCACCTGGTGCTTACCGCGCTCGGCCACGACGATGTCCGCACCTACGACGGATCCTGGGAAGAGTGGGGCAACGACCCCGTGCTGCCGATCATCGTCGGCCGGAGCTGAGCTCCCGCGTTTGCGGTCGTCATTTCGGTGCGGGTGGCGCGTTGCGGGTCCTGTCCCGGGGTCGGGGTTCCGCGCTCGCCTACCGGTCCGCTCCCCACCACTCGGGACCGGTCGCCAGCGACGCGGCCGGTCAACGGCTCGCGCGCAACCCGCTCCCCCGTGCCACCCGCAACGCGGTCTCGCGTGCGACCGTGACGCGCAGCTGGTCGCTTATCGGACGTGGATCGTGAAGGAGATGCCCGCGTCCTCGAGCCAGGTGACGCCATCGACGACCCCGCGCAGGGCAAAGGTGTAATCGCCTGCGGTCGACGGTGCGCGCACGGTGAACTGGAACCAGCCCACTTGCCCAGGCCCGACGTAGCTCGTGGTCGTCGTCGCGGGCCGGCTTACCGAAAGCCAGTTGTATGCAAGATCCGGTCGTGCGCCGTCCAGCGGCGCACTCGTCCCGAGCGCGGCCTGCTGATTCGGCACGCCGGCGTACCACCCGCGGTAACCGGTGTTCTGGAGGGCGACGACGAGCGTCGCCGTCTGGCCGGGAGCGAGCGTCGGGTCGGGACTCTGGGCGGACCAGCGCGCGTGGTAGCCGACATCAAACGCCGCCGCGGTCCGGCCGGCGTCGACGACCCCGCCGAAGTCCGCGGTCCAATACCACCCGTACACGGAGCCCGACCCGTACCCGCGGCCGATGCCGATGGCGTGATACTCGGGATTCACGAGGACGGCGTAGTGCGCGGGACTGCGGATCCAGCCTGCCAGGACATCGGCGGTCGCCGTGTATCCGGCCGCGAGGTCCTCGCCGGTCCACGTGCCGAATGCCGGGTACCCGGCGTCGGCCATGCGTTGCGTCGGCGATCGGCCATCCTGCGACGTGTGGGCGAAGTAGCCGTTCACGGCCATGTCCGCGGACATCCACTTCGCCGCGGCGGTGAGCGTGTCGGAAACGGCGAGAGTCGGCAGGCCGCGCGCCGCGCGGAACTCGTTCACGCGTCCGACGAGGTCGAGCTCCGTGGAATCCAGGCTCGCTCCGTCGGCCACCGACGGCGACAGCAAACCGAACAACCCCACGACCGCCAGTACGCTCGCTGCGACAACTCTCGGCAAACGCATCGCCCCTCCGTTCCTCGCGACTCATAGTCGATGCAACGGACGCGTAACGGAAGGGTGTCGCGCTGATGAATCGGATGACCGATGCGCGCTTGATCCGAAGCGGTCGCTCGCCTGTCCGGGCCCGATCCGCGAAACGAAGCCGCTAGCGGCGGCGGATCGCTGTCTGTATCTCGGCGGCGAGCTCGGGCGAGACGTCGGCCTCGATACGGATGCCGGCCTCCTCGTAGTCGGCTCGCTTGAGCGAACCGCGAGTGCGGATCCGTTGCACGAGCGCGCCAGCGTGGTAGGGCAGCATGGCGTTGACCCGCCGCCATCCGGCGGCCGCGGCCTCGGCCAGACGTGCGCGCAGGCCATCGAGGCCTTCGCCGCGCAGAGCCGATACAAAGACCGCCGCGGGGAACTCCGCGGCGAGCGCCTCGCGCGTTGCTCGGCCTTCCTCACCGCGCAGCCGATCCGTCTGGTTGAAGACCAGCAGCCGCGGGCGATGCTCGAGGCCGAGCGATTTCAAGGTCGCGTCGACGACACGCATGCGCTCGTGGAGATTCGGATGCGCGACATCCGCGACGTGCACGAGGAGATTGGCGTCATCCAGCTCCTCGAGGGTCGCGCGGAACGCGGCGACGAGCGTCGGTGGCAGCTTGTTGACGAAGCCGACCGTGTCGGAAAGGAGGATGGTCACGCTGCCGTTCAGGGCCGCCCTGCGCGTGGTTGGATCGAGCGTCGCGAAGGGCTGATCCGCCACGAGCACGTCTGCGCTCGCGACCGCATTTAGCAGCGTCGATTTGCCCGCGTTGGTGTAGCCGACGAGGGACGCGAGGAAGAGGCCTTCGCTGGCACGTGAGCCGCGGGCGCGCTCCCGCTGGCGCGCCACCTCGGTGAGCTTTCCGCGGAGATCCTGGATGCGCTTACGGATGATCTGGCGATCGCTCTCGAGCTTCGATTCGCCCGGTCCGCGCGTGCCGATGCCTCCCCCGAGCCTCGACATCTCTTTCCCGCGACCGGTGAGCCGCGGCAGCCGGTATTCCAGCTGCGCCAGCTCGACCTGGATGCGGCCTTCGCGCGATCTGGCGTGCCGCGCGAAGATGTCCAGGATCACGCCGGACCGATCCACGACCGCCGCGCCGACGATCTCCTCCAGCGTGCGTTGCTGCCTGGGTTTGAGCTCGTCGTCCGACACGACAAGATCGGCGCGCAGGCGCGCGACCTCGCGCGCGATTTCGCCGGCCTTGCCCTTGCCGACCCACGAGTTCGGATCGGGGGCGCGTCGGAGCTGAAGCATGCGGCCGACCACGCTGCCGCCCGCCGCCTCCACGAGCGACGCCAGCTCATCGAGCGAGTCTTCCGCGTCGAATCCGGCGCGCGGGAGGTCCAGTCCGACGAGGTAGGCGCGCTCGGTCGGCGTCGCCGTGTCGATCAACCGACGCGTCCATCGAAGACGTACTCCGCCGGACCCGCAAGCTCGAACGTCTCGCGTCCGGCGCGCACCACGAGCTCGCCACCGGGTACGCGGACTCGTACCACCGCGTCCATGCGCTGTTCGCAGAGGGCGGCCGCGACGGTCGCGCACGCACCCGTACCACATGCCTGGGTCTCGCCCACCCCGCGCTCGTCGACGCGCAAGGCAATGAGACCTGGATCGAGCACGCGGGCCACCTCCACGTTCGCCTCGCCGGCCACGCCGCGGATGGCGGCCGCGACCGCAGGCAAATCCACGGCCGACGGCTCGTCGACGAAGACGACGACGTGCGGGTTTCCGACGCTGACCCGATATGCCCGACGATCGCCGTCGATGGCGACGGGCGACGGCGGCGCCGGCGCACGAATCGTGATCGCGATCCCATTCCCTTCGCGACGTGCGCTCACATCGCCGCCGACGAACCGCAGATCGAGCGAATCCCCGCCGCTGCGATCGAGCAGGTAGCGCGCCACGCAGCGCGCACCGTTTCCGCACGATTCGCCGAGCGAGCCATCCGCGTTGTGCAGCGTCACCGGCCAACGCCGTCCGTCTGGCGCGCCGACGACCAGGACCCCGTCGGCGCCGACGCCCCTCCGACGATCGCAGATCTCCCGAACGCGATCCGCATCGAGCGTGACGGGCCCGTCCACGACGAGGAAGTCGTTGCCGCAGCCGTGCATCTTGGTGAACTTCAAGCGGCGGCCTGGAGTATCGCATCGAGCGGATCCACCGCGGTCGGGTCGTACCAGCGGATCGCAGTGTCCTTGCGGAACCACGTCATCTGACGGCGCGAGTACGCCCTGACGTCGCGCGCGGTCCGCGCCGTCGCGGTCTCGAGATCGATCTCACCGCGCAGGTGCGCTGCCCAGTGGACATAGCCGTGCGCGCTCATCGCGGGCAATCGCGGGTCGACCCCGCGTGCCATGAGCGCGCGCGCTTCCTCCAGGACGCCGGCCGCCACCATGTCGCGCACGCGCCGTTCGATCGCCGCCACGAGCGCATCGCGGGGTGGCCGGAGCCCAATGCGCAGCGCCGGGAGCGCCGCGCCCATCCGGCGCGGGACTGCACCGCCCGCGATCGTCGCGACCTCCAGGTAACGGACCACACGGCGAACGTTCCGTGGATCGACGCGCGCGGCGGAATCGGGATCGATCGCGCACAGTCGCTTGTAGAGCACGCCGGGATCGGCGCGCTCCAGCTCGAGGCGAACGGTGGGATCGTGAGGCAGCGCCACCAGATCGAGGCCGTCCAGAAGCGCGCGGACATAGAGACCGGTCCCGCCGACAACAAGAGCGACGCGTCCGCGCCCGCGGATCGCCGCGAGGGCCTCGCGACCCTCGCGTTGGAAGCGCAGCACGTCATACCGCTCTCCTGGATCGACGACGTCGACGAGGTGATGCGGGACCTGCACACGCTCTTCCACGCTTGGCTTAGCCGTCCCAATATCCATCCCGCGGTAGACCTGTCGCGAATCAGCAGAGACGATCTCGCCGCCGATCCGCGCGGCGACGCGCATGGCGAGGGCGCTCTTCCCCGACGCGGTGGGCCCGACGATGGCGATCACGTCCGTAGCGCAACCTCCAAAGACATCAAAAGTGCGCGCGCGCGAGACACGGTCGCGTGGTCCGGCGCAACCTCGCCATAGCGAAGGTCCTCGAACGCCGAGACGATCGGCGCGGCCGCGTCCCAGCGGGAATCCGCGCCGGCCAGGCGGCGCTGATACTCCGCGGGCGTCTCCGCTGTCACGCGCCAGCCATGACCCGCACGCTCCGCGAGCGCGACCAGCCGCCAGTAGATCAGCCGAAGGGCGGCGGAAGCGCTCCCATCTTCCCGCGGCGGCCGCCGCCGGGCCGGCCGGCGCGGGAACAGGCCGCGCAATGTGGCGCCAAGCGAAAGACCGTCGACCGAGCTGCGCTCCAGCTCCGTTCCGTCGGGTATCGCGATCCGGCGCTCGCGCACGGCGCGCTCCAGGAGCACGAGCGCGACCAGGATCACCACGATGACGATCAGGATCTCGACGCCGCCGACGACGAACGGCCGTGTCCGCTCGATCTCGCGGAGCAGCGCCTCGTCCTCGTCGGGATTCCGCGCTGGGTTCGGCTGCAGGTTGGCCAGGATCGGCTGCAGAAACGGCTTGAGGATCGCGTAGACGAACGCGGCGAGATAGCCGAGTGGCAGGAGGATGAAGAAGAGGAGCTGATCGAAGAGGGGGGCGAGCACTCTGCCGACTTCACCCAGGATCTGCTCGACCACGGGCGTCGCGATCGCGGCGACCATCGCCCCGAGCCCGAGGGCGAACACCACCGAATGTGCCGACGAAACACGCGCCGCTCCGGCGCTCTCCCTTCCGAGAGAAAGCTCCTCGGTCGAGCGCGCGACGGAGAGTGCGACGCCGGTCGCGGCGATGAGGATCAGCGCGAGGGGCACCAGTGGACCGCGGTCGAGCGAGACCGGCAGGACCGCCGCGACCCCGAGGGCGGTGGCGGCGAACGGTGCCGCGTTCCGGGCATCGCTCCACCGCACTCCGCCTCGCGCGAGCGAGACGACGCGCCAGAGGTAGATCTCGGCGACTATCACGAACGCGATGACGCGGCCGCCCCAGCCGACGACATCCAGCCGCTGCGCCGGCAGGCCCACCGCGAGAACGACGCCGACGAGAAGGGTCGCGACGACGATCGCGGTCCCCCGCCTCTCGGATCCGGTGTCGCGGAGCGCCGCGACGAGCACCAGGGTCGTGCCGAGAAGCCCAAGAGTCGCCGGAGTCAGGGCGAGGGGCGTGGCCCCTCCCGCGGTCTGCGCGACCGCAAGCAGACAGGCGAACGCGATGGCTTCGATCAGCGCGCGAGTCACGAGGAGGGTCGCGATCGCGCGAGAGCTAGACCGCCGCACGCTGCTCCAGAGGTGCGAGCGAGTCGCGCGCGACACCGTTCGCGAGGAGGTGCGCACCAACTTCGCCTGGGATCTCATCGGCGCAGACGACGAGGACGCGGTGGTGTGCGCGGCGGAGCGCGACCGCGGCCGCGGCGAGCCCGTGGCCGACGCGCGGCGTCACGATCACGAGCGTCGAGCCCCACGGGAGCCTGCCGCGCTCGCGGAGGAACACCCCCTCGGGCGCGCCAACCGCATACGGGCTCAGCCGCGCGAGGATCTCGAGGCTGCGGGTCAGCGGGCGCGGGCCCCGGCCGAGCGCGGAACGCGGTCGTTCGTGCGTCAGGTTATCGATCCCGTTCGTCACCAGGCCGACCTGCCGCCCCGCGTCCGCCGCGTGGCGGATGAGCTCGGTCGCGGCTCTGATCACGAGCTCGACGGCCTCTGGGTCGGCCTGGATCCAGTACTGCTCGTATGAGGCGACGTTCACCAGGAAGATCGAATCGAGGCTGGTGGCCGGCTCGTAGAGCTTCGTGTGCAGCTCACGAAGTCGCGCGGAGGCCTTCCAGTGGATCTCCTTACGAGCGTCGCCTCGTTGATGCGGCCGCACGCCCCGGAATCGCAGCGGGTCCGGCACGAGCCCGCGCCGGGTGGCCGTCTCCGCGAGCGGCCGCAGTGACGCGAGCGTGCGATCGCGGACCGCAAGCGGCGCGGGATACGCGATGACCTCGCATCGCGCCGGCGCCGTCCGCTCGATCTGAACGAATCCCATCCAGTCGCCGGCGCGGATGCGCACCGGACCGATGGCGTATGCGCCGCGCGCGGGAACGGCAACACGCAACCGCACCGCGACGCGCTCGCGACCGCGTAGCGGAAAGCCGCAGTCGATCCATCCGCGCGGGGTTCCCGGCGCGGCCGCGGCGGGCTCGACGCCTTCGCCAAGGAAGACTCGCGCCTCGAGCCACGGGAGCGGGATCGGCTTTCGGTTCGCGATCTCGAGCGTGGCGATCGCCTGCTCGCCGGCCACGATTCGGTCGGGCGAGAGCGTTAGGCGAACGTGAACCGCTGATAGCGCGAGGCGCCCGGTCACCGCGACGACGACCCACGACATCAGCGCCCCGAAGGTCAACACGATGATCGCCGGGGCGCGCGAGATGGCCGCCGCGGCTACGAAGATCAGGACGATCTGCCAGGGAAAGCGACCGGTGCGCGAGTCGAGGGGATGGGTCTCCATCAGCCGGCGGTCGCGGCGATGTCCTCCGCGGGGACGGGCGTTCGCGCCAACACCTCGCCGATGACCGCGGGAGTCGTCCTTCCGCGCATCTGGGCGTCGGAGTTGAGGAAGAGCCGATGCCGGAGAACTGCGACCGCCTGGGCTTTCACGTCATCAGGGAGCACGTATGCGCGCCCGCGGATCGCGGCATGTGCCTGCGCGGCGCGGTAGAGCGCGAGGGCTGCGCGCGGGCTCGCGCCGAGCTCGATACCGTCGATGCGGCGCGTCGCCCGAATGAGATCGACGACATAGCGACGCACGGCTTCACCCACGCGCACCTTGCGAACCTCATCGCGGAGCCTCGCGATCACCGCCGCATCGAACAGCGGGGACAGCGTCTCGGGTCGCACTGTTGCTGGGCCGTGGACGCGGAGGATCGCGTCCTCATCTTCCGCGTCCGGATATCCAAGGTTCAGCAGGAAGAGGAAACGATCCAGCTGCGCCTCGGGGAGCGGGAACGTCCCCTCGAGCTCAACCGGGTTCTGCGTGGCGATGACGAGGAAGGGGTCGGGCAGGGGATGCGTCGTCTCGTCCACGGTGACCTGCCGCTCCTGCATCGCCTCGAGGAGCGCCGATTGCGCACGGGGCGTTGCGCGGTTGATCTCGTCCACGAGCACGACGTTCGCGGCCAGGGGTCCCGGGCGGTACTCGAAGCGCTCCGCTCGCTGGTCGTAGATAGAGACGCCAGTGACGTCGCTCGGCACGAGGTCGGGGGTGCACTGGATGCGGCGGAAGGCGAGGTCGAGCGAACGGGCGAGCGCCCGCGCAAGCATGGTCTTCCCCACCCCCGGCACGTCGTCGAGCAGGACGTGGCCTTCGACCAGAAGCGCGGCCAGGAGGTGCTCGGTGCCCTGGCGCTTCCCGATGACAACGGTCCCGACCTGCTCCGCGAGCCGCTCGGCGGCCTCGCGGACGGTGAGGGTCACGCGAGAACTATGCGGCCTCGAGCGACGGAACGGAGGCCCGCTCCAGCGCCGGCCCGGCCCGAATGGCGCCCGCGGTCGCAAGCGCCAGCGCGAGACTCACGAACGCAGCGACCGCGTGTAGGCCCAGGGCGACAGGGTCCTGCTCACGCAACACGAACGGGCTGAACGAGCGCTCGACGAAGAGGAGGAGTGCGACGACGATGAGCGCGCGCATCGCGAGCCTCCCTCCGTGTACCGCCCGTACCGCCACGATCAGCGCGACGGCGGCGAAGAGGTAGACGAGCCAGCCGGAATCGTCGCCGGAGGCCGACCAGTCCCGTCCGCCTGGGACGAAGCCTTCGAACACGCCGTCGGCCACGAGGACGATGGCCAGGCCGAGCGTGATGCCGCCGATGAGCCAAGCGTTCCGCGCCGTGATCGCAGGTCGTCTCAGGGAACTCGGCGCGGCCTCATCCGAGGGAGGCGCCGGGATCGAGGTTTCGAGCGAGAACAGCGTGTCGACGTCGCCCGCGGCCAAGCTGTGGCCGAGGCGCCAGACCCGGAGAGCCGTGACCAGGATCACCAGCTCCACGCCGGCGGTCGCGAAGTGCGTCACGACCGATTCGATCGGCTTCGGGCCGAGGACGAACGCGGTCAGCGGGCGCTCGATGATGAAGAAGACCGACAGCGCGATCCGCGATTGCAGGCTGCGCTCGCTGCCGCGGGCGACCATCAAGGCGACGACCGTGTTCAGGATCGCAAAGACGTAGGCGATCTCGGCGAGGTTGTCGTAGCGGCCAGTGAACCAGGCGGGACCTCCCGGATACACGCCGTCGAAGATCCCGTCGATCACGAAGAGGAGCGACGCGAAGAGCATGAGCAGGACGACCGGACGGAGTGCCCCCGCCACCCTCACGCCTCCCCTTCCACGAGCGTGAAATGTTAGTCCGCTAGGCCTGCGTGCGGCGCGAGTCGAGCATTTCGATCGTTTCGGGTGGAACGAAGACCGCGCCGAGATCGATCCCGTGTTCGCCGCGGCCGTGGAAGTCGCTGCCGCCGGTGGGAACGAGGTGATGCGTGCGCGCAAGGGCGAGGCAACGTTCGGTCATCTCTGGTGAATGCTCGCCGTAGTACGCCTCGATGCCAGCGAGGCCGGCCGCCACCATCTTCGGCAGCAACGCCTCGAGGCCAACCACCGTTCCGGGGTGCGCGAGCGATGGCACGCCAGCGTGCGTTCGCACCAGCTCCACCGCCTCGAGGGGAGTCAGGCCTACCCGAGCCACGTACGCGGGCGAGTCTTTTGCCAGGATCTTGTCGAACGCTTCGTCGTATGAGCGCACGTACCCCTTCTCGAGGAGCGCCTCCGCAAGGTGCGGCCGCCCGAGAGCGCCGCCCTGCGCGATCTCGAGAACGCGCTGGAGCGAGACCGGGTAGCCCAACTGGCTGAGCTTCGCGATCATGAGCTCGATACGCCGTCCGCGATTCTCCCGAAGCCATCGGAGACGCTCTTCGAGGACCACATCGGTTGGATCGATGAAGTAACCCAGAACGTGCGCGTCACCCCACTCCGACTCGGTGTTGAGCTCGGACGCCGGAATGACACGGACGCCCAGCACCTCGCCGGCCGCGACGGCCTCAGCCACACCCGCCAGGGTGTCGTGATCGGCGAGCGAGAGCACGCGGACAGCTCGGGCGGCCGCGCGTCTGACCAGATCCCCGGGCGAGAGCGCGCCGTCACTGCGCAAGGAGTGCGTGTGGAGATCGATGGGATACGCGACGCTCAGGGAGCCCACTCCCGATCGAGCCGCTCGATCGATCGCGCACGGCCTGTCGCGTCGTCGACGTCTACGACCACGCTGTTGAACTGGACAACTCCCGTCGCGACCTCGAAGCGGCGCGGCAGGTGATCGAGATAGCGCGCGACGATAACCTTCGGGTCGATGCCGAGCACCGAATCGCGCGGGCCGACCATCCCTGTGTCCGCCACCAGCGCGGTGCCCTGCGGCAGGATCCGCGCGTCGGCCGTCGGCACATGGGTGTGGCTACCGAGGACCGCCGAGAAACGCCCGTCGAGATGCCAGCCCATCGCGAGCTTTTCGCTCGTTGCTTCGGCGTGCCAGTCAAGGATGCGCACGCTCGGGGCACGCTCGCCCAGCTCATCGAGGAGACCGTCGAGTGCGCGGAAGGGATCGTCCTGATCGGCCATGAAGACGCGCCCGATGGCATTCGCGACGAGCGCGCCCTTCGTAATCGTCCAGCCGCGTCCGGGATTCCCCGGCGGAAGGTTGAGTGGTCGCACGCAGAAGTCCAGCGCATCGATCTCCTTGAGAAAGATGCGCTGATCCCATACGTGGTTGCCGTTCGTGACGACGTCCGCGCCGGCTTCCCGGAGCTCGGCGGCGATCTCGCCGGTGAGCCCGCTGCCGCCGGCGGCGTTCTCGCCATTCACGATCGCGAGGTCGATCCCGCGCTCAGCACGAATCGCTGGAACGAGCGCCGCCACCGCCTGCCGGCCGGGCTTGCCGACGACGTCGCCGACGAAGAGGACTCTCACCTCAGCAGGGCAGCGCGTTGACCTGGTCGACGGTCGCGTTGTAGGCCGCGACGTTCGCGCCGATCTCCGTCGCCAGGCGGTTGTACTGAGCGAGGAGGTCCTGATAGGCGGCATAGACGTCCGGCGGCAGCACGCGCGACGGGTACTGCGCCGCGATCGCCTTGATGCGGCCGTCGACGAGCGCCAGCTGCGCTTTCCCGGCATCGACGGTGGAGCGCTCCGTCGCGAGCCGTGCGTTTAGGGTGTTCTTCTGGGCGATGCAGGGATCCGGGGGCGGTGCGGGGATCTCGGTGAAACCCATCGTCCTGAGCTCGCGCTCCGAGAACCGGTTCGGGCAGCTCTCGAATCCGGCGCCGATCAGACAAGTGACTGGATGCGTCATGAGACCGAAGCGGTCGACTCCCTGCAGGAGCGGGTCGGGGATCTTCTCAAGCCAATGCCCGTCGCCGCCCGCCTCGGGACCGAAGCAGCACCAGATATGACCGAGCTCGTGAAGGACCACGGCCACGCCGTTCTCCGCCGACACCGGGCCGAGATCGCCGACGACATAGGCCAGCACCCGCTGCGTACCGTCCGAGGCGGTCGCGTGCACCGATGTCCCTCTTCCAGGGAGGACGTACACCGCGATGTCCGCCGAGGACGGAGCCAGAGTGAGTGCTCCCAGGCCACGCGTCGCGAGCTTCCACTCGTTCTCGAGCGTCGCGGTGATCCGAGCGACCATGGCATCGCGCGCCGGGACGAGGCTTGGTTCGAGTCTCCCGTTCAGTCCAGGAAGGCCGCGGTTCGGGTCCACCGCCTCGACCCGAACAGTGAGACCCTTGGCCTCGAGCTTCCGCGCCGCGATGTCGAACTCGGACACGACCTCAGAGGACCGGCTGCCGTCCGTGCACACGACGGTGTGGCGACCATGCCCGGACGGCACGAGGGCCGCGGGGTAGCTCCACACGACCGATCCGTCGGGGCCGGCCGTCGTCGCCATCAGCTTGGGCGGAGCATCGCCGAACGTTCCGCTATTGAGCTGGACGAGAAGAGAGCACGACGCTCCAGGGACTGTCTGGACCTGCAGGCTCCCGTACCGCGACGCGGCGACGGTGATCGGGACGACGGCGGCGCTTGGGGCCGCCGTCGCGACAGACGGTCCGCGGCTCTCATCGGGGCGAGCACTGGACCTCGCTGCGGGCCCCACGGCGCAGGCAGCGAGGAGCAGAGCGCATAAGCCAAGGATCGCCCGCTTCTTCACGCCGATGGATCGATCTTGCTCACTTCGCGTAGTCCACGGCGCGTGTCTCGCGGATGACGGTCACCTTGATCTGACCTGGGTACTGGAGCGTCTCCTGGATCTTCTGCGCTATGTCCCGCGAGAGGCGCGCGGACTGGAGATCGTCGATCTGATCGGGCTTCACGACGACCCGCACCTCACGACCAGCCTGGATCGCAAATGACTTCTCGACGCCGGCAAAGCTGTTTGCGACGCTCTCGAGCTCGGTGAGACGCTGGATGTAGTTCGAGACGATCTCGCTCCGCGCGCCGGGCCGCGCCGCGCTGATCGCGTCGGCGGCCGAGATGAGCGTGCCGACCATCGTTACCGGCTCGACGTCGCCGTGATGGCCGACGACGCCATCGATGACCGACTGTGGGAACCCGTAGCGCTTCAAGAGCTCGCCGCCGATCACCGTGTGCGGGCCCTCGACCTCGTGATCGATGGCCTTCCCGATGTCGTGCAGCAGCCCGGCGCGCTTCATGGTCTGCGGGTCGTACCCCGCTTCGGATGCGAGGATTCCCGCGACGTGCGCGACCTCGATCGAGTGGCGGAGCACGTTCTGGCCATACGAGGTGCGGAAGTGCAGCCGGCCCAGGAGCTTCACCAGGTCAGGGTGCAGTCCGCCAATGCCGACCTCGTACACCGCGGACTCGGCCGCCTCCTTCATGACCTGATCGATCTCGGTACGGGCCTTCGCCACCATCTCCTCGATCCGCGCGGGGTGGATGCGTCCGTCGACGAGGAGGCGCTCCAGCGCGCGCTTGGCGACCTCGCGGCGGATCGGGTCGAAACCCGAGACGACGACCGCCTCGGGAGTGTCGTCGATGATCAGGTCAACGCCGGTGAGCTGTTCGAGGGTGCGAATGTTCCGGCCCTCGCGGCCGATGATCCGCCCCTTCATGTCGTCGCTCGGGAGCGCCACGACCGTCACGCTGTGCTCGGCAGTGTGCTCGGCGGCGTAGCGCTGCAGGGCCATCGTGATGATGTCCCGGGCGCGATCGTCGGCCCGCTCGCGAGCCTCGATCTCGAGCTCGCGGACCTTCCTGCTGGTGATGTCGCGCATCTCGTCTTCGACGCGCTCGAGGAGCAGGCCGCGCGCCTCCTCCATGGTCAGGGAGGCCACCCGGGCGAGCTCCGTCCGCTGCTCCTCCTGGAGCTGTCCGATCTTCGCCCGCTCGGCTTCGAGGTCTCCTTCCCGCTGGCCCAGGCGGCGGTCACGCTCCTCGACCTGGGTCACCTTCTGGTCGAGCTGCTCGTCTTTCTTGTCGAGCCGCGTCTCGTAGCGCTGGAGCTCGGCGCGACGCTCCCGGTTCTCGAGCTCGGCCGCCTTGGCGACCTTGAGGGCTTCGTCCTTGGCCTCGAGGATGATCTCCTTCTGCTTGGCGCGCGCCTCGACGACCAAGCGTTCGGAGTTGGCTCTCGCCTCGGCTTCACGGCCCAGCGCGAGCTGACGACGCGCGATCACGGCGATCACCGTTCCGACGACGAGACCCACGACGAGGGCAAGCAGGCCCACGACGATCGGGTCGGACATGACAGCGGTCCTTTCCGTGCCGCATATGCGGGGGCGCACGCCGTGACTTGACGCTCGTCCCCGTTTTCTCGGCAAGTGACCTGTGGAACGGGGTGCTCCACCGGCCACGTCGTTCACAAAGTTTTAGTGCGGTCAGGATAGCGCACGCCCATCCCGCTCGTACGGAACGCGTACACGGTAGGCTCGGGCGCGTGCCGGTCCCCGAGAACGAGACTCGTCTCAACGAGAACGCGCTCGCCGGTCTGCTCGAGTCGGGCGCGGGGTGGATGCGCCAGGCAAACACCCTGACAAAGACCTACGCGTTCAAGGGATTCAAGGCCGCCATGGCGTTCGCCAACCGCGTCGCTGAAGCCGCGAACGCGGCGAATCACCATCCCGACATCCACGTCGAGAGCTACAGGACGGTCCGGATCGTCCTGACGACGCATGCGACGGGAGGAATCAGCGACGCCGACGTCGAGTTAGCGGGGCGTGTGGACGCCGTGGAGCATGGCCCGCCGAGCTGATTTCGCCGCTGGCTTACGCGCGCTCGCCCTCATCGGCTTCAAGCTCGGGTTCGGCGACCACCTCTTCGATGACTCCGTAATCGAAGCCGCGCGCCGCGAGGTATGTGTGGATCTTCCTGTTGCGTTCGCCTGCTCCGAGCGATCGCCAGCGCGCGACCTGACGCGCGATCGCTCGCCGCGCGCGGTCAGCCTCGCTTTCCGGAGGTAGCTCGCCGAGCGCTGCATTGATCGTTTCGCGGGCGACACCCTTGCTCGTGAGCTCGCTGACGAGAGCACGATCGCCTTTGGGCCGGAACCGCGAGCGCTGCTCGACCCAGTACTTCGCGAAATCGAGATCGTCGACATACCGTTGCGCGCGGAGCCGATCGATCGCGCCGTCGATCGCCGCGTCGTCGTAGCGCTTGCCGTGCAGGTGCCGGCGGATCTCGGCGACGCTGCGCGGTCGGGTCGCGAGGAACCCCACGGCCTCCTCGTAGGGGTTGCCGTGGGCCTTTGCCTCGGGCCTAGCTCTCCTCACCGTTCGGGCTTTCGCTGCCTGGGGTCAAGCTGCGCTCGCGCACCTTCGCATCGATCTCCGCGGCGACGTCGGCGTGTTCGCGCAGGAACTGCTTGGCGTTCTCGCGACCCTGACCAATGCGCTGCTTTCCGTAATTGATCCACGCACCCGACTTGTCCAGCACGCCGGTGGTGATGCCCATGTCGAGAAGGCCGCCCTCACGCGAGATGCCCTCGTTCGCGAGGATCTCGATCTCGGCGATGCGGAACGGCGGCGCGACCTTGTTCTTCACGACCTTTACCTTGACGCGGCGACCGATGACCACATCGCCCTGCTTGATCGGTTCGATCGGGCGGATGTCGATGCGGATCGAGGCGTAGAACTTCAGAGCCCTGCCACCGGAAGTGGTTTCGGGGTTGCCGAACATGATGCCGATCTTCTCGCGCAGCTGGTTGATGAAGATCACCGTGGTCTTCGTCTTGGAGATGGTCCCGGTCAGCTTGCGCAGCGCCTGGCTCATGAGGCGCGCCTGGAGACCGACGTGCGCATCGCCCATCTCGCCCTCGATCTCCTCGCGCGGCACGAGGGCCGCGACCGAGTCGATGACGACGATATCGACGGCACCGGAGCGCACGAGCGTGTCCGCGATCTCAAGCGCCTGCTGGCCGTTGTCGGGCTGCGAGATGAGGAGGTCGTCGGTGTTCACGCCGCAGGTCCGCGCCCACGCCGCATCGAGCGCGTGCTCGGCGTCGATGAAGGCCGCGGTCCCGCCGGTGCGCTGCGCGGACGCGACAGCGTGGAGAGCCAGCGTCGTCTTACCGGAAGCCTCGGGGCCATAGATCTCGACGACGCGGCCGCGAGGGAATCCGCCGACGCCGAGCGCGAGATCCACCGCGAGCGAGCCAGTCGAGATCGAGTCGATCTTTTCCCCGGCGGTGGCGCCGAGCTTCATGATCGAACCCTTGCCGAACTGCTTCTCGATCTGCTGGATCGCCTGCTCGATCGCTCTGGACTTTTCAGTCACTGCCACCTTCTGCTCCTTAGCGCTCCCAAAAAGAGCGGCGCCGGCTTGCGTCACACCGGCGCCGCCCCGCTCCCCTCCGTTTTTCCCGGAGTGTTTTATTACCAAGTCTCTTTCTCTTTGCGTTTCGGCTTCACGATCTCGAAGGTCATGGGCTGGACCGGTTGCGCCACGCCCCTCTTCTTGAGCTCCTTTTCGAGCTGCTCTTTGGATTTCTTTTTCCTGTTCTTGTCTTTAGCCTCTCCTCGACCCGTCGGCATCGGTCCCTCCATCACCCCGCCGGAAGCTCGCGGGACGAGTCGAGCATAGCGTGACCGGAGCGGCCAGACTGTCGGCCATGCCGGCCAGACGAGCATCGCGATCCGCGCGCGTCGCGACCCGCACCGGCGACACGGGCGAGACCTCGCTCTTCGGGAAGGATCGTGTCCGCAAGACCGATCCGCGGATCGAAGCCCTCGGGGACCTCGATGAGGCGCAGGCCGTGCTGGGTGTAGCCCGCTCGCGCTACCCGCGATCGACGCTCGGCCGCGAGCTCCTCGCTATCCAACGCGGGCTCTACCTCGCCATGGCCGAAGTGGCGACGCCACGCGGCGACCTCGGCCGGCTCAAGGAGCGCATCGACGGCGCCGCTGTCGCGAAGCTCGAGCGCGTCCTCGAGGCGGTCAAGAAACGCACGCCCATCGAGGGTCGCTTCATCGTGCCCGGCGAGAACCCGATCTCTGCCTCTCTCGATCAGGCCCGCACCGTGGTCCGCCGTGCCGAACGGCGGGTCGTAGAGTGCGTCGACGAGGGCTACTTCTCGGGCGAGGACCTCCTCCCGTGGCTGAACCGGGTCTCGGACGTGCTCTTCGTCCTGGCGCGCTCAGCGGAGGGTCGCGTTCGCAAGCGGCGGTGACCGACGAGAAGAGCGCGTGGCTGACCCACGCACCCTGGGGGATCACCGACCGAGTCGCGGCCCGCCTCGCGGCGACGGCGCACGAAGTCGCCGCGGAATGGGGGGTAACGCTCGGCGAGCGGCTTCCCGCCGGGCGGTTCTCGTTCGTCGCGTTCGCCGGCGAGGACGCCGTCCTCAAGGTGGTCCCGGTCGAGGACGACGAGGCGGATCACGAGGCCGACGCCCTCGCGCTCCTCGACGGCGACGGCGCCGTACGCCTTCTACGTCACGACGCTCGCCGGCGGACGATGCTGCTCGAGCGCGCGAGACCGGGCGATGAGGCCTCGACCCTCCCCGAGGCCGAGGCGATCAAAGTCGCCGTCGCGGCTGCGAAGAAGTTCTGGCGGCCGGCGGAGCGCGGGCATCCCTTCCGCTGGATCGGCGAGCACATCCCGCGCTGGCTCGACAACGCCGGCGACCACGAGCTCGTCCACGTAGCGAAGGATCTCTACGCGAGGCTTGACGTCGACGATCGCACGCTCGTGCACGGCGACTTCCATCATCACAACCTGCTGCGCCACGGCGATCGGTGGCTGGTGATCGATCCCAAGCCGATGGTCGGGGAACCGGAGTTCGACGTCCCGCCGCTGCTGTGGAATCCGATCGGCCCGACGAAGCGCCACGTGGAGAGCTGCATCGCGGCATTCGCGAGCGCAGGTCTTCGCGAGGATCGCATTCGCAAATGGGGCATCATCCGCGGCGCCTATCTCGGCCTTCCGCTCTCGCCGGGCGAGACCGAAGAGTCCTCACCCCAGATCCGCGTCGTTCGCGCGCTCCTCTAAAGGGATCAGCGCGGTCTCCGCCGCCGTTTCGACACCTTGCGGCACGGCGTCGCACGCAGACTCGCGCCGTGCGGAAGCTCCCGATCGTCCTGATCTGCGTCGCCGTCGCGGCGGCGGGCGCGTGGTTCGGCTGGAACGAGCTCGTCCCCGGACCTCCCGACTCGATCGCGATCGTGCCTTCGAACGACGTCGCTCTTACCCCGACCGCGCGGGTCCGTTTCAACGCTCAGATCCGTGACGTTCGGGGGCGACTGCTGAGCATCCACCCCGTTTGGACCTCCGAGGCCGTGATCGATCCCGAGGGTATGTTCTCGGCGCCCGACAGGACCGGCATCTACTTCGTCGACGCCGCCGTGGGGACGCTGAAGGCCACGGCGAAGGTCACCGTTAGCCCCGGGACGCCAAAGACGGTGCGCGTGCTGCCCGGCAGCACGACGGTGAAGCCGCGCGAGTCCGTTGCTTTCGCCGCCACCGCGTTCGATGAGTGGGGCAACTCCGTGCCCGCGACACCGGCATGGCGCGTCAGCTTCGGGACCGGATCGATCGACGATCAAGGCATCTTCGTCGCGGGCGCGTCCGGGACCTCGACCGTCAGCGCCGAGATCCAGGGCGTCGTGTCCTCCTCGGCCGTGACGGCGCAGTGCGTTCCGCCACGCACCGCAACGGTCAGCGGTCTCTCCTTTACGGTCGTCTGCAGCACGAGCGCCGACATCTGGATGAATGGACCCGGCCTCGATGCGAACAACGTCGCGAAGACGATCGATCAGGCTGTCGGCTCGGTGGAAGCGATATTCGGGCGGAGCCTCAGGCACCGCCTGAACGTGAATGTGTTCGGGACGCAGAAGAGCTTCGTTCAGGGGCTCCAGCAGCTGCTCAACGTACAGGCGTCGCCGTTCGAGGAGGGCGTATTCGTGCCGCCCGCGGTCGTCGCCATCGACTGGAGCGCTCCGGACGGCCCCGAAGCGATCGCGCGCCACGAGATCACGCACCTGTTCGTGGACGAGCTCGCAGCGCGGCGGCTGCCCGTGCCCTACTGGCTGCACGAGGGCCTCGCCACGCTTAGTGAGTTCCCGGTCGCCGAAGATGCCGCCCTCGTCAGTCGGTACTGCACCGCGTCGGCGGCACGCAACGATCGGCTGCCGGCCCTCGCGGAGATCTCAAGCCCGCAGGACTGGCGAAGGTACGTGAACGAGGTCGGAGTGGTCGCCTACGACGTCGCGGCCCAGGTCACCGCCTTCATGGTCTCCGACGCCGGAGGGCAGACCAACCTGCTCGACAAGATGGCCGGCGGGCTGCCGGTCGAATCCGCGTACGAAGCCGCCAGCGGTCACTCGTTCACATCGTTCGTGGCGGACTTGCCGGATCGCGCCCGCGCGCTCGCGGATCGCTATCCCGGAATCGCCGTCACGCGGCGCCTCTTCGACGGCACCGTGGTCTACGTCGCGTACGGGCAGCCCGGTGATTCCCGCGTCACCATCGACATCCGGAATTCGCTCTACTTCGGTGGTGGTCCAGGGACGACAGATTACTTCGGATGTTTGCCGGCATACCTCGGCGCGACGTGGCCGCGCGGCTCGTACGTGGTGACGGTGACCGGTGCGATGGGCCGAGCGACGGCGACGCTAGTTAAGTACTAGCGCAGCCAGGGCGGCGCCTCCCAGCGGTCAGGCAGGACCGTGACCTTCACGGGCATCTCCGCGGCGGTCTCCGACGCCGATTGGATCTGGTTGATCAGCATCGGCCCATAGGGGCAGAACGGCGTCGTGAGCACCATCTTGATCTCGGCCTCCTCGGGGGTGAACACCACCTCGCGGATGAGATCGAGATCGATCACCGAGAGGCCGATCTCGGGATCCAGGACCGCCTGCAGCGCGTTCAGGATCTTCTCCTGCTTCTCGGCCTCGGCCACGACCGGGGTCTTGTCTTCGGTTGGCGTCTTGTCCTCAGGCATGCCTCCTCCTTCTACTTCCGCGCCCACGAGACAAATGAGAACGCGGCAGTCAGGAGCAGGCTCAGCAGTATCGAGGTCCCGATCGGAATGTAGACCGTCCAACCCTCTCCGCCGAAGGTCAGATCGCCGGGCAATCTGCCGATGAGCGGGATCCGGTCGGCGAATACGAGCGCGAGCCCGATCGCCGCAATGAGCACCCCGACGAACAACAGAACCCGACCCACTTGAGCAAGCTCCATAGGCGTCAATTGTCTCACCTGGCCTAAGGCCCGGGCGGCAGCTGCGCACGAACGACGACGATGCCGTAGGGATCGTTCGCCAGCGGCGCACTCTGCGCCGCGAGCCCTAGGCTTCGCGGATCCAGCAGCGCGATCGTGCGCGTTTGCCAGTCGATGACGAGTGCGTACAACCGCTCTCCGTCCTCCGAAAGGGCGATGGCCCCGACGGCAGCGATGCCCGATGCACGAGCCACCACCTTGGCGGTCGAAAGGTCGATCTTCACGAGCGGATCGGCAATCAGATACGCGTAGCGCCCGTCGAGCGAGAACACCACGCCGGGCCCGGCAGGCCCT
>VBIL01000067.1 GCA_005879975.1 Chloroflexota bacterium
CAGCAGGGACCGTAGCTCCGACACGGGCCGAGCGTCGATGGGGCGATGGGTCCGAGCATCGACGCGCGCTACGACGGGCCGCGTCGTGACCACGTTTACGGTCCCATCAGTCGCCACGGTCATGCCCACGGCGTAGCCCAGCTCGCGTGAGAGAGGCGTCTGGCCGACGATCGACCCCTCGCGTGAGAGGAACGTCTGGCCGACGATCGACCCCTTGCGTGAGAGGAAGACGACCGCGCCGTCCTGGAAGAGGAAGGGATCGGAGCAGAGCAGGATCCATCCGTCGCCGCTCGGATCGGGGTGCGCGTCGGCGGAGCAGAAGCCACCTGCCGGCAGGCGTTGTGTCTCGAATGAATACGTTGCGATCGCCCGCAGGTGCTCGTCGAGGATGTACCAATCGACACCGAGCCGCGCACCTTGATAGGTGATCGGGTAGTGCTCGCGGATCACCGCGAGGCGATCCGGCCCGAGCGCCACGACGCGGCTTCGCGTGGCGCCAGGTCCCGCGCTTGTGATCGTGGCGTGCTCAAAGGGCGTGACGCTGGCCACCCGCCCGTCGAAGCGATCGACGCTCGCGATGAGCCCGTGTTCGCCGGTATCGCGCACCAGCCAGAGCGTGCTGCCGTCAGCGCTCGTCGCCGTCGCCGCCGCGAATACCGCCGTGCCCGGCAGCTCGGTCGGCTCAAGAGGTGGCGCGACCATGGCGCCGGTGCCGAGGCGACCGACCGGGACTCCGCGCCGCAGATCGACGCGCTCGAGGTACGTGTTGTACGTGTCCG
>VBIL01000068.1 GCA_005879975.1 Chloroflexota bacterium
TGCGCGCCGCGCCGAGGGCCGCAAGCGCGTCGCCGTACGCCTTCCGCGTCGCGACCGGCTCGGCGTACGTCTTGAGCGAGATCGACCCGGTGCGCTGCAGGGGTCGCGGCTCCCAGCGTTCGGGCTTCACGACCGGGAAGGCGCGCGACCGGGTCTCGCCGCCGAGCTCGGCGATGGCCTGCTTCGCCTGCTCGGGATCGAGGGCCTTGCCATGCCAGCCTTCCTTGTCCTCGAGAAAGGACACGCCCTTGCCCTTGATCGTTCGGGCGAGGACAGCGGTCGGCCGCTCGGCGTCGCGGGCGCGACCGAGGGCGTCATCGATCTCGGCGAGGTCATGGCCGTCGATCACGATCGGGTCGACGCCAAAGGCCCGGACGCGCGCGGCGTATGCGCCCATGTCCCACTCCAGCTCGGTCGGCCCGCGCTGTCCCAGACGGTTCACGTCGACGATCGCGGTGAGGTTCTCAAGACCCTCGTGCCCGGCATGGTCGAAGGCTTCCCAGATCGACCCCTCGGCGGTCTCGCTGTCGCCGACCACGACCCAGACGTGGTACGGCGCGTCGAGCGGACGCTTTCCCGCGAGAGCGATGCCGACGCCGATCGGCAGCCCCTGACCGAGCGAGCCGGTCGCGACGTCGACCCATGGGAGCACGGGGGTTGGGTGGCCTTCGAGCTTGCTGCCGAACTTGCGGAAGGTCATGAGCTCGTCGTCGCTGATCGCGCCCGCCGCCTTGAACAGCGCGTACACGAGCGGCGACGCGTGGCCCTTCGAGAAGATGAGGTGGTCGTTCGCCGGATCGTCCGGATGCGCGAAGTCGTAGCGGAGATGTCCGGCGAGGAGCGCCGCCATGAGGTCGGCCGCGGAGAGCGACGACGTGGGGTGCCCGGAGCCCGCGGCTGTGGAGCAGCGAATGCTGTCGATGCGCAGCTGGCGAGCTAGCTCGCGGTAGAGCTCGAGTTTGGTGCCGGTTTCCGCCATCGTCGCCACGTTCTAACCCTACCGCACAATGCAGACCGTAAAGCGCACGGCGAACACGGACCAAAATCTCGCCGAAGGGCGATAGAAGAGGCGCGCGTGGACATAGGTTTATACGGCTTAGGGCGCATGGGCGGGAACATGGTCACGCGCCTCGCGCGGGGCGGTCATCGCGTGGTCGCGGGAAACCGGAGCCCCGAGCCGGTGCAGGAAGCCGTCGGACATGGCGCGTTGGGGGCGAGCTCGATCGAGGACATGGTGCGCAAGCTCAAGCCGCCGCGGGTGCTCTGGTCGATGGTCCCTGCGGGTGATGCGACCGATCACACCCTCGATGAGTTCGCGCGCTACGCCTCACCTGGCGACGTGCTCGTGGATGGCGGGAACAGCAACTTCCGCGATTCGATGAAGCGCGCTGAAAAATACACAGCCAAAGGCCTGCGCTTCCTCGATGTCGGCGTCTCGGGAGGGATCTGGGGACTCGAAAACGGTTATTGCATGATGGTCGGAGGTCCCGCCGACGCGGTCGCCGTCGCGAAGCCGATCCTCGATGCGCTCGCGCCGCCGAATGGCTGGGCACATTTCGGCAAGGCCGGCGCCGGCCACTTCGTGAAGATGGTGCACAACGGGATCGAGTACGGGATGATGCAGTCGTACGGGGAAGGGTTCGAGCTGCTTCACGCGAGCGAGTTCGAGCTCGACCTCAAGAAGGTCTCATCCGTTTGGCTCCAGGGAAGCGTGGTGCGCTCATGGCTGCTGGAGCTCGCCGAGCGCGCGTTCGAGCAGGAGGGCACGGATCTCGCCGGCATCAAGGGCTGGGTCGCCGATTCCGGTGAGGGCCGATGGACGATCATCGAAGCCATCAACCACGACGTCCCGATGACCGCGCTCGCGCACTCGCTCTTCGCGCGCTTCGCCTCGCGGCAGGACTCCAGCTTCGCGATGAAGGTCGCGGCCGCACTCCGCAACCAGTTCGGCGGGCACGCGCTGAAAAAGGAATAGGGCCACCTGGCGACCACCATCCAAAACCCGCTGCGCGAGGGGCTGCGCTTCCAGCGCATCCCCGAGCCCTCGACGATCGTTATCTTCGGAGGCTCGGGCGATCTCGCCCTACGCAAGCTGATCCCGGCGCTTTACAACCTCGCCTTGCAGCGCCTGCTTCCGGCGGCGTTCTGTGTCGTGGGCACCGCTCGCCGACCGCTGACCGAGGCGGCGTTTCGCGAGGAGCTCCGCCTCGCCGTCGCGCAGCACAGCCGCACCAAACCGCTCAACGAGGAGGTGTGGCGAAGCTTCGCCGAGCAACTGCACTTCGTCGCCACCCCTGACGACCGCGGCTACGAGAGGCTCCGCGAGACGCTCGATCGCCTTGACCACGAGCTCGGCACGCACGCGAACCGTCTCTTCTATCTCGCGACACCGCCGCCCGCGTACGCGAGCATCGTGCGAGCGATCGGCGAGCACCGCCTCCGGGGCGACACGGGTTGGGCCCGGGTGGTGATCGAGAAGCCTTTCGGTCGTAACCGCGAGTCCGCGCGCGAGCTTACCGAGATCCTCCACACGGTCTTCCGCGAGGATGAGATCTTCCGTATCGATCACTACCTCGGCAAAGAGACGGTCCAGAACATCCTCGTCATGCGGTTCGCGAACGGGATCTTCGAGCCGATCTGGAACCGGCAGTACGTCGACCACGTGCAGATCACGGTCGCCGAGACGATCGGAGTAGAAGAACGCGCCGGTTACTACGAGCAGGCGGGCGCAATGCGTGACATCGTCCAGAACCATCTCCTCCAGCTCCTCGCCCTTGTCGCGATGGAGCCGCCGGCGGCGTTCGACGACAAGGCGGTACGCGACGAAAAGGTGAAAGTGCTGCGCGTGCTGCGCCCGATCACCGCGGACGGTGTTGCTACGAACGCGGTCCGCGGCCAGTACGGCCGCGGGTTCATTGAGGGCGTCGCGGTCAACGCCTATCGCGAAGAGCCAGGGGTCGCGCGGGATTCGCGCACCGAGACCTACGTCGCGCTCAAATGCTGGGTCGACAACTGGCGCTGGGAGGGAACGCCGTTCTACATGCGCACCGGGAAACGCCTTCCCAAGCGTTCCACCGAGATCGCGATCCAGTTCCGCTCCGCGCCGCACCAGCTTTTCTCGCGCGAGGCGTCAGAAGGGCTCGAGCCGAACGCCCTCGTCCTCCGCATCCAGCCCAACGAGGGGGTCTCGCTGAAGTTCGGCGCGAAGGTGCCGGTGCAGGGCATTCGCATCCGCTCGGTGAACATGGACTTCGACTACGGCGCTTCATTCATGGTCGAGGCCCCGGATGCTTATGAAACCCTCATCCTCGACGCGCTCCGCGGCGATGCCACGCTCTTCACCCGACGCGACGAGGTTGACCAGCAATGGGCGTTCGTCGATCCGATCATCGAAGCGTGGGCCGCGGCGCCGGAGGGTCCGCCGATCTACGAAGCGGGCACGTGGGGACCGATCGAGGCGAACCTGCTCATCGAAAGGGACGGGCGAGAGTGGCGCAAAGCCTAGCCGTCGATACGACCTTCTGGGGGGCCACGCGCATCGGTCCTCAACCTCGTCGTGTACGCCGAGCGCGAGGTGCACGCCCGCCGTGCCGCGAAGAGTATTTCCGAGCTGTCCCTGCGTCACCCGTCGCGGGCGATCGTCGTGCTCGCCGATCGCGGCGCGCCAGCCGACGTCGAGGCGCACATAGAGATGCACTGCCACCTTCCGGTCGCCGACGGGGCGACGCAGGTCTGCTACGAGCAGATCCTCGTGCGAGCCCGGGGCGATTCGCGCCAGAGGGTCGCGTCCGCGGTCATCCCCCTTCTCGTGCCCGACCTGCCGGTGTTCCTCTGGTGGACGGGCGCGCCGCCGGTGAGCGGTCCGCCATTTGGTGATCTCCTCGGCGTCGCCGACCGCTTCGTCGTCGATTCGTCGGACTTCGCGCGGCCCGACATCGCCCTGCCGTCGATCGCCCGCATCAACTCTCAGGCGAAGGGCCTGTTCGGAGTGACCGACCTCAACTGGACTCGCCTCACGCCATGGCGCGAGATGATCACCTCGTTCTTCGACGTACCCGCGTGGCGGCCCTTCCTCGATAGCGTCAGCGGGGTCCGAGTGGGGTTCGCGGTGGACATGGATGGACGCGACATCCATCCCTCGCAGGCGCTGCTCTTCGTCGGCTGGCTCGCATCACGTCTAGGCTGGCGGCCGCTCGACGCGCTCGCATCTTCGGAGGCGGGCGGTCTGCTCTTCGCGATCGCGCGTTCGGACGGCGCGCGCGTGATGGTGCGCGTGCGGCCTCGTTTCGAGCGTGGGCTGGAGGAAGGCGACGTGTCGGGCATCCGCGTGCAGGCGGAGCGCGAAGGTCAGCTCGCGGAGTTCGTCGTGAAGCGGCAACCCGACCCACGGCATCAGACCACGACCGTGCTGATGAACGGCGAGAAGCGCTGGGAGCGGACGGTGCCCCTACCTTCGCCGGCGATCGTCGAGCTGATCGGCGAGGAGCTCTCGATTCTGGGCAGCGACCGGACATACGAGGAATCCCTGGCGGCCCTCGTCCGCCTGTCGTAACGGCGCGTTGGCTTAGCTCTTGCGGGCGAGCGAGGGCATGGCGCTCGAACCACGTGGCCAGGCCGCGCGCCGCGTCCTCGCAGGTCGCTACCGCCTGCTGGAGCGGATCGACGAAGGCGGTGCGGGCGAGGTGTGGCGGGCGCGAGACTCCAAGCTCGACCGCGACGTGGCGGTCAAGGTACTTGGCCCGGGCGCCGACGAGGCGTTCCGCGCGCGGTTTGCGGATGAGGCGCGGCGCGCGGCCGCGGTCGTCCATCCGAACGTGGTCACGGTGTTCGATGAGGGTCGTGACGGGGCGGACGCGTTCATGGTGATGGAGCTCGTGGCGGGCAAGACGCTGCGCGACGTCGTCGCGGAGCGTGGTCCCTTGCCGCCACACGAGGTCTCTCGGATCGTTACGCAGGTCGCGGCCGCCCTCGACGCGGCACACGCCGCCGGCGTCGTGCACTGCGATGTGAAGCCCGCGAATGTCATCGTCGATCCATCGGGCATCGCGAAGCTCACCGACTTCGGCATCGCGCGCGCCGCACGCGACAAGGACGAGCAGCAGCTTCTCGGCACCGCACGCTACATCGCTCCCGAGAGAGTCAGAGGCGGCGAGGTGACGGCCCAGACCGACGTGTACGGCCTCGGTCTTCTCGCTTACGAGCTCCTCGCCGGCCAGCCAGTCTTCGACGGCGGTTCGAGCGAAGAGCTCGTGCGCAAGCGCCTCCTCGGGCCACCACCCTCGCTCCGCAACAGGCGCATCGGCGTGGACGGGCGTGTCGATGCCGTGCTCACCGGTGCGCTCGCCGTCGATCCGGTACGCCGCTACGCAAGCGCCGGCGCGTTCGCGCGCGCGTTCGCCGACGTGGCCGAAGGCGCAGGAGACCACACGACCTCCCTTGGCGCGCTTCCGGTGACGCGCGCTCCCCGGCGCTGGTCGTTCCCGCGCTTCGACAGCACCGTCGCGGTGCTCGCCGTGCTGGCGGTGCTCCTCGCGACGGCCCTTTTCTTCGCGTCCTTCTCACGGGCCGGCCTCTCCTCGCCGCCGAATCCGACCGCCACCGCGGCCGGCAAGGTCTCACCGAACGTCGTGGGCAAGAAGCTCGGCGACGCGATCGAGATCCTGCGCGGTGCCGGGTACGCAACGGTGGCGTGGGATGTCGGTCAGGGATCAGGCGGTCCCTGCGCCGTGGTCAGCCAGGGCCCTCCGGCCGGAACGGCCATCACCGCGAAGGGGACCGCGACGTTGTATTACGTCGCCGGGAAGGATTGCACGAAGAAGGGGGATTAACCCTGGGGAAGAGGACCGCCGCACGGACGGACGTCGGTCGCGTGCGGGAGTTGAACGAGGACCGCTATCTGGTACGGGTAGAGCCGCGTGGGACGTTGCTCGCCGTCGCGGACGGCGTCGGCGGCGAGGCCGGCGGCGAGATGGCGAGTAGCGCCGCCATCGAGGCGCTCTCGCGACGCTTCTTCGACGCGAGCGCCGAGCTCTCGCGCGCCGACGCGCTCGCCGCCGCGATGCGCGACGCCAACGACGCGGTGCTCGGCGCCGCCGGAAAGAGCGGACAAAAGGGCGCCGCGTCGACGCTCGTCGCAGCCGCGGTGAGCGGCAACAACGCGGTCGTCGGAAACCTCGGCGATAGCCGCGCCTACCTCGTGCGTGACGGCACGATCCAGAGAATCACCGCCGACCACTCCGGGGCATTCCCGAGCTCGATCACACGCTTCGTCGGCGATCCGAACGGCGTGCAGCCCGATGTCTTCGTCGAGACCCTCGTCCCTGGTGATCGGCTCCTCCTCTGCTCCGATGGCCTCACGAGGCACGTGCCGGACGAAGAGATCGCCGCAGAGGCGCGGTCGCAGGACATCGAGCGCGCCGTGAAATCACTCGTCGATCTCGCGAACGAGCGCGGCGGCGAGGACAACATCACCGTCGTCCTCTACGCCGCGCGCCCGCGCCGCCTCTTCGCCGACGCGAACGTCGGGCTGACCGATGCGATCCTCGCGCTCCTCGTCGCAGTGGTCATCGCCCTGGCGATCGCGGCTGTGATCTTCGCTAGCGGCGCGTACCAGACCGCGCCGTAGCCAAGAGGCGTGAGATCTGAGGCGAGCTCCCAGCCATAACGAGGAGCGCGACGCCGCCCGCGACCGCGAACGCGAGCACGAGCCGCCCCAGGAGCGCTCCGGCGGAGAAGCTTGACCCGAGGGTCGGATTGCACACGAACGTCGGATAGAACTGGCAGTCGTAGGTCCAGGTCGGGAGGATGAAGAACATCCCGGCCTGCGCGCCGGGGAACGGTTGCGCGGAGATGAACGGATAGAAGTAGGCGAACGCCGCGGCGGCGGTCGCGAGGTAGGCGACGACCCAACGTGCCCGCCCGGTGTCCCAGAGATACGCGAGGCCGGCGGCAAGCGCGAGCAGGTAGAACGGCAGGACCGTGAAGAAGTGATAGAAGAACAAGACGCGGCCGATCGGGATCCAGGCCACGTACTGCGCAAGGCCCGCGAAGACGACGAAGCCGAGGCTCGCTGACCGAGCGCGTATTGACGCCACCGCGCACCAGCCGAATGCGACGAGACCCGCCCAGAAGAGCACGACGTTCCCAGCGTCGTAGATGTAAGCGTTCTCGCCGTCCGCGGATTGTCCGAAGTACCAGTACACGGGTTTGAGCACGAGCGGCCAGCTCCACCACGGCGATCCGGCGGGATGCGGCGCGGTGAGGCTCGAGTGATACCAGTACATCTGCTGCGTCAGTTCGACGAGGTTCCAGCCGAACGGGATAGTCGGTCCGCCGAACCAGTGGACGTAGCTCGCGAGATAGATCGCGACCGGGACCACCGCGAATGACGCGAACAGCAAGGCCGCGTTGCGTCCGCGCCCGGCGAGCAGATCGAGCGGGCCGCCCGTCCCCGGCCGACCGCGATCGTACGCGCGCAGCGTGACCGCGATGGTCGCGATCAGCAGGCCGGCGAGGGCATAGAACGCCGCCCACTTCGCCGCCGCGGCGAGGCCGAACAGGACGCCGCCGATCAGGATGTCGATCACTGCTGATCGCCGCGGCCGATACGCCGCGACGACGAAGTACCACCCCGCGACGATGAGCGCCCCCACGTACACATCGTTCATCCCGATCCGCGCCTGCGCGAACATCGAGCCGTCGAGGAGCACCGCGAGCCCGGCGACGGCCGCGACCACCGGCGATGCGAAGAGCCGCCTCGCGAGAAGCACGACCACGAACGCCAGGAGCGCGGCGAAGAGCACGCCGGGGATGCGCCAGGCCAGCGCATGACGTCCGGTCTCGATCAGGTCCGCGCCCGTCGCGCCAGCGACGACGAGCTTGTCGCCTGCGCCGTCGACGCCCAGGAACGTTCCGCTTACGGGAATGGACGCGAACGGTGACGCGCCGTGAGTCTCGATGACCACGGCCCGTCCGCCGTCGAGCGCATAGAGAAAGTCCGTGCGCGGCACGACCGCGAGCGCGGTCGCGCCCGCCGCGAACGTCCCCGTCCGCGCGTTGGCGAGGGAGACCGTCTCGTGCGATCCGGTCTCGAGATCGTACGCGTCGAGCACCGGCCCGTCGGCGCGCGCCGCGAAAAGCCGGTTGGGGCCCTGCGCATAGGCGATCGCGTTCCCGGGCTTGCCGCCGGTCAGCGTCTTGGTCTCTTGGGCGGTCCCCGGCGCGATCACGTGGACGAGGCCGAGTGCATCGAGAACGTACAGCTCGCTGCCGTCGGGCTTCGCCGTGATCGCGACCGTCTCCAGCGGGACCGTGAGTGGGGTGGCATCGAGCGTCGGATAGATGGCAAGCGCTGTTGCACCGCCAACGACGGCACTGTCTCCGGCGAGCACGAGCGACCTCGCATCGCCGAAGGGCAAGGTGATCGTGTGGAGCACTGTGTTGCTCGGCGTTTCCATGATGGGCACGACGATCAGCGCTGTGGTTGTCAGCACGATCACGTGATCGCCCTGGATCGCGAGCGCGATCGCGGCCGCGTCGCCAAGCTTCGCACGATCCCGAGGCGTCCCGCCGGGCGATGCGATCGACACAGTGCCATCGCGGGAAACGTACGCGCGCGTGCCGTCGTTCGAGACGGCGAAGGCGACGGGTCCGTCGTGCGGAACGGTTTCGTGCCCGACGACGCGATCGTCGCCGAACGCCAGGATCCCGAGGGCCATGAGCTCTTTCGCGAGATGCGGGTGCGTCCACTCGTAGGGCTCTCGCTCGGCTAGCAGCTCGAACGCGGTTCGTGCGTGGTACACCTCGTCGAAGTACATGTCGCGCGGCCAGTCGAGGCGATAGCCGCGCGTCACCAGCACCGCGAGCGCGATGAGCATCGCGACCGTGATGTCGCGACGCGTGGGGATGCGCCCGGGCAAGAGACCTGCCGGGAGCCGCAACGTCGAGCGTCCCGGCGTGACCTGGGCCAGCTTCCATTCGCTATCGGTCTCGAGACGCGCATCGCCACGGACGAGCCGCCAGACCAGATACGCGGACGCAGCCATCATGACGACAGCGATCGCGATTTGACCCGCACGCCCGAAGAATGTCGCCTCGATGATCTCAGGCACGCGCAGATCGACGTACTGCTCGTACCTGGTGAACGCGAAATACAGCGATACGGCGAAGGCGATCGCGAGCGCGGCGTATGGCGCGAAGACCCGTGAGCGCGCCGCCGCGAACGGGAGCGCGAGGGCGAACACCGGGAAGAGGTAACGCTCGTGCGCGCGCGTCGGCAGAAAGTAGAACGCGAGGCCTGTGAACACCGCACAGGCCAGCAGCATCGCCGTGTCCCGGCGCCACCAGAGCGGGAGCACCGAGAGAACGAAGCCCACGGCGAGGAGCAGCGCGCCATAGACAACCAGGCCGTCGTCCGGCTTCCAAAAGTCGAAGAAGATCGACCACCCGTTGAACGCATAGAGCGAGGTGTACGGATATGTCGCCGATGCGCTGCGCACGAGACCCACGAGCTCGGTCGCGATCCGGGACGGATCTAGACCCCAGAACGGGACGGAGAGCGCGTATGTGGTCACCGCGCCCCCGACCACGACCGCCACCGCCGGACGCCAGCGCGCTTCTCGGATGAACTCGATCGCCGCGGCGACGACGATGACCAGAACTCCGATCCCGAACTGGGGTTTCACGAGGGCTGCGACGGCGCCGAACGCGCCGGCGAGCCACCAGCGTCGCGATCCGGCTGCGAGGAGCGACGCGAAGAGGGGCAGCGTGCCGACCGCGTCGACCTGGCCCCAGTACGGGCCTGCGAAGATCGGCCCCGGCTGAAGGGACCAGATCGCGGCGGCGGCGATGCCTGCGGCGTGACCCGCGGTTCGCCAGAGCACCCTCGCCGCCAGGACCGCGATGGCGATGTCCGCAGGGATGCTGATCGCCTTCACCGCGAGGCGGAGGGATTCGCCGTCGAACATCGCGCCGAGCAGCCAGAGGACATAGAGGAAGGCGGGTGGGTAGTCGCTGAAGTATCCCGGTTCGTAGAACCGACCCGGCCCGATCTGCGCGAGCCGCTCGGCCCACGCCTGGAATGTGCCGACGTCGGTCGTGAAGCCCTGGGCGCGCACCGCGAGGAGCCTCGCCACCACGCCGATGGCGATCACGCCCGCGACGAGCAGGCGGGCCCGCCGCTCGTGACGCGCCGCGTCGGTGTTCATTGCCAATAGTCGAACCGTGTGATCGCGATCGTGGCATACACGTTGACAGCCACGGAGAACAGGATGACGGCGACGAAGAGGATCGTCGGCCGGCGCCGCCACACACCACGTAGGAATCCATCGCCGCTGAGCGCGAGCGCAACGAGGAACGGCTGGGCATCGATGCTGAAGCGGTACCCGAACTGCTGGAATCCGACGGTGCCGTGAAAGAGATCCGGCAGGAGCGCGAGGAGCGCCGCCAAAGCGGTCGCGCCGACCGCCACGTCGCGGCGCACATCGCGGAGCGCGACGAACATCCAGAGAAACGCCGGCGTCGTGAGGAACAGACTCATGCCCACGAAACGAGGTCGAAAGAAGAACGGTGTCCCTTCGACGAAGTCAGGTGGCTCGAGGAAGATCGCATGAAGCTGCCGGACCAGGTAGAGCGGCGAGAAGAGACCGTGCTGAAAGAAGTAGTCGCCCTGCGTGAGGCGAGCGTAGCCCTCATCAAGCGGCGTTCCCCAGCGGAGCAGGTTGTATCCGAGGTACATGAGTGCGAACGGCAGTCCGCCGGCGACGACGCGCAGGAGTGCCGGGCGGAAACGCGCGCCGCTCCGTCGCGCGGCCAGGAGGGCGAGCGCAGGCGCGGCGGCCGCGACCGGCAACCGCGCGAGTGCGGAGACCCCAAGGAGCACGCCGACCAGGAGCGGAGCGCCGCCACGGGCGGCGATCGCGAACGACCCCGCGAGAAAGAGCATGGAGACCGCGTGCGCGGCGTACCAGGCGCGACCGTCGACGCTGGAAAAGAAGAGCGTCGTGCCGAACGTCGAGAGGACGACTCCGGCGAGCGCGTAGAGCCGCGGCGCGCCGTATGCCCGTAGGGCGTAGTACAGGACCCCGGCCGACGCACCGCCCGCGACCCGTGACGCGATGACCTGGGCGGTCGCGGTCGAGAAGAACGGGACGAGCGGAAGTGTCAGGATCGCGGGGAGCGGCGGATAGACGACGCACAAGCGCCCGTCGCCGCAGGAAAGGAGCTCGTTCAGCCAGTACGGCGCGTCGGTCAGCCACCACCGTCCATCCAGCAGCGCCGCGGCGAGACGGCCGTGATAGTCGTAGTCGGTCGTAAGGCCGATCCCGGCGGCGAGATAGACCCCCGCCGCGATCGCTCCGATCCAGATCGCGGCCGCGCGGTCCGACACGCTCATCAGGCATGAACACGCTAACGTTGCGCGCCTGTGCCCGCACGACTCGACGGCCTGTCGTTCTTTTTTCCCGCTCTCAACGAAGAGGACCACGTCGGGCCGATGCTGAGCGACGCGCTCGCGATCCTTCCCCGATTCACCGGTGACCTCGACATCACGGTTGTCGACGATGGCAGCACCGACCGTACCGGCGCGATCGCCGACGATGTCGCCGCGAAGGACGCGCGCGTCCACGTCATTCATCACGGGACCAGGCGGGGATACGGTGCCGCCATCCGCTCCGGACTCGGCGCGGCGACGAAGCCTTGGGTGTTCTTCACGGACGGCGACCGGCAGTTCGATCTCGCTGACCTGGAGCGGCTCATCAATGTCAGCGATGGGGTCGATGCGGTGGTGGGCTATCGCGAGAAGCGTGCCGACCCACGACGCCGGCTCTTTGTCGCCTGGGTCTACAACCGGCTGATCCGAGTGCTCTTCGGAGGTGGATGGCGCGACGTGGACTGCGCCTTCAAGCTCTTCCGCCGCGAGGTGTTCACACGCGTGCCGCTCGAGCGCGTGCGCTCGAATGGCGCGTTCTTTTCACCCGAGCTTTTGATCACCCTGCGCCGGTCGGGAATCCGCGTGCGACAGGTGGGGGTGCGTCACTTCCCGCGAACCGCCGGCGAGGAAAAGGGCGCGTCGCCACGTGTAGTGCTCCGCGCGATCAGCGATCTCCTCCGTTTGCGCGTGCGTCTCTGGCGTCGCCCGAACGACTAGCGGCGCTCGAGCCTCCAGATATCCTCGGGACGCTCGCGCCGCCGGATCAGACGCGTGCGTCCCTTATCCAGCAGGACGACCGCCGGCCGCGGCGCCTGGTTGTAGTTCGAGGCCATCGCGAGGCTGTACGCGCCGACACCGGGTATGACGAGCACGTCGCCCGTGCGCGCGGCAGGAAGCCTCACCGAACGGATGAGGACGTCCCCGCTCTCGCAGAACCTGCCCGCCACGGCGACCTCCTCGGTTGCTCCGGCGTTCGCGCGCCCTGCGATCGCCGCGGTGTACTGCGCCCCGTAGAGCGCCGGCCGGATGTTGTCGCCCATTCCACCATCGACCGCCACGAAAGGGCGGAGGCCTTCGACCCGCTTGGTACCGACAACGCGATAGAGGGCGACCGCGGCGCGGCCGACGATCCCCCGGCCCGGCTCGACGAAGATCGTCGCACCACGAAGAGCGCCGCCCTCCTTTCGCACCGGTTCCGCGAGGGCGCGGGCGTAGTCGGCGAGACCGACGACTTCATCGTGTGAGCGCAACGGAACGGCGAGCCCTCCGCCCATCCCGAGCTCGGCGATGGGGGCCCGCGTCGCGGCGCGTACCTCGTTCGCGAAGGCGACGAGCTCACGCGCCAGCTCGCGGTACGGACGCGCGTCGCGGACCTCCGCCCCAAGATGAGCGTGTAGCCCGACGAGAGAGAGGCCCTTCGTGCCCGTGATCTCACGCGCGTGGGCGAGCGCGTCGCCCGTCGAGATCGGCACGCCGAACTTGCTGTCGAGCGTGCCCGTCTGTAGGTGAGGGTGCGTATCCACTGCGATCCCGGGCGACACGCGCAGCCACACCGGCTGCGGGCGCGTTCGCTTTTGGACCATTTGACCAAGCCGCTCGATGTCGTGCAGACCGTCGATCACAACGCGTCCGACGCGAGCGCGTAGCGCGCTGGCGAGCTCGTCGTCGGGCTTCGCGTTCCCGTGGAGCTCCATCCGCGACGCCGGAAACCCGGCGCGGCGCGCCGCGAGCAGCTCTCCGAGAGATGCGACGCTCGCATCGAGGCCCGCGCGCATGATGACCGCCCCCACGCCGATGAGCGGGCATGCCTTCACCGAATACGCGACACGCACGGGGCGATGGCGGAAGAACGCATCCACGTAAGCGCGAATGTTCGTGCGCAGCGTGTCGGCGTCGTAGACGTAGAGGGGCGTCCCATAGCGGTCGGCGAGCTCCACGAGATCCGCGCCACCGATCGCGAGATGGCCATCGCGACCGATGACCGTTTCCTCCGGCCAGATCGCGCGATCGATCTCTATGAGCTTTGCGGGGGCTCGTCCGGTAGAGACTCGATGAACTCCTTGAACACGGCGAGCTCGTGGTCGTCGTTCGACTCAGCGGTGATCGCCGATCGATCCAGGACGCTCTCGCTGACGAGGATGCGAGCGGTGCAGCGGACGGCCAGCGCTATGGCGTCGGAGGGCCGGCAGTCGACCTCGATCTCACGGTCGGCGACCTGGAGGAAGACGCTGCCGTGAAAGACGCCTCCGCCAGCGTCGTCGGCGATGAGGTCTTTGACCACGACGCGGGTGATCTCCGCGCCGATCTTGGTGAGCATGTCCACGATCAGATCGTGGGTGAGCGGACGCTCGCTCGTGATCCCCGCGATCTTGGTGGCGATGCTGTACGCCTGATCCGGTCCGATCCAGATCGGGAGAAGGCGTCGCACGCCTTCCGCCTGTAGGAGCACGACGTGTTGATTGGTGAGCACGTGGACCCGGACCGACTCGACCGTGCACGGCACGAGCATCGTCACAAGCCTACCCGGTCAAAGGCCGCGTCAACCGTCGTGCGGACGGTTGACAGCTAGCCGAAACGAAATCGACCGGCCTCGCGCCGCTGGCGGAAGAGAAGCAGTAGCAGGATGCCGGCCGCGAAACCGAAGATGTGTGCGAAGTACGCGATGTTGGATGTCGCCTGATGCGCGGTAAACCGCAGCTCGGCGACCGCGTCGATCATCTGAAGCACGATGAAGAATCCGATGACGATGAGTGCGGGCAGCTGAACGACCGAGATGAACAGCCCGAGGAAGATCAGGGTGGAGACGCGCGCGGTCGGATAGAGCACCAGGTACGCACCGAGCACGCCGGCGATCGCACCGGAGGCCCCGACCATCGGCTCCGGCTGTACGAGACCCTGTCCGATCGCGGCCACCACCCCGCAGAGCAGATAGAAGACGAGATACGGTCCACTGCCGAGCCGGTCCTCGACGTTATCGCCAAAGATCCAGAGATACAGCATGTTGCCGATGACGTGAAGCCAGCCACCGTGCATGAACATGTGCGTGAAGAGCGGGATGAACGTCTGGACGCCAAGGTTCCCTTGCGCGATCGCTCCCGAGAACTCGCGCCAGTCGAACGAATAGCGATCGTAGAACGCCGCGATCGCCGCGGGATCGCGCGCGAGCGACAGCGTGTAGATCCAGACCGCGATGTTGATGGCCAGGAGGACGCGGTTGGCGATCGGCGCGCGCGAGGTGGGGTTCTGGTCGCGAAGCGGGATCACGCGCGGAGCTCCGTCGCGACCACCTTCGAGCCGTGGATCGTGAAGATCGTGCGGGACCCCTCGGAGACGTAAAAGCCCGTCGGCTCGGGCAGATTGGACGGCAACGCGAAGCGCGCGAGCTCGCCACCATCGCGGCTCATCTGGATCACGCGCTTTCCGGGCGCGTCGAGGAAGTAGATCGAACGCTGCACGTCGATGGCCTGCACCGCCGTCGGCTTCACGGGTTCGCCCGTCCAGCGCGGCACAAAGTCGACCCGCGTCGCGGTGAACGACTGAGTGAGTCGCCGGAACCGCAGGATCTCGCCCTGCGTCGTCACGATCCAGATGTCCTGATCGATCGCGAGAGACCGGCCCGTCCCCGCCGCCAGCGGTTCGGCCAGATAGCCTTGCGCGCGCCCGAAGCTTGCGCCATCCCTCGACTCGTGCTTCCACACCTGACCGCTGGTCGCATCGAGGACGTACAGGTTAAAGACAAATACCGCGAAGGCGTCGACACTCTTCCAGTTGCTCGACTCGTCGGGGGTGACATCCGCGATGCCGTTGCCCTCGGCCCGCCACAGGTGCTTCGCGTCATCGACGGAATAGAGCACCTCACCCTGCGCCGCCACCAGCCGCGGCGCGCCCACACCCTGCGTGTCCCTGGTGAGCACGGGCCCGACCTGGGTCGGATCGCCGAAGATCCTCCAGAGCCTGCCCGCTCCGGGATCGGCCGCGTAGAGGCCGTTGACGTTCCCCACGAGCGTGGTCGGCTTCGCCCCGGACGCGATGTGCGCGAGATCCACGACGACCCCGTTGATCTTGTCGTCCAGCGCGTCGAGCTGCTCGCGCAGCGTCGCGACGCGTAACGGATCGGCCGCGGGCGAGCGTGCGGCCTCGTCGAGCGACTTGCGCGCGTGATTCACCTTCTCGCGCGCGGACGCGGTTTCCGGCGGCTTGCGGTCGGCGAAGCGCTCCGCGGACGAGATGTCGGACTCGACGGACACCATCGCGAGCAGATAGTCGCCCTTGACCTGGTTGCCGCTGTAGTCCCGATACGCGAGGATGCCGATCCCGCCGGCGACCACGAGGAGCAGTGCCGCGAGGATCGAAGCCGCACGCCGCTGCCGCCGTGAGCGCTCGCGCGCGGTGTCGGGCCTGCGCGGCAGAGGCGGCGCACGCCTCGGCATCAGCTCGAATCCGACCGCGACCGTCTTGCCGACCGCTCGGGTCGCCGGCGCCGCGGCGGCGCCGATCGCGTCGCCGATCCGCGGGCGTTTGCGCCAGAGGGCGTCGACGCGTGAGCGGATGTTGTCCGCGATCACAACCTCGCTCGGCTCAGCCGCACGGACGGGCTCGGGGAGAACGCGCGCCGACCCGGCGCTCGCGGCGCTGATTTCGATGAAGAGTGCGGCCACGCTTCCCACCACTCCGTCCGCGACCGCGCGGTTGTGCACGTGTTCCGCCGCAGCGCGCGGATGCAGCGTCACCGCCGCGTTCTTGAGCGTTTCGGCACCGAGGCCATCGGTGAGCGCCCCGGAAGCAAGGATGAGCGTGTCTCCCGCTTCGACGCTCTGCCGCCACACGTCGGGCAGCACGTCGCCCTCACCACCGAGCGAGGCTGCCTCGCGCGTTGTCGTGCGATGGACGAAGTCGGCGAGCTCGCCCGGTTCGTCGCCAGGGAGGAAGAGCCGCGCGCGGCGAACGAGGAAGACTTGTGCGGCACCGATACGCGCCGCATACAGCTCGTTGTTCACGACGACCGCGCAGGCACAGTGGAGCGTGACGCGTCCCCGGTGTTCGCGAAGTCGCTGCGCGGCGCGGCGGTTCGCTTGGCGGAGCGCTTTGCGCAGCGAGACCTCGATCCCCGCCGAGAGGTCGTAGTAATACTCCTGGCGCGCGAGATCCGCGACCTCCTTTGCAACGTCAGCGCCGGCGTTCGTGCCGTGCTGACGTGAGACTTCGCAGAGGAAGTAGAAGCGACCCTTCGTGCGAAGCGTCGCGCCAAGCGTCGGCTCGCTCGCGAGGATGACGTCGGGCGCTCCCGGACGAAGCTCGGTGGTCGAGCCGGTCTTCGTGACGAAGCTCGCCTGTCGCACCGGTGGCGAGTTTAGGGACACCCTACGCGTGCGAGGCCGGGACAGACCGGATCTTGGCGATGCCGCTCCGCGGCGCACGTGTTGCGAGCTGCGAGACGAGCTCGTGTTCCCGAAGGCGGATCTCCGCCGCCCATTGGGCGGTCGGAACGGCCACGATCAGCGTTCCGCCGTCCATCCGTAGCGCGGTGGTCCGCGCTGCATCCGCGCCGATTACCCCCGACGCGACCGCCCTCCACTCGCGTACCGCGTCGGCTCTGGCGACGTCGCTATCGAGCCCCAGTGTCCGAAGGGCTCGCGCGAGCACCGCCGACAGGGGCCTCAGCGGACGTCTCCGCGCGCAACCGGAACGATCGTCGCGCGCTCGCGGAGGGGCTCCGGGATGCTTGCGAGCACGGCGGACGTCAACATGGCCTGGGCCTCGACCGGAAGTGCGCGACAGAAGGCATCGCGCCGCGCGGCGTCAAGCTCGGAGAGCACGTCGTCGAGAAGAAAGACCGGCGCCTCACCGGTACGCGCGCGCAGCCACGCCCCCTCCGCCAGCTTAAGCGCGAGGACGGCGGAGCGCTGTTCTCCTCGCGAGGCGAAGGTCGGCAGCGGCCGCTCGCCGGCCGCGACGGCGAGATCCTCGCGATGCGGGCCC
>VBIL01000022.1 GCA_005879975.1 Chloroflexota bacterium
CGTCGCCGGCGAACTGGATGATCGTGCCGCCTTCGCGAAAGATGAGCGGCACGATGACGCCGAAGTAGCGATTCAGCACCTTGACCGTCTCCTGCGGCCGGTGACGCTCCGTGAACGGCGTGAAGCCAGAGAGGTCGGCGAAGAGCGCCGTGACCTCGGTCAGCGCGCCGCCGAGTGCCGTCTGCTGCGGGTCGGCGATGAGCGCCCGTACGACTTGCGGCGACAGGTACTGACCCAGAAGGCGACGCACCAGTGCGGATGCGCGGTCCCGCTGGACTACGAACGACAGGAGGATGCCGAACGCGACCGCGCCAACGCCCGCGACGTTGAGAGCGGTGAGCACGTGGATGGCGGTCGGGGGCAGGTGATTCGAATCGTCGAACCGCGGCTGAAGCAGTGCGCTGCCGACGAGCAGGATCAGGAACCCACCGAGCCAGTTGACCGCGAAGCGTGGTCCGACGAGCGCGACCGCCGCGAGCGGTGCGGTGAGGCTCCACATGAAGACCGCGCCCGAGGGTGCGAAGCCACCGAGCACCGCCGACAGAACGAATGGGAGGACGAGCCAGAGCGTGAGCTGCAGCCCGGTGATGAAAAGGTAATGCCGGGTGATGGCGAAGATCAGCAGGCCGAGGACCGTGAGAGCCGCATAGCTGAACGGCACGGCCGCCGCCCCGAGCTCGCCGTATGCCGCGAGAAAGCCGGTCCACAGCAGCGCGATCGGCGCGACCGCCAGTGCGATGCCCGAGATCAGCGCCTTCCGCATGTGGACGTCATCCGGGTCCGCCGGATCGGCGCCGATCCTTCCGACGTAGCTCGCGAAAGCACCCACCATCGCGTCCCTCCCGGCAGCCAGCACACGTTGGGCCCGCTCGGTAGAGCATGAACCTGGCCTGTTAAGGCGCTCCGTTACGAGCGGCTTGTTCGAGATCGCGTCGCTCAAGTCGTATCCGGCCTGTAGCAGATACGGCCCGCCATGGTGGATGGCCGACGCGACGCGCTTACGTATCGTTCAAGCATGCGGCTGAGTCTCCTCGTGCTGGCGCTCGTCACCGCGGCGTGCGCGGTGCCGTCACCGCAAGCGGCGAACGCACCGATGGCGACGCCGTCGCTGGAGGTCGCGGCGACGCCGTCGCCTTCCTCGTCACCCGAACCGACCGCGTCACCGCTCCCCGATGCCTCGTCAGGCCAGGTTGCCCATCTCGAGGGTCCGAACATTGCCGTCGCCACGACGGCGTTTCCGGTCGTCGCCTCGTTCGCCCTCCACGCCGCGCCGATCGATGCCAATGCCGAGGGCGCGGTCCGCCTGGGCCTCGAGTGGTATCTCGACTCACTCGATCGCTTCCGGGAATCCGGTGCGACCGACCGGTCGCAGCTAAGCGTGGGCGGCAGATTTGGGGACGCCGTCTTTGCCGGTATGAGCGCGTCGTGGACGCCTGGGGTGAAGCGCAAGTTCGCGGTCGGCTCTTTCAAGATCGACCGCTTGCTCGTGAAGCCCTGGGGAACGCGCGCGGTCGTCGAGGTCACGGCGACGATCGTCGACAAGGCGGTCGACGGCAGCGTGCCGGATCAGAGCGAGACGGGAAAGCTGCGGATGATTGGTGACAAGCCAACGGTGGTCGACGGCTGGGACAGCGCGAACGGGCGGTGGTTCAACGGTCCGCGGACAACGTCGCAAAGCGATGCGCGGGGGAACGTCGCGTTCTGGGTCGCCGATCTCCTGCGAAGCGAGAGCTGGATCCCCGGCTCGCCGCGCGAGACCTCCTTTGGTCCAGGTGGCGACACGCCGTACGCCCGAGCCAAAAATCAGTATCTGGGCACGCTCGACCGAACGTTATCCTCCCGGACTTTCGAGGACGTCACGGCGACGGTCGAGCGTTACGAGACGTTCAGCGAGATCGTCGACGGGCTCGCCACCGTTCGGCTGGTGGGCACCGTCGTGACGTCCGACGCCAACGGGCGCAACCAGCGGCAGCCTTTCGAGCGGCGCGTCGTGATCCTCCATGGCCAGAACCATCCCGAGGTCGTCGATGAAGAGATGACCCCGGGTGTGTGGCTTTCCGGTGGCGATCTAGCGCTGGGAGTGCGGGACCACAACTCTGCCTGATGAGCTCACCGCCGGCGGTCGCCGGCTCAAGTAGAGGCGGAAGTAGCTATCCCGCGCGGGGTAGCGGTGGGTCCGCGACCTCCGGCGCTTCAGCCGCAAGCTGGCGGCGGAGCACTTTGCCGATCAACGTCTTCGGCAGCTCGCTCCGGAACGTGATGTCGACCGGAACTTTGTACGGCGCGAGGTTCGTGCGGCAGTGGTCCATGAGCTCTTGCGCGGTTGCCTTCATGCCTGGACGGAGCACGACGAATGCCTTCACGACCTCGCCCTTCGACGGATGCGGCACGCCGACGGCGGCCGCTTCGAGCACCGCGGGATGCGCGTAGAGGACCTCGTCGACTTCGCGCGGATACACCTTGAACCCGGAGACGATGATCATCTCCTTCATCCGGTCGACGACGAAGAAGTAGCCGTCCTCGTCCATGCGCACGATGTCGCCGGTGTGAAGCCAGCCGTCGCGCAGGACGAGCGCGGTCTCGTCGGGTCGCTTCCAGTAGCCGTCCATGAGGTTCGGGCCGCGGATGCAGAGCTCGCCGCTCTCGCCCTGGGCGACCTCGCGCGTGCCGGTCTCGAGGTCGACGATCTTGCAGTCGACATCGGGCACCGGGATGCCCACCGATCCGGGCTTGCGCGTTCCCTCGCGCGGGTTTGAATGCGTGACCGGCGCGGCCTCGGTAAGGCCGTAGCCTTCCATGACCTTGCCGCCGCCGGTCAGCTCTTCGAACCGGCGCATGACCTCGACCGGGAGGGGCGCAGACCCTGAGAGGAACGCCTCGATCGACGTCAGGTCGTACCGCGTGAGGTCTTTCGACTCGTTCAAGAGGATGTAGATGCGCGGCGCACCGGGGAAGAAGCGCGGGCGGTGCTTTTCGATCGCCAGGAAGATGTGCCGAAGCTCCGGCCGCGGGATGAGGACCATCGTCATCCCGCGGAGGACGGCGAGATTCATGACGACGGTCAGGCCGTACACGTGGAAGAACGGCATGACCGCGAGGATCCGGTCGCCCGCGAGCGCGAGGGTGTGCCACGCACTGGACTGGTGGACGTTGGCGACGAGCGCGCGGTGCGAGAGCATCGCACCCTTTGGTACGCCGGTCGTCCCTCCGGTGTATTGAAGGACGGCGAGATCCGAGGGCGAGACGTCGACCGCCTCCGGCGGTGAGCCGGGGGCCACCAGATCGCGCAGCCACATGGCGCGGGGATCGCGGCGGATGTCCACGCGGTGTCCTTCCTTCCGCTCGCGGGCGAGCGTGAAGAGGACGCGAAGGGCCAGAGGGAAGTGCTGCTTCACGTTGGTGACGACGATCTTCTCGACATCCGTCCCGACGGCGGCTTCGGCCACCTGCGGGTAGAGGCGCGAGAGGACGACGACCACGCGAGCTCCTGAGTCGGCGAGCTGGCCGTGGAGCTCGCGAACGGTGTAAAGGGGATTCGTCGGGACGACGACCGCGCCCGCCTTCAGCGTGCCGAAGAAGCTGTAGACGAACTGCGGGCAGTTCGGGAGGACCAGGGCCACGCGGTCGCCTTTTCGGACACCGAGGCGCTGGAGGCCGGCGGCGAAGCGGCTGGCGAGATCGTCGAGCTGCCGGTACGTGAGGGCGGCGTCGATGCATCGGCGGCCGACGGCTCCCCCGAAGACGGTGGCGATTGCCTGGGGACGGTCGCGGGCGGCGCTCTCGAGAAGCGCGTGAAGTGGCAATTTGGGGTACGTCAAATGGCGGGGTACGCCGTGGTCGTACGACGCTTCCCATTGGCCCGCCGGCTGCATCATGCTCATAACGTCGAAACTCGCTTGTCCGCTAGC
>VBIL01000023.1 GCA_005879975.1 Chloroflexota bacterium
CGGGTCGTAGATCTCGCTCGTACCGATGAGTCGCGGGCCGTCGTACCCGCCGGTCAGGAAGATCCGTCCATCGAGAAGAGCGGTAGCCCGCTGGCCGGTGCGCGCCTGCAGCATCGAATGGCCTTGCACCCACCTTCGCTCGGCCGGCAGATACACATCGACGCGGTCCATCACCGCCCAGTGATCGCCTTGCCACTCCGAGCCTCCGGCCATCACCACACGGCCGCCCCATCCAGCGGTCACGGTCCCGTTAACGCGGCCGGGAAGCAGCTGGTCGAGCACCCGCGTCCGTCCCGTGACTGGATCGAAGAGCTCGGTCGTGAAATTCACGACGTGCGGATCGTCGCGGTCGAGACCCCCGACTACCAGGATCTCGCCCGTCGTGAGCGTCAGCGCCGCGCCGTACGCGCGCGGCGCGGCGAGCTCGCCCGCGGGCTGCCACGCGAGGACCTCGGGTGTCGCGGGCGTGGGGCGTCCGACGAAAACGATCGTCCCAAGCAGAAGGAGGGTGAACCCCGCCGGTGCGAACCGCTTCAGTTGTCGCCCTCCCCTTCGCACGCCGAACCTACTTCGCTTGTAGCGTCGCGCTCCCTATAGACACGCCCTGCGATGAGAACCACGCGACGCCCTCCTGGACGAGGTCGAACTTGATCGTGTACGTCCCGGCGGGCGGCGCGTTCACCACCGCGTTGACCGTGACCGACTGACCCGGAGCAACGCTCGCGGGGAGGTCGGTGCGCACGCCCTCCCACACCAGTACGGCTCCGCTCTGGGAGTAGATGTGGTACGCGACGTTGAACACGGGGTCCCAGGTCAGCGATCCGGTGTTGGTGATCGTGATCGGGATCATCGAAGCGGCTCCCGCCGTGACCGTGAGCGTCGGCGGCACGATGTACGTCGCGCCGTACGGCGGGACCTGAACGGTAACGGTGATCGCGGCGAGCTGCATGCCCGCGCCCGAGAACCAGGTCACGCCCTCGCGCACGATGTCGAAGCGCAGTGCGTAGGTGCCCGTCGCGGCGGGCGTTTGAACAGTCGCGTCGATCGCGCGCACCTCATTGACGCGGATGCCGGCGAGCGGCGTGCGCAGGCCGTCCCATGTCACGGCGTTGCCGTTGCCGTCGTACCAGTGGTAGCTGAGGTTGACGCTCGAGTCGAAGTCGAAGTTCGAAAGGTTCTGCACTCTTAGCGGGACCGTCGCGACCTGCCCGACGCCGAGCGAAGCCGGCACGCGCGAGACGTCCAGCGAGCCGCCGTAGAACGCGGCCTTCGCCGCGCTCACGCTCACACGCTGGTCCGTCGTTGCGACGCCCTTGCCGCTGAACCACGAGACGCCGTCCTGGACCATGTCCCAGCGCAAAACGTATGTCCCGCCGGTCGAGGGGAAGGCGACCGACGCCTGCAGCGTCACCGAGGCGCCGACCGGCACATCCGTCGTGAGCAACGTGCGCAGGCCGTCCCACACGAGCGTGGCCCCGGCGCTCGATGCCCAGTGGTAACTGAGACGGACCGGGTTGCTGCCGGAGGCCGCCCAGGTGAAGTTCGACGTGTTGGTGATCGTGACCGGCACGGTCGTGCGCGAGCCCGCGAACGCGAGCGACGATGTGCTCGGCTGGTAGCCGGCCCCGAAGCTCGGGACGAGCGGGCCCGCGATGTTGACCTGCGTGGTGCCGGGGGTCACGCCCTTGGAGCTGAACCAGGCCACGCCTTCCTGCACGAGGTCGAGCTTGAGGAGGAAGTTTCCGCCGGTCGTCGGCGCGGTGATCGCGGCGTTGACCGTGGTCGCCTGACCCGCGAGCAGATCGCCGCCCAGCTTGGTGCGCGCGCCGTCCCAGATGACGCTCTGCCCGGTCGGCGTCGTCCAGTGGTAGCCGAGGTTGATCGGGAACGAGTTCGTGACCGGGAACGTGCCGCGCCCGAGGTTGGTGATCGTGACCGGCACGGTCGTCGTCTGCCCGGCGGTGAACGTGGGCTGCGATCCCAGCAGGTACGCGGCCTTGAAGTCCACCGAGACACCCGTCGGCGTGTCGTCTGGCGCGATGCCCTTGTCCGCGAACGCGAACTCGTTCTCCTTGTAGAGGTCGAGATACATCGTGTATTGCGTCGGGTAGGCCGGTGCGACGACCGGGATCTGGAGCTTGATGTTCTGGCCCGGCTGAACGTCGAACGGCATCGGCACCTGGACCATGCCCGGGAACGTATTGCCGGTCGCGTTGCTCACCCACTTGTAGCCAAGCTTCACCGGACCCGCGCCCGTCGCGTTCCACACGCGGCCGCCGTCGTTCGTGATCGACACCTGGATCATCTTCACTTCGCCCGCTGCCCAGCTGATCGGCACGTTGTCGCTGACCCAGTCCGCGCTCCAGTCGGCGCCGCGGAAGTACTGGTCACGCACCGGCGTGCCGAAGAGGGAGTTCCACCAGGATCCATTGGTCTGGAGATCCCAGCGCACGATGTAGTTGCCGACCGCAGGCGTCTGCAGGGGCACCGTTACCACACCCACGCCGCCCGGACCGATGTCGGTTCCGATCCCAACGGAGGCACCTTGCGAGGTGACAACGTTGCCCTTCTGCAAGATCTTGTAGGAGACGTTCGTGCCCGCGGGGATGCTCGTCCTCCCGCGGTTCATCACGGTCACGCCGACGGGAATGGAGTCCCCGGGGTATCCCGCCTTCGGAAGGTTCGTCTCGAGGTAGGGCATCTGGACGTAGCCCTGGTTCACCGCGTTCTGCGCCATCGACCGGATCGTCGCGAGCTGCCCGTAGAGCGCGTTGCCGGGGCACGCGGTCTGGCCGCCAGCCTGGCTCTCGATGTAGTTGCAGTCGCGGTGGCCCTGCACGTTCGGCGGGTTCGAGGTGATGTTGTCCCAGGTCCCGTCGGACGCCTGCTCCTGATGCGTGAACTGGTCGGCGCCGAAGGGCTGCACGCCGAACTGCGCGAACTTCGTCGCGATGATGTTCGCGATCGCGCCGACCATCGCCGGCGTCGGCGCCTTGGTGCTGTAGGTGCCGACCGCGGCGATGCCGATCGATCCCTTGTTCCACCCGTACGCGTGCCCGGCCTCAGTGCCGTCGCCGCCCTCGCGGCCGGCCCACACGTTGCCGTACTTGTCGACGAGGTAGCTGTAGCCGATGTCGCCCCAGCCGCGCGTCACGGCGTGGAAGTAATAGATGGAGCGGATCGTGGCCGCGACGTTCGATCCGCCGTCGTCGGTGACGGTGTGATGCACGACAGCCTTCCTCACCGGATAGGTGCGCGGCACCCACTTCATGAGGTTCTCGTCCGCGGCCCAGTCCCCGCGCGAGAGGATCCGCGTCGCGCCGGCGGGCGCCGCGCTCGCGAGCGCGGGCTCGGTGAACGAGCGCGCGACGTCCTTCGCCGCGCCGACGACGTCGTTCACCAGGCGCGCGACCGGACCCGCGTTCAGGTCGTTCACGTCCATGAAGGTCATCCCGACGCGCACCACGTCGGTCGGATCGCCATCCGTGAGCCAGACCCGGTACTGCGCGAAGTGCGCGTTGTCGACCGCGAGCTGCGGCGGTGCGTACCACTCGTTGGTGTCCACGTTGTGCATGTCCTCGTCCGGCCCGAGCAGCGACCACTCGCTCCATGTCGATCCGTCGCCGGACGTGCGGAGCTCGAGGAAGAAGCGATCTTCGGTCGCGCGCGCGGCGATCCAGTGCACCCCGACGTGATCGAAGAGCTGGCCGGCGTCGACGACGTCCGAGGTGTAGAGGAGGGTGTCGCCGCCGGTCGATCCCATCTCGCCGCTCGGCCCGGTGCCACCGCCCTGACGGGTCAGCGCGCCGTGCTCGGCAGGCGCGACGAAGGTCTTCTCGTTCGCGACGATCTGGCCGGTCGCGCGCGGGGATGCGACGGCGGGCGGCCCGGCGTTGGGGAAGAGCGCCAGAAGGAAGAGACCGATGAGGAGCGCGAGGCGGCGATAGTTAGGGCGTCGGCTCACGCGCAGGCCCCCTCTCTTCCTCTTCCACCTTCCCCTGCGCTATCCGCGGATTGTGCGACAGGAGACTTGGTCTGTACATGGTCGAACGAGTCGAAGGCCGAGTCGTTACCGCGAGGTC
>VBIL01000135.1 GCA_005879975.1 Chloroflexota bacterium
CGACCGGCTGCATGTACGTCGCGAACACGACCTACTACACGACGCCCTGGGTCGTGCCGTGGATGCACACGCAGCTCGGCGCATCCGGCTCGGCCGCGCTCGGGACCGCCGCGGGGCTCAAGGTGCTCATGCGCAAAGGCAAGCTCAAGGACGAGAAGATCAACGTCATCGCCTTCTGCGGTGACGGCGGCGGCGCGGACATGGGTCTCGGCGCCATCTCCGCGACCCTCACGCACAAGGAATACAACTGCCTCGTTCTCCTGTACGACAACGAGAGCTACGCGAATACCGACATCCAGCTCTCGAGCCAGACGCCGTACGGCGCGGTGACGACGTTCTCGCCGAGCGGCAGCAAGAAGCGGCTCATGCACACGCGCTGGAAGAAGAACGTGCCCGGCATGCTCGCCGCGGGCCATCCGGAGTCCCGATATATCGCAGCGGGATGCGCGGCGTACGCGGTCGACCTCATGAACAAGATCCGCAAGGCCCTCGAGCTCGGCGGACCGACGTTCGTCCACACCCTCGACCCGTGCCCGAAGGGGTGGGACTACCACCCGCAGTATTCGCAGGAGCTCGGACACCTCGCGGTCGAGTGCGGGATCTGGCCGCTCTACGAGGTCATTGACGGAGTCTGCAACCTCACCGGTCCCACGCGGCAGATCGCGGAAGGCCGCAAGAAGCGCAAGCCGGTGTACGAGTACCTCAAGCGCCAGGGTCGCTTCGCGCATTTCATCGACGAGGACGTGGAGCACTTCCAGCACGAGGTCGACAAGATGTGGACCGAATGGCTCATCCCGGGGGTGATCCCGTTCACGATCCCGGCGAAGGATCAGACCATCCTCAAGATCGACAAGAAAGCGCTCCACGAGCAGAAGACCGCGTAAGACCGAATCGAACTGAGACACGACTGAGGCCGGTCCAAACAGGACCGGCCTCATAGACTCCGGCGATGCGGATCCGCGCTCTCGTCATCGCCGTCGCCGCATGCTCACTCCTCGCGTGTGGCGCTGTTGCGTCACTCGTCGAGCCTTCGCCCGGAGATCTGTTGCAGAAAGCGAGCGCCAATCTCAAAACCGCCAAGACGACGCACATCGATGGCACCGGCAGCTTCGCGCTCAAGGACGGCATGAACGTCTCTTTCGACTTCAAGATGGCCGGCGAGGCGGAGGTACCGGACAAGGCGCGGCTGAGCATGCAGATGACCCTTCTCGGCCAGCCGCTCTCGATCGACACGATCAGCATCGGCGGCCGCACCTACACGAAGGGCCTGCAAGGGGATACCTGGACCGAGGCGACGTCGACCGATCCGACGTCGAGCGGGATGCTCGACCCGCTTGGACAGACCGATCTTTCCGGTGCGGTGAGCGTTGCCGAGATCGACCGGCCCGAGGTCGACGGTAAGAAGACAAGACATCTCAAGTACACCGTCGACCCACAGAAGCTCCTCGGCAAGATGCAGGGCGCGTCGGGCGTGGCCTCGTTCGCGCCCTCGAACGTGAACGGCAGCGGCGAGGTCTGGGTCCGCACCGAGGACACACAGATCGTCCGGCAGCTGGTGAAGCTGTCATTCGACATCGAAGGGAACCTCGGCCTCGCGACGGGCGGTACGCCCTCCCCGTCGGGCAAAGGCACGTTCGAGATGTCGTTCGACCTGCACTTCTCGCAGATAGGTCAACCCATCACGCCGGCGATCACCGCGCCGCCGACCCGCTAGCGGCGCGACCAGCGCATCGCCTGATACAGAACGCCGGGTAAGAGGGCGACGCCGCGCGCGTTAAGCCGAGCCTCGTCCCGCCTCGGCGAGCCTCGTACGTTTACCCCTGACTCGAAGGAGGTTCAACGTGAGAAGGCTCGCTCTCGCCCTCACTTTAGGCTCGCTCGCGCTTCTGGCCACCTCGTCCGCTGTTCTGGCCGCCTACCGCGTGGACGACGGCATCATGCGCGGCGCGACCCGCGGCACAGCCATGGTCGTTTGGGCCGGCGGCACCAATGCTCGCCTTGTCTTCATCAATGAAGCGGTCGCCCCCGATACCTACTCCGCCGCGCCGATCGACGACGAGTGGGCCACTCTCCGCTTTGCATTCAGCGCGACCGGTGACGCGTCGTCAGCGACCGGCGCCAGGCGTGCCGACCACGTCGAGCGCTTGCTGCTCTAGCCGAATACCACAAAACCACCCCCAACTCCACACCGGGGCCGGCAAGCAGGTGGGCTCGCCGGCCTCGCGCATTCCGTAGGATTCGCCGGCATGAGCTTTATCACCGGACTCATCACCGGCGTCGTCATCGCGGGAGCCTGGGTCGCACTCGAGCACTACGGCTCCGTCATCCCCCCGATCGGCCCGTTCGCGCTCAGCGGCAACGGGGCGTTCGCGGCGGCTGAGATCCTCGTGCCGATCGCGATCTTCTGGGGCTGGAGCTGGGCCACCAATCGCTGGTCCGGCCGTAGCCTTATCCCTGCGACGATCTACACGCTCGGGCTCGCCGTCGGCGTCGGCATCGCTGTTCCCATCGACGCGGTCTTCTACCCCGCCAATCCGGACTCCACGCTCGCGAACTCGATCCCGGGTCTTATCGCCACCGGCACGATCTTTGTCTTGCTGCCGGCGATCGTCGCCGCGGCGATCTACCTACCGCTCAAGTCAGGCCGGATACCCACGAACGGGATCGTCCTCCTTATCGGGTACCTGATCGGGCTGCCGCTCGCTCTTCTCTACCCGATGATCACGATGGGCACGGTCGCGGGTACAGCAGCGGGGCACGCCTGGAGGACCACCGGCTCGAAGATCTTCATCGCGATCCTCGTCATCCTCCTGATGGTGATCGCGATCTTTGGGATCCCCTACCTGCTGAGCAGGGGGGTCCTCACCGGAGCGCCGCTCTTCCCGCGCTAGCCCTCGGTCGTCGGAGGCTGGCCCGCTGGGACCGGCGCGGCCGGCTGCGGGCCGGGAGCGGCGGGCTGGGGTGCGGGCGCCGGACGCGGCGGTGCGCCTGCCGGACGAAACTCGCCCGCGGGCCGGAACGGCGGACGCTCGGGCTTGGGCGGCGGCGGGCCACCCGCCATCGCGCGCGCCTGCGGCGACATCAACCCGCGCACGTGATCGGCGGTGTACGGCAGCATCGCCATGAGGCGAGCACGCTTGAGCGCGGTGGTGAGCATGCGCTGGTGCTTGGCGCACGTGCCGCTCTTGCGCCGCGGGTCGATCTTGCCCCGATCGCTGATGTAGCGGCGGATGCGGCCCACGTCCTTGTAGTCGATGCGTTGCACCTTGTCGACGCAGAACGTGCAGACCTTGCGGCGCGGACGTCGCAGGCCGGGAGGGCCGCCGTACCGCCCACCGCCGCCGGCGCCGGACGGTCCGTCACGGCGCGGCCCGCTGCGGGGCGGTCCCGAGCGCGTCCCGCCCTCAGAGCTCGGTGAAGACTCTTGGGTCATCCCTGGCTCCTAGAACGGGATCTCGTCGGGATCGAAGGTCTTGTCGCTCTCGGTCCCGCGAGGTTGGGCCGGCGCATCGCCGGCGGCCATACCGCGGTCCGGGCGCGGATCGAGCATCTGGAAGTCGTTCGCGCTGATGTCGAGGCTCATCCGCTCCTTGCCCTCACGGTCGGTGTACGTGCGAGGCGTGAAGCGTCCCTCGATGTAGACGAGGCGGCCCTTGGTGATGAACTGCTGCGCCCGCTCGGCGAGCTGCGACCAGCAGCTGACGCGGTACCAGTCCGTCTGCTCCTGGCGGTCGCCGCCGTCGGAGCGGCCGGTGATGCGGTTGACCGCGACGCTGAACTCGCACACCGGACGCCCATTCGGCGTCATGCGGAGCTCCGGGTCACGCCCGACGTTGCCGATGATGATGATCCTGCTTACTGATGCCACGATGTCACTCGTCCCTTCTCACCACGATGTGGCGGAGGATGTCTTCCGTGAGGCGGATCGTGCGCTCGAGCTCGCGCGCCTGCGCGGGCGGGAGCGCGAATT
>VBIL01000069.1 GCA_005879975.1 Chloroflexota bacterium
GGCGGTCGGCGATCTCCCGCATCTTCTTCTCGGCCATCTCGGCGTAGGCCTCGTACTCGAGCCGCTGGATGCGCTTCCCGCGACTCTGGCTACGGACCGTGCCGAGGAAGACGACAACCCCTCCGAACGCGTCGTCGCGTACGAGCGCGAGCGCATCGTCGACCGAGAGCGCCTCTTCGCGTACCGCGATCGCCTCGAGCGTGCGCGCATCTCCGCCCGATACCGGTGGAATGAGCGCCAGCTCGTCGCCATCGGTGAGCGGAGTGTCGAGCGATGCGTATTCGCGATTGCGTGCGATTACGACCTGCCTGCCTTCCGCGATGAGCGGGTGCTCATGAAGGATGCGTGCGATCGCGTCGCGGACGGCCGACCCAGGTGGCAGCTCGAGATCGAAATGGCCCCTTCCCGCCGCTTCGCGATACGACGCGAACAAACGAACGAGAACGCGCACGAAATCAAGCCTAGCGGAGGTGCGAGAATCGCACGGGCATGGACGCCCGTACCGCCCTTGCCCTGGTGCTCACCGTCGTGCTCGTCGTCGCGAACGGGTTCTTCGTCGCTGCGGAATACGCCTTCGTGCGGGTTCGCAAGACCCAGCTCGATGAGATCGCCCAGCAGGGAAGTGCTCGCGCGCGGCTCGCGTCGCGAGTCTTGGACCGGCTCGACCAGTACATCTCGGCATCCCAACTGGGCGTGACGCTCTGCTCCCTCGCGATCGGGTGGCTTGGCGAGCCGGCCGTCGCCGCGCTGCTCGAGCCGATCTTCGACTGGCTGCCAGACCCGCTCCTGAACGTGATCTCGTTCGCGCTGGCATTCGGAGTGATCACGTACTTGCACATCGTGGTCGGCGAGCTCGCGCCCAAGTATCTTTCGATCCAACGCGCGCTCCCGCTCGCGCTGTGGTGCGCCTATCCGCTCCACCTCTTCTATCGGCTCATGTATCCGTTCATCGCGCTCGTGAACGGAAGCGCGAACGCGATCCTGCGTTGGGTCGGGATCCGTGCTACCGACGAGCTGGACGTGCACAGCGAGGAAGAGCTCAAGATGCTCGTGGCCGTCTCGACGAAGAAGGGCGTGCTGCAAGAAAGCGAACGGCTCATCGTCGGGCGCGCCATGGAATTCGCGGACCGCATGGTCCGTCAGGTGATGGTCCCGCGGACCGAGATGATCGCGGTGCCTGACGACATGGGAGTCAAGGAACTGCTGGCGATGGCGCGCCAGCACCGCTTCTCGCGCTTCCCAGTCTTCCAGGAGGATCTCGACCACATCATCGGGATCGTGCACGTTAAGGACCTCGTCGGCATCGACAGGGATTCCCGGGCGACCGCGCGGGAGGTCATGCGAAAGGTGCCGGTGATCCCCGAGACCATGCGCCTCGATCAGGCGCTGGCCGAGTTCAGGCGCCAGCGCGTGCAGCTCGCGGTCGTGCTCGATGAGTTCGGCGGCACCGCCGGGCTGGTAACGCTCGAGGACGTCATCGAGCAGCTGGTCGGCGAGGTCCAGGACGAGTTTGACCGGGAGGCACCGGCGTTCAAAGAGGAAGCGCCCGGCACCTATGTCGTCGACGGCCTGACCGCGCTCGACGCCCTTCGCGAGCGTCTGCAGCTCCAGCTGGCGGACGAGCCGTACGACACGGTCGGCGGTCTCGTTTTCGGCCGGCTCGGCCGGCTCGCCGCCGTCGGCGACACGGTCGAGGTCGAGGGCTACCGCTTCCAGGTCACCGGTGTCGACGGTCGCCGCGTCGCGCAGGTCCGAGTGATGCGCGCTCGTCCACCGCGCAAAGCGGCGTGATCCGCGACAAATGTGTGACGTCGGAGTAACGGCACGCTTGCCCGGTGCGCTGGCATGAGGGGTGCTTATGTAGGTCCCGTGATGGACCTCATAACGAGCGATGGTGGTCTGGCGGTCTTTACCGCCCTGGGCATCGTCGCCACGGCGCTATCGATCGTGCGCGATGCGAAGGCTCAGAAGGCCCGCGTCGTCACCGAGGACGTCCGGACCGACCTCCCGCACGCGGCCTAGCGCACGACCAGCGAGCGCAGGAAGCTGACCGCGTCGGTGACGCGGGAGGCCCAGAAGGCTTGCGCTCGTGGGTCCATGAGGACGAAGATCCCCATCGCCCCGAGCGTCACGATCCCCGTCATGAGCCCGAACGCCACCGTGCTTCCTCGGAACCCGACCCGCATCTCTTCACTTTAGCCGCACCTAACCTCTAGGCGCGGGCACCGCTCCTCAGACGCGCGACGAGGTTGTCGAGGCGCGCGCGCGAGATGGTGAGGAACTTCGCGAGGTTCTGCCGATCGCCTTCGGCGATCGTGCCGTGCCCATCCTCGCCGATGATCCGCGCGAGGTCGGCGAGCGCGTCGTTCAGCTTGCGCGTCGCGACGATGAGCGCGTCGTCGCGAAGCGGAGGGATCGCGGGCTCGGGCTTCGCCGACTTCGCGCCCGGATGGAGGATCCGTTCGACCCGGTCGTGCAGGTGGAGCAGCGTCAGCTTGCCCGCGATGATCTGCTTGGCGAGCGCCTGGCGGCGGCGCTTGTTGTCGAGCTTCATCAGCTCGTAGGCAGCGGAGAGCGTGTCGTAGCGCTGTCCGACCATGTCGCGGACGTCGTCGGGCGCGGACGCCAGCCGGAGGCGGTTCTCGACGTAGCCCTTGTCCTTCCCAAGCTTCGTCGCGAGATTGCGGATCGAGTACCCGAGCTCCCCGGTCATCTTCTTGTAGATGACCGCTTCGTCGAGCGGTGAGAGGTCCTCGCGCTGCAGGTTCTCGATCAGGGCGATCTCGAGGGCGGTCGCATCGTCGAAGCGCTCGACGATCGCCGGGATCGTCTCCTTGCCGGCAAGCCTGGATGCCCGCCAGCGTCGCTCGCCCGCGATGATCTCGTACTCCTCGCCGGCGGGCCGCACGAGGATCGGCTGCAGCACGCCATGCTCGCGAATCGACGCCCCGAGCTCCGCGAGGGTGTCCTCGTGCCACGTCATCCGCGGCTGCGAGGGGTTCGGAACGATCTTTTCGAGTGGGATGTCGCGCACCGCGGTCGGGGTGCGCGCCGCGAGCAGACTGATGATCCCGGGCTGCGCGTCGGACTCCTGCTGGAAGATGCGCTCACCCGCGTCCCTGAACGATTTTCTGTGACGACTACTTGTGAGCACCGATCACCTCCTTCGCGAGGTCGACGAAGCTCTTTGCCGCGTCGCTCTTCGGTTCGTACACCGTGATCGGCACGCCCGCGGTGGGCGCCTCGCCGATCTTCACGGACTGCCGGATGGTCTTGATGATCTTCAGCAAAGCCGCGACGCCCTTGAGCGCGTAGTACTGCGTCTGCACCGGGATGATGACCCCGCTCGCGGCGACGAGCGCGTTCAGGGTGAGGAGGCCGAGCGTTGGCGGGCAGTCGATGAGGACGTAGTCGTACCGCTCGACGACGTCACGACTGAGCTTGTCGCGCAGAGCCATCTCTCGGCCGATGGCGTTGAACAGCTCGACCTCGGCGGCGGAGAGCTCGAGGGTCGCCGGTGCGACGTCGACCTTCTTCGTCTTCGTCGGCCGGATGATCGACCCGAGCGTGATGTTCGAGTCGATGAGCACGTCGGCGATGCTCCGCTCGACGGTGTTGAGATCGATCCCCAGACCGACGGTCAGGTTCGCTTGTGGATCGAGATCGAGGCAGAGGACCTCATGCCCCAAGGACGCGAGAGCCCCACCGAGGTTGATGGCGCACGTGGTCTTGCCCACGCCGCCCTTCTGGTTCGCGATAGCGATGACCTTGCCCAACCGCGCCTCTCCTCTTCGCGGACCCCACGCCCTGGGCCCGCTTCGAGTTGCTGTGCTCCCCACAGCGCGCGGAAACGTACGCGCCCCAGCCTTCGGAGGACTATAGCCGCTTCCGCCGGGACTTTGTGCGGGATCGGCTTCCCTTTCCCGACCGGGTCCCTGTCTCGCGTCGCTTCGCGAGGCTCGGCGATACCTAACGCCACGGGCTCGCTCGCGACGCTCGCGGGCCCGTCGTCGGCGCGCTGAGATACTTGGCGGGACAGCGGGCCCCTCTCGCTTCGCTCGCGGGCCCGTCGTCGGCCGCGCTGAGATACTTGGCGGGACAGCGGGCCCCTCTCGCTTCGCTCGCGGGCCCGTCGTCGGCCGCTTTGCGCGAGCAAGCTCGCGCCGCGGCACTCCTAGGGCCCGTAGCTCAGTGGTAGAGCGGCGGACTCATAATCTGCTGGTCCCAGGTTCGATCCCTGGCGGGCCCACAAGAAGAACGGGTCGCTCGCATCGGCCCCATTTCACGGGTGGCTCCGAGCGGGCGCCGGACTATCTGGCGCGCGGTATGCGGGTGTCTGCTGGCGATGGAGGTGCCACATGGCACGTGAGAGCGATATCAGCACGGACGCGCAGACCGAGACCGAGCAAGTCGCTGAGCAGCGCAGGGGCGAACGCGGTCAGGGTGAGAAGAAGACCTACACCGTCAAGGCCGGGGACACGCTCTCTGACATCGCCGAGTCCGAGATGGGGGACGCGAACCGCTGGCCCGAGCTCTATGCCGCGAACAAGGACGCGGTCGGGGACAACCCGGACATGATCCATCCGGGGTTGAAGCTCGAGATTCCCGCCTAAGGCCCGGGTATCACAACCAGCCCCGAGATTCGAATTCTGGCGAGCTCCCTGTGACGGCCTGCACCCACCTCGATCAGATCCGCGAAGTCATCCCGAGCGCGGATGGCTGCGAGGATTGCCTGCGGATCGGCGACGAGTGGGTCCACCTGCGACTCTGCATGGCCTGCGGTCACGTGGGCTGCTGCGACGACTCGCCGAACCGGCACGCCACCAAGCATTTCCGTAAGGTCCGGCACCCGATCATCAAGTCGTTCGAACCGGGTGAGGACTGGGGCTGGTGCTTCGTCGACGAGGTCGATCTCGACGCCCGGGAATGGCCCGTGAAAGGCCCGACGGCGCACACCGTCTAGTTCCGCGTCAGCGTCCGATATCCCTCCTGCCCACGGCCACGAGGGCGATGAGCGTCCCGATCAAGCCGATCCCGAAGAGCGCCGTGGACCGTGCCCAGTCGACGGTCCCCGAGACGGGATTCCCGTAGAGCGCGTAGATCGAGAGGTCCGCGAGGGGGGTCGGCCAGCCGAACAGCGGCGTGAACTCCTGCAGGAAGTAGCTTGCGATCGCGACGGCACCCAGCGCGATCACCGTGGCCCGCGGCCGCCAGCCAACCCCTGCGGCGCCGAGACCGCCGAAGGCGAAAACGACGCCAAGGGAAAGCACCGACCCGAGTGCGAGGTGACCGTTATCGATCGCGACCTGGGCGGCCGATGCGCCGATCGCGAGCGCGGCGCCGGCCGCCGTGACAATGAGCGCCCCACCGGCGAGGAGCGCGGCGAGGCGCTCGACGACGATCCGCATCCGCGAGACCGGCTGCGCTGCGACGACCTCGAGCCGGCCCTCCTGATCGTCGGCCGCCCAGCCGTTCGTCTGGACGATCGCGTAGATCGAGAGCAGCAGCACGAGCGAGCTGAACCAGACGAGCCCGATGAACGAGGTGTAGGTCCCGAGGCCCGCGCGCTCCATGTACACGCGGAACGAAGGCGTGGCCAGCATCGCGTCAACGAGGGTCCGGGTGAACGAGAGGAAGAACACGCCGAGGGCCGCGAGAGCGACCGCCCAGACGAGGATCGAGGTTCGCTGCTGGTCGAGGATGGCCAGCACCGGCAGCCGCAGGAACGGGTCACTTGCGGGAAGCGTCGTCGGCTCGCTGTCGAGCGGCGGCCGCCGGAGCAGGGGAGCGCCGAGGTCGCGCCGAACAAAAGCAGCGGATGCGGCCGCTGCGAAGGTCGCCGCGGTCACGTAGAGCGCGACCGTCTTGAGCACGTCGACCGTTCCGCCATTCGTGAGCGGATGGTTCTGGTCGTACAGCCAGAACGGCGAGATCCAGCGGATGCTCTCCGCGCCGTCCGTTCGGGCGACGACATCGACGAGGTAAAGGACGAGGAGCGCCCCGCCACCGAGCGCGACTGCGCTCCGGCGCGTCGTCACGAGCTGAGCCGCGAAGAGCGCGATCGCGTAGCAGCAGAGGACGAGGCCGAGGAGCGCGATCCCCTGCAGGGCGAGCGCCGAGGCCGGCACCGGCTCCTTCCCGAGAGCCGACCCTACGCGCGCGGCCGCCAGCGTGAGCGTCACGACGATCGTCGTGATCAGCGCGAAGGCGGCGATGCGCGACGCGATGTAACGCCCGCGAGACACACCCTGCGCGAGCCAGTGCTCCACGAGGCCTTGCTCCTCGTCGCCCCGTCCCGCGCCGGATCCGGCCATGACCGCCCAGAACGCGAAGATCACTTCGAGGGCGCCGATGGCCCGCCACTCGATCCACCCGGCCATCGTCCCGAGCCCGTGCGGGAGGGGGAGCAGGTACGTGAGCTGGCGCGCGAGGATCTCCATCTGCTGCGCGAAGACCTCTCGCTCGGCGGCCGTGCCGCCGGCGAGCTGCGCGAACGCGAGAGGCTGCGCCAGGGCCGCGGCGACGCCGATCAGTCCGGCCGCGATCGCGCCAACGCGCCCGAGGCGCAGCGCCAGCCGGAAAAGCGTCACCCGGTGGGAGCCGACCCCGAGTAGTACGAGAGGAAGATCTCCTCGAGGCTGGGCTCGCGGCTGTGCAGGTCGACAACGTGCTGCCCGGTGATCGCCTCGAGGAGCGGCTCGACCTCTCCACGCAGGATCCCGGTCACCCGGTGATCGCTCACGTCGAGCTTTTCGAGGCCCGGCACCGACCCCAGGCGCGCGAGGGGCGGCTCCCCCGCGAAGACGATCTCGATCCGTCGCACGCGCACGCCGATGAGCTCGGCGAGCGTGCCGACTATGACGAGGCCGCCCTCGCGGACGATTCCCACGCGGTCGCAGACGTGCTCGACCTCGGAGAGGACGTGAGATGACAGGAACACCGTCGTCCCTTCGTTGCGCGCTTCGCGGACAAGCTCGTAAAAGACCTGCTGGTGGAGTGGATCAAGCCCGCCGGTCGGCTCGTCGAGGATCAGAAGCGGCGGGCGGTGCATGAATGCGAGGACGAGGAGCAGTTTCTGTTTGTTCCCGTGGGAGTACTCGCGGTAGCGGCGACCGAGGTCGAGGTCGAGCCGCTTGGCGAGGCTCGAGATCACGGCGTCGGAGACATTTCCGCGCAGGCCCGCGACGTACGCGACGATCTCCGACCCGCGCCATCCGCCGAAGTTCGCCGTCTCCCCAGGGACGTAGCCGACGCGTCGCTTCACCGCGACCGCTTCGCGCTCGCAGTCGAGACCAAAGATCGTCGCCGTACCGCGGGTGGGGTGGATCATCCCCATGAGCAGCTTGATCGTCGTCGTTTTGCCCGCTCCGTTCGGTCCGAGAAAGCCGAAGACCTCGCCCTGCCGGATGTCGAGATCGAGGTCGAAGATCCCCCGGTGTGCGCCGTAATCCTTGCTGAGAGCCAGGGTCGCGATCGCCGGGGGCGTCTCACTCACCTGTCGCATTGTCTCTCCAGGCCGCCCAGCGGCACTCAAGCCGAGTCGAGACCTGGCGCTACGGTAGCCTCGGCCCGTGAGCGTGGCGATCGCAGACGTCGAACGCGCCCGCGGCATCGTCACCCCAGCGCTTCATCGCACCCCTCTTCTCTCGAGCCGCGCACTCGGCGAGCGGATCGGCGCGAGCGCTTGGCTCAAAGCGGAGAACCTGCAACGAACGGGTTCGTTCAAGGCGCGGGGGGCGGTCTTCGCGGTGGCGACGCTTTCAAAGGAGCAGCGTGACCGCGGGATCGTGACGATGAGCGCGGGAAACGCGGCGCAGGCGATCGCGTTCGCGGCCGCTTCCGCCGGCGTTCACGTCACGGTCGCGATGCCCGAAACGGCACCGAGGACTAAGGTCGACGCCACACGCGGCTACGGCGCGAACGTCGTCTTCGCTCCGGACGTCACAAAGCTCACCGCGCTCGTGCAAGACATCCAGGGTCGCACCGGCGCGTACTTCCTTCATCCGTACGACGATGCCGCGATGATCGCGGGCCACGGGACGTGCGCGCTCGAGGTCCTCGAGGATCTTCCCGAGGCAGACCTCTTCGTCGTGGGCGTCGGAGGGGGCGGCCTGATCGCCGGCATCGCCGTCGCGGTTGCGGCGAGGCGGCCGGGCGCGCGTGTCGTCGGTGTCGAGCCGTCCGGAGCGCCGGCCATGCGGCGCGCGCTCGACGCGGGCGAGCCGGTGCGCCTGGAGCGCGTGAACACGATCGCGGACGGACTCGCCGCGCCGATCGCGGGGACGATCCCGCTCGAGATCGTGCGGCGTCTGGTGTCCGACGTCGTCCTCGTCGACGACGACGTGATCGCCGAGGGGGTGCGCTTTCTCGCGACGCGCGCCAAGCTCGTGGCCGAACCGGCCGGCGCCGCGGCGACCGGAGCGCTGATCGCGGGCGCCGTGAAGGCGCGTCCAGGCGAGCGTGTCGTCGCGATCGTCTCGGGTGGCAACGTTGACCTCGAGCGGCTGCGACAGGTCTTCGCGCCGTGAAGCAGCGTCGCCGATTGATCCTCTACGCGGATGGCGCCGCGCGCGGCAACCCCGGGCCTGCCGGTGCCGGTGCGGTGCTGCTCGACGAGGACGGCACGGTCATCGCGGAATTGACCCGGGCGCTCGGTCGCGCGACCAACAACGTTGCCGAGTACAACGCTCTCATCCTCGGGCTCGAGGAGGCCAGGCGCCTTGGTGCTAGCGCCATCGACGTGCGCATGGACTCGCTGCTCGTCGTCGAGCAGATGAGCGGACGCTGGCGCACCAAGCACCCAGGGCTGATCCCGCTCGCGCTCCGCGCCGGTCACCTTCTCGCGTCATTTCCGGAGCACGAGCTCCGCCACGTACCGCGGGAGCAAAACCTCGTCGCCGACGCCCTCTCCAATCGCGCCATCGACGAGGCCGCCGATATGCCGACTGACAAATCGCGATGAGCCAGGATCCACTCACCGCGTTCGTCGCTCGGAGCTTGCGTGCCGACGTGACCGACGTCCGCAGCGAGGTCGTGGCCAAGAACACGACGCTCGAGCTCGAGCGCATCCGCTTTCGCCAGGCGGGCGAGGAGCGCTCGCTCGTAGTAAAGCGCGTGCCGCCGAGCGACGCGCTTGAGGTGCAGCTGCTTCCTTTGCTCGCACGGAAGACCGACCGCGTACCGCTCGTTCGGTCACGCGGCATACCCCCGCCCGCTGTTCCAGCCTGGCCGTGGGTGCTCACCGAGGATCTGCTCGACGCGCAAAGCGCATGTCACGAAGACCCGAGGGCCATCGTGCGCGCGAAGGCCAAGATCGAGCGGTCCGTCGCCGGCGACGTGCCGGCGCTACGCGCGCTCGGTGTCCCGACGATCCCGCCGCAGGAGCTCGTCGAACGTGTATCGGAACGCGCGGCGGTGGACCGGCCACTGGATGCCGAGGCGCGCGCCGCCGCGACCGCACTCGCGACCCTTCCGGCGGTGCTCTGTCACGGAGAGCTGGTGTGCGCGAACGCGCGGCTCGCCGGCCGCGGCGTCGTGATCATCGAATGGCGCCGGGCCCATATCGGATGCGGCCTGCTCGACGTCGCGCAGCTCGCCGCCGACGCGAGTGTCTTTGCGGACCGCGAGGTGGGCGCGAGCCTCTTTGCGATGTACGGCGAGCTGCTCGGGATCGCGCTTACAAAGGACCTGATCCGCGCGGCGGAAACGATCCATCGCGCGATCCGGCGACCGAATCCGTGACGAAGCCGGCGGTGAAGCGCGATAGAATATTCATGCCGAGCAGGCCGGATGGTCGCGTCGGCGAAAGCCGCCGAGGAAAGTCCGGACTCCACAGGGCAGGGTAAGGGGTAACACCCCTCCGCCGTGAGGCGAGGCCCGCGCCACAGTGACGATCCCGCGCGAGCGGGGTGAAACGGGCAAGCGCTACCTGGAGCAAGGCCGCGTAAGGGGACGATGGCGTGGCCCGCGCCGTCCCCGGGTAGGCCGCTAGAGGCGGAGGGTGACCTCCGCTCGAGAGGGATGACCGTCCTCGCCAGAATCCGGCTTAGATGGCCTGCTCGGCCTACGCTCCTCATCCGAACGGCCCGCCGGGCCGTATAGACCGATGAAGCTGCAAGGGAGGATCTCAAGATGCGCCTATTCGCTGGCATCGCGGCAGCGGCGGTGGTGATCGCCGCATGTGGCGGAACCGCCGCGGCACCGAGTCCCTCGCCGACACTCGCACCGACACTCGCACCGACGGTCGCGCCGACCCCGACACCGACCCCGACACCTGCGAACACATTCAAGGCCGAGCTCAAGGCCTCGAACGAGAATCCGCCGATCACCGACGCCGAGGCGACGTGCGCGGGCACCGCGACGGTGACGTTCACGGCGACAAGCGCGAAGTTCGACGTGTCGATCACCGGTTGCCCCGCGAGCACGGCGATCAACATCGGTCACATCCACGAGGGCGCAGCGGGCGTCAATGGACCGGTGAAGATCGATAGCACGCTCAAGGCGGGCGACATCGCCCTCACCGCCGGCGCGGTCACCTTCTCGCGTACCAATACCGCCGCGGACCCGGCTCTGATCACAGCGGTGATGGCGAACCCCGCCGGTTACTACGTGAACTTCCACTCCACCCTCCACGCTGGCGGAGTCATCCGAGGTCAGCTCACGAAGGGCTAACGCAGTCGACACCCACCCGCAGCAGGAGGACGTCCCGAGGCACGGGGCGTCCTTCGTTTTGTCGGCCGCCGACAAGGCGAGCGAACGCCCGTGGCATGACGCTTGCGTGCCTCTGGGGCGCTGAGACTGGCGGAAGGAGGTGACCACGGATGCTCTGGACGATCATCCTCATCCTGCTGATCTTGTGGCTGCTCGGCGGGCCGATCCTCAACCTTGGCGCCCTCATCCACCTGCTTTTGGTGATCGCGGTGATCGTGCTGCTGGTGCAGCTCATCACAGGTCGCAGGGTCGCGCTGTAAATTCGCTCGCGCGCGCTCGTCGCACGATGGCGCGGGTCCATTGACGCGACGAGCGTGCGCTTGCTATCGTCCCCAGGTCACGCCCAAGGCGTGGACTCCACGAAAGGAAGTGGCGCAGTGCTGAGTTTCGTTCTCGTCCGCTCCGGCGCCGCCGAGGCGCGTCCCCGGCGTAGCCTGCCCACTTTCCGGATGGCGTAGAACCCAGCTTTTTCGCGAGGCCGCTCGGACCGTGGGCAGAGGCCCACGGTCTTTTGTTTTGTTTGAAGTAGGTGAAGAGATGGCCATCCAGGTACGCGAAGCCACGCGAAGCGAAGCGAACAAGGACGAGCGCACGGCTGCGCTTGCCGCGAGCGGCGTGCGAAAGGCGTTCCCTTCCGCGCGCGTTCTTCCGGGCGGCGGCATGGCCGTGCGTGCGGTCGACGATGTGAGCCTCGAGGTCTGGCGCGGTGAGATCTACGGCCTGCTCGGTGCGAACGGCTCCGGCAAATCGACGCTCATCCGACTCTTCTCGACACTGCTCACGCCCGACGCCGGCGAGGTCCGGGTGTTCGGACGCGACATCGGTCGGGACGAGCTCGCGGTCAAGCGGATGATCAACCGCGTCTCGGTCGAGGCCTCGTTCTTCAAGAAGCTTTCGGCGATGGAAAACCTCGTCTATGCGGGACGCCTCTACGGCGTTTCGCCCGAGGTCTCACGTCCGAAGATCCAGTCGATCCTGCGGCGGCTGGGCGTGGAGCAGGGCCGGTTGAACGAGCCCCTCGAGAAGCTCTCGCGCGGGATGCAGCAGAAGGTCGCGATCGCGCGCGCGTTTCTGACCGCGCCGATGCTGCTCCTGCTCGACGAGCCGACCACCGGTCTCGACATCCGCAGCAAGCGAGAGGTGCAGACGTTCGTCCGCGACCTGCGGGACGAGCACGACGCGACGATCCTGCTCACCACGCACGACCTTGATGAGGCCGCGCGACTCGCCGATCGGATCGGCATCCTGCATCAGGGTCGCCTCGTCGCTGAAGGCACGCCCGCCGAGCTCGCGGCGCGGCACCGCGGCGGAACGCTCGAGGACGTATTCATGACTGCGACGGGGAGGCGGCTCGAGGAGGCCGACGCGTCCGAGACCGAGCGGACGACGTGATCACGAACGTCGGGGCGCAACTCGGTCTCGCGTACGCGTTCGTCGAGCGCGAGATCGCGTTGTCGAAGCGCTACTGGGCCTGGGAGATCGTATGGCTGGTCTACGGGATCGTGACCAGCCTCTCGGTCGCGTACATCGCGCTCGGCGCGCCGGCGATCACCGGCGGCCCCTTGGCCCCTGGGGATGTGTCGCGGTTCGTTCTTTATCTGCTGGTCGGGACGATCACCTGGCGCTTCCTCGGGCTGATCTTCGAGCAGATGGGCGAGACCATCGCGTGGGAGCGCTGGGAGGGCACGATCGAGTACACGTTCATGGCGCCGGTGCCACGCGTGACGCACCTCATAGGGATGTGCGGCGCGACGCTGGTGCGCGCGCTCGGCTTCAGCGTTGCCATCCTCGCGGCGGTCGCGCTCTTCGTCCCCGTCGACCTCGCGCACGCGAACGTTCTTTCCGCGCTGGTCCTACTGGCGACCGGTGCTGTCGCGTTCGTCGGTCTTGCGATCGGGTCGGCGGTGTTCCCTTTGCTCTGGACGGAGAAAGGTCTGCAGATGGCCTACATCGTCCAGGCGGTGGTGCTGCTCGTCTCAGGCGTGTACTACGAGACGAGCGTCTTGCCGTCGTGGATGCAGGTCCTCTCGTTCATCTCGCCCGCGACTTACGTGATCCGCGGCATGCGCGCGGCGCTCCTGGATGGCGCGGATCTCGCCGCGGTGTGGCCGGACCTCTGGCCGGCCCTGCTGGTCGGCGCCATCTCGATCCCGCTCGGCATGCGGATCTTCCTCTGGGCCGAGCGCCACGCGAAGAAGACCGGGCGGCTGAAGCGGAGCGGATGATGGGCGACCCGCCGACGAAGACCGAGCTCTCCTTCCGTCCGGCGGCCCCAAGTGACGGGGCATTCGCTGCCGACATCGAGACGGCGCTTCGGCCGGATTCACCGCGCGATCCGGTCGTCTACCGGTACTGGTGGTCCCAGCCGGACGAGCACCTCGAAATCGCCCGGTTCATCGCGCGGCGCCGCGGTCGCGACATCGGGTTCGCGACGACCGAGCACGCGCGGTGGGACATGCAGCCCGAGCGCTACGCATGGGTCGGCGGCGACGTTCTTCCGGCCGAGCGCTCCAGAGAGACTCTCGACGCGATCCTTGCGGCGATGGAGGAGCGCGTCGTCGCGGATGGTGCTGCGATCCTCTGCGTGTGGGCATACGAGGACGACCCGCTACGGATCGAGACCGTCCTGGCGCGCGGGTACAAAGAAGACCGGCGCTCTCGTCGCTGGGAGCTTGATCTCGACGCCAACCGCGAGAAGTTGCTCGCGATGACCGACGCGTCGCGTGCGCGCATGAGGCGGGAGGGTGTCCGAATCCTCACGCTTGCCGAGGACGACGATCCCCGTGTCATAGAGAAGGTGTGGCGACTCTCAGAAGAGGCGGGCGACGACGTCCCGACAACGATGCCGCGGGTGCCCGAAGCGATGGAGGCCTACGTCCGGTGGGTGAACGCTCCAGAGGTCCATCGGGATCGCTTCTGGATCGCGCGCGTCGGCGGCGACGTCGTCGGCGTATCCGTCCTGGCCTACCCACCCGCGCGCGGCATCGTCGGCACGAACTGGACCGCGACGGCACGCTCGGTGCGTGGTCGCGGCGTCGCGCGCGCTCTGAAGTGCGAGACCGTCGCTCAGGCGATCGCACTCGGCGTCGATCGCGTGCGTACGGGAAACGACGCGGCGAACGCGCCGATCCTCCACATCAACGAGACGATGGGCTACCAGATCGTCGCGGGCGGGATCGCATATCTGCGGCCGGTCTGAGTGAGGGCGCCGCTTCGCTCTGGTTCGGGCTCCCTAGTTCGGCGGCGCGAGCCACGCTTTGAACGCGCGCAAATCGTGCGGCCGGCCGAGGAAGTCGCGCACCAATTCGGCGGCCGGCTTCGTGCCGCCTGGCGCGAGGATCCGATCGCGGTAGCGCTGCGCGATGGCAACGTCCATCAGGTCGGAACCGAACGCCGTGTGCAGGTCCTTCGCGATCGTGGTCGACCAGAGGTAGGTGTAGTACGCCGCGGAGTAGTGGTCCGCGTTCATGTGCTCCCAGCTGGCTGGGAAGGCCGTGCCCCGGAGCTGCTCGAAGAGCGAGTGGCGCGTGCCGAGATCCTCGACGATCGCTCGCGGATCGGCCCCGGTCCGCGTCCCATCGTGCAGGGCGAGCGAAGCGCGCGCCCCGAAGAGCAAGCCTTCGTACATGCGAAGACCGCGCCCGAAATCGCGCGCTGCGCGCAGGCGTTGGACGAGCTCGACGGGTATGGCGGCGCCGGTATCGGTGTGCGTCGCGAAGGTCGACAGCACCGCGTGGTCGTAGATCCACTCCTCCAGGAACGTCGAGGGCGCCTCCATGAAGTCGCCCTCGGTCCGCGAGAGGCGGACATAGGAGACGTCGCCGCGCGCGAGGCCGTGCACGAGGTGCCCGAACTCGTGGAAGTACGTCACCACCTGCTGGTGCTCCATCAACGCGGGGCCCGCCACGGCCGCCGGATCCGGGAAATTGCAGCAGAGCACACTGTGCGGCTCCTGCACTCCGCCCACCCCAACCACAAGGGGCGCGTTGAAGAACCACTTGTTCTTCCCCTCGCGTGGATGCATGTCGAGCGAGATCCGCCCGCTCGGGCGCCCATCGATCGTGACGTCGAAGCTCTCGACGGAGGGATGCCAGCGCTCTTCGTGTACGACCGGTGCGAATCTCATGCCGAAAAGCCTGGCGTTCAGGTCGAGGATCGCCTGCCGCACACGACGGTACTCGAGGTACGGCCGCACCTCCTGCGCGTCGAATCGAAAGCGCTTCGCCTTCACGCGGTTGGTGTAGTAGAGGCGCTCCCAGGACCCGACCGAGGTCGCGTCGGGATGGTCGACCCGTTTCTCCGCGAGGAGCTCGGCGAGCTCCGCGCGCGCGGCTGGCTGTGCGACCTCGTCGACCTCATCGATGAACCGCACGAGCGCCTCGGGCGTCCCGACCATGCGCTCCTCGAGGTTGTAGTGCGCCCATGTCGGATAACCGAGAAGCACTGCGAGCTCGTGGCGCGTCGTCGTGAGCCGGCGCAGCACGTCGAGATTCGCCGGGGCCCGGTCCTCGTTGGCCCGCTGCAGCTCTTTCCGCAGACGTTCGCTGTGTGCGTAGGTCATCACTGGGGTCAGGTCCGGCGGGTTCGTGCTGATCCGGACCTTGCCGTCGGGGCCGGGGGTATGGGCTCTGGTGTAGTCGCTCGGGAGTCCATCGAGCTCGCCGTCGCTCTCGAGAGCCACGTGGCGGGTGTCGTCGCGGATGTTCCGCGCGTGGTCCTGCCCGAGCCTCGTCAGCTCGGCACGGAGCCCGCGGGCGCGGTCCCGGTGGGCGGGACCGAGTTCGACCCCGGCGCGCTTCATGTCCATCCGAACAAGCTCCACAAAGCGACGCTCCAGCGGCGCGAGGCCCTCGGCTCGCCCGAGGGCGTCGTATGCCGGCGTGCTCTGCAGCACCGTCTGGCTGAATTCGGACGCCTCGCGTTGCAGTCGCTCGGCCGTGTCGCGGACTTCCTTGTCGGGATGCATGGACACGCAGATCCCGCACTCGCTCATCAGATTCGAGATCTCGCGATGGATGTCGTTGAGCGGGAGGATGTTCCGTCGCGCGTCGGCATCTCTTTCTGACTCCAGCCGCTGCAGGAGCGCGTTGGCGCGGGCGAGACGTTCGCGGTTTCGGTCTTCCAGTAGCCGCGCGCTCACCGGCGCGGGGGCGGTCTCGAGCACGAGCCGAGTTTATGCCGCGTACGCTGGACGCCGTGACGATCCCCCCTCCTCCGCCCACTCCGCGCGACGACATCGTCGACACGTTGCATGGCGTGCGTGTCGCCGATCCGTACCGCTGGCTCGAGGACGACGCCTCGAAGCGCGTGCGTGACTGGAGCGACGCCCAGAACGCGAGAACTCGCGCGACGCTGGACGCGCTGCCCCAGCGAGCCCAGCTCGCTCGTCGGCTGCGCGAGCTGCTCTCCATCGGCCTGCTCGGGACTCCGCGTCCGGTCGCGGGCCGGATCTTTCACTCGCGCCGTGAGGGCGAGCAGAAACAGACGGTCCTCTACGTGCGCGACGCCATCAACTCGCCCGATCGCGCGCTCGTCGACCCGAACGCCGCCGACGCGGCGGGCCTCGTCACGCTCGACTGGTACTACCCGTCGCCCGACGCCCGCTACGTGGCGTACGGGCTGTCGCGAGGCGGCGACGAGATGTCGACCCTCCACGTCATCGAGACCGCGACCGGCAAGGAGCTCGGCGATCGCATCCCGCATACGCAGTGGTCGACCGTCGCCTGGGTGCACGCCGGCTTCTATTACACCGTCCTTCCCGCGCCGGGCTCGGTGCCGCCGGGCGACGAGAACTACTTCGGGCGGGTCCGGTTCCATCACCTCGGCGACGACCCGAGCAAGGACGTGCTCGTTTTCGGCGAGGGTCGCCCGAAGGAAGACATGCCCGGTGTGGCGACGTCCCCGAACGGCCGTTGGGTCCTCTTCACCGCCATGAAGGGATGGGCGCGTACCGATCTCTACGTGATGGACCGCGAGCATCCGGGTCGCGGCCTGGTGATCGCGATGGAGGGGCTCGACGCGATCGCCGAAGGGGCTCCGTACGACGACGGCCGCCTCTGGCTCCGGACGAACCTCGACGCGCCGAACTACCGCATCGTGAGCGCTTCATGCGAGGATCCGGCCGCGTCACGCTGGCAAACGGTCATTCCGGAGGGCGAGCACGTCATTCAGGGCTTCGATCGGACGCGTGATCGCCTGAGCGTGCTTCGCCTGGTCCGCGCGACCTCGCGGCTGGCGACGTACGACCTCGAGGGCTCAGGTGAGCGGGCTATCGCATTTCCGTCACTCGGCGCGATCGAATTCGTTCAAGCTGAGGTCGCCGGCGATCGAATCGGGTACACATTCCAGTCATTCACGCAGCCGCCGATCGCGTTCGTCGCCGACGCCCGGACCGGCGAACGGGAGGAGCTCGTGCGACTGCCTATGCCGCCCCGTCTCGACCCGCAGCGCGTCGCCGTGGAGCAGACGACGTACCGGTCACGCGATGGGACGGACATATCGATGTTCCTCGTGCACCGCAAGGACGTTCGGCCCACGAAGGATGTGCCGACGCTCCTCACCGGGTACGGCGGCTTCAACATCTCCCGCACGCCGGCGTACTACCCGGGTGCGGCGGCGTGGGTGGAGGCGGGCGGCCTCTTCGCTCTGCCGAATCTGCGCGGCGGCGGCGAATACGGCGAGCGCTGGCACCGCGCGGGCATGCTCGTGAACAAGCAGAACGTGTTCGATGATTTTCACGCCGCCGCCGAGACACTCGTCTCCAGTGGATGGACAAGGCCCGAGCGCCTCGCGATCTCCGGTGGGTCGAACGGCGGACTGCTTGTAGGTGCGGCGTTGACACAACGGCCCG
>VBIL01000060.1 GCA_005879975.1 Chloroflexota bacterium
TGAGCCCCAGCGGCAGGTCGCGACGGTCGGGAGTTGGCTTGAGATCGGTGTCGAAGCCGCGCGCTTCGCCGGACCAGAACGACGGGACGACGCACCCGTCGTCGTGGTCGACGGAAATGTCGGGCGTGGGCATCGTCACGACCTGAAGCGTGGCGGTCCTGAGGGAGAGAACACTCGTGCGCTTGCGTTCGCGCTGCGAGAGGGCGAGAAACCTTGCCGACAAAAGGGGTACCAGTCGATGGAGGAAGTGAGGGACTTTGAGGGTCTCTTTCACCGACAGGTCGCGGGAGACGCGATGAAGTGCGTACGTCGCGAGGACCCAAAGGTCATCCCCGCTCCAGGCGTCGCGGAGGCTCCCTCGGATCGAGTCGCCTCTCTGCACCGCGCCTGTGATGAGATCGACCCGACGAAGCTTGGATGGAGCACCACCCCTAGCGAGGCTGACTAGGACCGCGGAGGGACGCTCTGGTTCGAGCGCAGCCAGATCGGGTCCGTAGCCGATCCGCGGGAGCGGCTCTCGGAGATCGAGCTCCCGCTCGACGAAGTGAAGGCTCCGCAACGCGACCGCATGCTAGTCCGCGCGATCTGTCTCACCATTGTCCGTAGATGAGCGTCCTTTCCGTCCAGGCCGTCGCGAAACGCTTCGGCGAGCGGCTCGTGTTCAGCGATATCTCGTTCCGCCTCGCGCACGGCGACCGAGTCGGGCTCGTCGGTCCCAACGGCGTCGGCAAGACGACGTTGCTCCGGATCGCGGCCGGGCTTGAATCGGCCGACGCCGGAAATATCGCTCTCGCTCGCGGCACGCGCATCGGTTTCATGGAGCAGGAGGTCCTTACCGGCGCACTTGGGACCGTGGGAGACCATGCGCTCGGAGCGGCCGTGCATCTCCGGGAGCTCGAGGGCGAGATGCGCGAGATCGAACCCCGGCTGGGAAGCGGTGACCAAGAGCTCCTTGAGCGCTATTCCGAAGTGCAACATCAGTTCGAGCACGCGGGCGGCTACGACTTCGAAGCGACAGTAGGGCGTGTTCTCGGCGGGCTTGGTCTCGCCGGTCTGCGGGACCGCCAGGTCGCGACGCTTTCTGGCGGTGAGCGCACACGACTCGGTCTCGCGCGGCTGCTGCTCGACGATCCGGATCTCCTCCTGCTGGACGAGCCAACGAACCATCTCGATGTCGCCGCGCTGGAGTGGCTCGAGCGATTCCTTATCGAGCAGGACGAAACAATCTTGGTGAGCAGCCATGACCGATGGTTCCTCGATCGCGTGACCAGCCGCACGCTGTCGTTCGAGAAGGGAACGGTCGTGGAGTACCGCGGCGGCTATTCCTCGTATGCACGGCAACGTGCCGACCGTGAGGCGGCCACCGAGAAGGCGGCGGCGCGCCAGGCCGTCGAGATCGAGCGCACGGAAGAGTTCATCCGTCGGTACGGCGCGGGTCAGCGCTCAAAGGAAGCGCGCGGCCGAGGAAAGAAGCTCGCGCGAGTCGAACGCATCGAGGCGCCGGAGCACGCACAGCGGCACGGCTGGCGCCTCGAGGCAGCCCATCTGGCCGGAGACACGGTCGTGCAGACGACTCCGCTCGCGGTCGGGTACGGCGAGCCGCTCGTTCGCACCGGGATGCTGCGTATCGCCCGGGATGCCCGCATCGCGGTCGTCGGACCGAATGGCGCAGGGAAGACCACGTTGGTGCGCACGCTCGTCGGCGATCTCACCGCGCTCGAGGGTCTCGTTCAATCCGCGCCGACCGCGCGCGTGGGTTTCCTCGCGCAGGCGCAGCTTGAGCTGGGTGGCGACGACACCGTGCTCGACGCGATGAAGGTGACCGGCGGAATGAACGACGCCGAGGCTCGCGACCATCTGGCGCGCTTTCTCTTCCGAGGCGAGGACGTCTTCAAGAGCGTCGGAGTGCTGTCGGGCGGAGAGCGAAGTCGCCTCGCACTGGCCCGGCTTGCCGCGCGCCACGCGAATCTCCTCGTCCTCGACGAACCGACCAATCACCTCGATCTTCTCGCTCGCGAGCAGCTCGAGACCGTGCTCGATGCATTCGAAGGCGCGCTGCTCTTCGTTTCACACGACCGCTACTTCATCGACAAGCTCGCCAGCGAGATCTGGCCCATTGAAGCTGGAGTGCTGAAACGCTTTGAGGGCAACTGGTCCGGCCTCCAGCGCCTGCGCGCCTCGGGGGCCGAGCTGCCGATGCCCAAGCTCGACGACGCTGGCGCCGGGGGTGGCACGGCGACGGGAATCGCTCGCGACGCGCGGGTGCCCCAGGGGCCCGGTGACGCGACCGCGAAGCGGTCGCGGAGTACCGGGAAGGGTACGCGGAGCGAGCGAGCCCGGAGCCGGGACAGGACCCCCGGCGCCGTGGGTCGTTCGAGCGCGAAGGCGTCGGCGGTCCGGCGAGTCGAGGGCATGCGAGCGCTGGAGGCACGGATCGGAGCCATGGAGCTTCAGCTCAAGCAGCTAGAAGAGAAGGTCAGCCAGATCGCGCAGGGCGGGAACTATCTCGAGACCCGCCGGATCGGCGAAGAGCACGAAGCTCTCGCGCGCTCCCTGCGCGAGCTCTATGAAGAGTGGGCGAAAGAGAGCGAGAGGAGCGAGTGACGGCGTTCGTCGTGGGACTCACCGGGCCGATGGGCGCGGGGAAGTCGACGGTCGGCGGGATGCTGCGAGAGCTCGGCGCGAAGGTGCTCGACGCGGACGCTCTCGTGCACGACGAGCAGCTCCGCGGGACGGTCGGCTACAGCGCGATCATCCAACAGTTCGGAACCAAGATCCTCGACGAGGAGAAGGAGATCGACCGAACGAAGCTGGCGGCCGAGGTCTTCGGCGATCCGATGAAACTGCAGCGTCTCGAACGCATCCTCCACCCGCGCGTGATCTCGCGCGTCCTCGAGGCCAGAGCGATGCTGCCCGATGACGCGGTGCTCGTCGTGGAGGCGATCAAGCTTCTTGAAGGCGATCTCCGAAAGGCTTGCGACCGTGTGTGGGTCGTCGTCGCTCCGCGCGAAACGATGATCGAACGCCTCGCGGCGCGTGGCATGCGGCCGCGCGAGGCGGAGCTCCGCCTCGCGACCCAGCTGAGCGAGGAACGCTTTCGGGCGGCCGCGGATACCGTCATCGTGAACGACGGCGACCGCGAGCGGACCCGCGAGCGAGTGCGTGCGGCCTGGACCGAGCTGAGCCGCGCTAGGGCGTGATCTTCTCCGGGATCTGGATCTTGACCTCGGGCTGAACGGTCCGGAACGTTGCCCCGGTTGTCCCCGTTGCCCGGTCGTCCTTGGGCCCGCGGAGAAGGAACTGGAGGCTCCCGCCTGCTGCGGTGAGATAGCCGATGCGCTCGGCCGTCGCCGCGTCCGTCCGGATCACGTAGACGGATAGCGTCCGCGCGAGGATCGGCACCCGCTCGAGGACGATCCTTGCGGACACGTCCGTGCTGTTTCGCTGTGGCTGCGGGTTGACCAGGTATTTGTCGGGGGAGAAGTTGAGCGTGTAGAGCACGTCGACGATGTCACCGGGCTGGACCGCCCCACCGGCGGCTTGGGCGTCGGCAACCGTGATTGACATCGCTCGGTAGTTCGGCGAGCCGGGGTTCGGGGCGCCGTTGGCGCCGAGTGCCTCGGACGGGATTACGACGAAGGCGGCCCCGTTCGGACCGGCGAGTCTGGTTGGAAGTATTGGCTCACCGGTGGTGATACCAACCAGCGTGATCCGGCCGACGACCTGCGCGCTATCGGAGACTGCGCTTGCCGGCACGGCCTCGCTGTTCATCTTCACGAGCTTGATGTCGCCGGGGGTGATCTGCGTCTTGGGAGGAATGTCACGTGCGGCGACGACGATCTGGGTGGTCGGGATCGGGGCCGGGGCTTCCGACTTCTGGGTCTGGGCATAGAAGAAGGTCGCCACCCCGGCGCCTAGCGCGAACAACATCCCCACGATGAGCACGAGCCGGGCACGGCGGCGCGAACGATCTTCCACTCTTTCCTTCCTCTACCGGGCGATTGGGCGCGAACTGTAGCAAGCGGTGACAAGTGAACGGGAGTCGAACTGGTGTTGATGCGCGACAATGGGACTCAGTTTGGGGAGCGCGATAGTACCAGAACGTCTGTTCTAGAATGAAGGTAGGCATGCCCCAGAACGGCACCCTTCAAGTCCCCCTCGATCGACCGGCGGCAAAGGCGCCGTTCCGGTTGGTCCTCCCGTGGGGTCTCGCCGGAGACCAGCCTGGCGCGGCGGCCGGCCTACTCGGCGCCCTCCAAAGTGGCGAGCGCCACACGACCCTCCGTGGTGTAACGGGCTCGGGGAAGACGGTGACCATGGCGAAGGTCATCGCCGAGTCCGGGCGCCCGGTGCTGGTCCTCGCGCACAACAAGACGCTCGCGGCTCAGCTCTACGGCGAGTTCAAGGAGTTCTTTCCCGAAAACGCGGTCCAGTACTTCGTCTCGTATTACGACTACTACCAGCCCGAGGCGTACATCGCGCGGAGCGACACGTACATCGAAAAGGACAGCTCGCGCAACGAAGAGATCGACCGGATGCGTCATTCAGCGACGCGGTCGCTGTTCGAGCGGCGGGACGTAATCATTGTCGCCTCCGTCTCGTGCATCTATGGCCTCGGTGCGCCCGTCGACTACGGCGCTGTCACCGTCCGCTTGAACAAAGGCGAGCGGGTTCGGCGCGACACGGTGCTCCGGCATCTGGTCGACATCCAGTACGAGCGCACGAACACCGATCTCATGCGTGGGAAGTTCCGGGTGCGCGGCGATACGCTCGAGATTCAGCCGGCATACGAGGAGCTCGCCGTGCGGATCGAGTTCTTCGGCGACGACGTCGAGCGGATCACCGAGCTCGACCCATTGACCGGCGAGGTGCTCGCCGAGCGCGAGAAGATGGATATCTATCCGGCGCGACACTTTGTGACCCCGCGCGAGAAGCTCATGGAGGCGATCAAAGACATCGAGGCCGAGCTCGTCGACCGCGTGAAGGAGCTCGAGGACGCCGGGCGGCTCCTGGAGGCCCAGCGGCTACGCCAGCGGACGAACTTCGATCTCGAGATGCTCCGCGAGACCGGCACCTGCGCGGGTGTCGAGAACTACTCGCGACACCTGGCGCGCCGGCCGGCGGGCAGCCGACCTTGGACCCTTCTCGATTACTTCCCGCCGGACTTTCTCGCGTTCATCGACGAGTCCCACATCTCGATGCCGCAGGTCCGCGGCATGTATGGCGGCGACCGTTCGCGCAAGGAGATCCTCGTCGACTACGGGTTCCGTCTTCCGAGCGCGCTCGACAACCGTCCCCTCACCTTCGAGGAGTTCGAGCAGCGCTTGGATCAGGCGATCTACGTCTCGGCCACACCGGGCCCTTACGAGCTCGAGCATTCCCCGCGAGTGATCGAGCAGATCATCCGGCCGACCGGCCTCATCGACCCCCAGATCGAGGTCCGCAAGACCGAGGGCCAGATCGACGATCTCCTCGCCGAGCTCAATCTTCGTGTCGAGAGAGGCCAGCGCGCGATCGTCACGACGCTCACCAAGAAAATGGCCGAGGACCTCGCCGATTACCTCCGCGAGATGGGCATCAAGGTGCAGTACCTCCACTCGGAGATCGAGACGTTGCAGCGCGTCGAGATCCTCCGCGACCTTCGCCTCGGCGTGTATGACGTCGTGGTCGGCGTAAACCTCCTTCGCGAGGGTATCGATCTCCCCGAGGTCACCCTCGTTGCGATCCTCGACGCGGACAAGGAGGGCTATCTGCGGTCGGAAGGTTCGCTCATCCAGGTGATCGGACGAGCCGCTCGCCACGTCGAGGGCCGCGTGATCATGTACGCCGATCGGGTCACCGCGTCGATGAAAGCCGCGATAGACGAGACAGATCGGCGCCGCGAGATCCAGGTCGCCTATAACACGGAGCACGGGATCGACCCGCAGACCATCGTGAAGGCCATCCGCGACATCGGACTCCGTCTGCGCGACGTCGCGGATGTCGAGGGCGTCAATGAGAAAGCTCGCCGACCGCTCGCCGCGGGGTCACTGCCGAAGGACGAGCTCCTGCGTCTCATCAAGGACCTGGAGGGCCAGATGAAGCGGGCCGCCAAGGACCTCGAGTTCGAAAAGGCCGCGTTGCTTCGTGACGAGGTAGTAGAGCTCCGCGGTCTCATGGTGCTCGAGCAGGGGCCGGAGAGCCTCGAGGCATCGGCCGAGCCCGTCGGCACGACGGCGCGAGTCATCCGCGCTGGCGGCCGGCGGCGGCGCGGGCCCTAGGCCATGCTCTTCGGGGTGCTCACCGGACTGGCGGTCCTCGGCGGCCTCGCGCTGCTGGTCGTGCTCTTCCTGCAGCGTGGCCGCGAGGGTGTCGACCTGTCCCTCAGCAGTTTGCTGCGGGTCTACCTCTATCTCGCATCGCTTGCGGGCGTGATTGCGCTCTCGATAGGCGTGGCGGGGATCCTCGCCTTCGTCCTCGCCGCCGGCTTCGGCCTCGACGTGATCTACGGAGGCCCGACCCCGCAACCGGTCCCGGCGATCGCTCCCCTGTGCGCGCCGAACCAGCCCTGTCCGCCCATACCGCAGCCCATCCCGCCGATCCTGAAGGACGACCGCGAGCGGCGGATGGGGGAGGACCTGGTGCGAGGCGTCACGTTCGTGATCTTTGGAGGTGTCTTCTGGGGTGCGCACTGGCTCGCGCGCCGATCGCTCGGGCGGCCTGACGAGCGTCAGAGCGGCCTCTATCGGGGCTACCTCATGCTCGGCACCGCGATCTTCGGTATCGCCACCATCGTGCTTCTGCCGATGGGGATCTATCAGGCGCTCTCATATGCGCTGGTCCCGGCGGCTCCGTACTCGTTCCGGCCAGGCGCCGGCGAGGCGCTATCCGGCGGCCTCGCCGCGCTCCCGTTGTGGCTCGCGTATCTCTGGCTCGTGATGCGCGCGCTCCGGACGACACCTGCGCCTCCGGTCGCCTGATGCCCCTCGATCACATTTACGTCAAGGGCGCGCGCGAGCACAACCTGAAGAACATCGACGTCCGAATTCCGCGCGACAAGATGGTCGTGATCACCGGGCTCTCCGGATCCGGCAAGTCGTCGCTCGCGTTCGACACGATCTACGCGGAAGGGCAGCGCCGCTACGTCGAGTCGCTCTCCGCCTACGCGCGGCAGTTCCTCGGTCAGATGGAGAAGCCCGACGTCGACTTCATCGAGGGCCTCTCGCCCGCCGTCTCGATCGATCAGAAGGGTTCCACGCGGAATCCCCGGTCGACGGTCGGCACGGTGACCGAGATCTACGACCACATGCGTCTGCTCTTCGCACGTGTCGGCGTGCCGCATTGTCCCAACCACGGCGTCCCCATCGTCGCGCAGACCGTGCAGGAGATCGTCGACCAGATCCAGGCGCTCCCCGAGGG
>VBIL01000061.1 GCA_005879975.1 Chloroflexota bacterium
AAGGTGCTCACGGATCGCATGCTGCTGCAGCAAGTCTGGGGACCAGATTACGGCGACGAATCCCATTACCTACACGTCTACGTCGCACGGCTCCGCCGCAAGATCGAGGACGATCCCCAAGAGCCGCGTTACCTCACCACCGAACCCGGCGTGGGCTACCGCTTCCGCTCAGACGAGCGTTGAACGTTGAGCGATTGTTGAGCGATTCGCCCCGTGCGTTGACACAGCGTTGAGCGGACCGCGAGGAGCCTTGTATGGATGCGAGCGCTCACCGTCGAAGAACCCCTTTCCTTCCCGCGTGCCGCGCCTCTCCACGCCGTCGTGCCGATCAGAAGTCCGGACGCGTCCGCGCTGCGAGCGCTCGGATATGCGAGATCGGTCGCGTCGCACCTTACCGTCCTCCAGCTTCCGGGCGAGGACAGCGCCCTGACCCGAAAGCGGCTTCGGCGCCTGGGTGCGGCTTTCGGTGCCGAATTCGTTCAGCTCGCCGCGGGCCGCGATCCGATCGAACAGGTAGTCACCGCGATCGACGCGATCTCCGCCGACGATCCCGACCATCGCGTTGTCGTGGTGCTCTCGGGCATCGTTCCACGGCATCCGTGGCTGCTTCCGCTGCACGACCAATCGCTGCGCCTCAAGCTGCGGCTTTTCGGCCACCCAAAGGTGGCGGTGATCGACGTCCCGTATCACGTGTAGCCGCTAGGACGCGTCGAGCTTCGCGGCGATTTGATCGGCCAAGCCGTCGAGGGCCGCCAGCTGCAATTCGATCGGGGCGAACGCAAGCCGCGCGAGGCGCTCGACGCCCATCTCCCAGATCGTGTGCGCCTGGTCCGCGGGAGGGAAGAGCTCGACCTCTTTGCCGCAGTGCGGGCACCGCAGAAAGGCCATGTTCTCGACACCGCCAAGGACAGGTGTCCGCAGGCGCTGGTACAGGCGGACGACCTTCTGCGTGTCGAGGTGCGCGACGCGCTGCGGTGTGACCACGACAATTGCGCCGCTCACCTTCAAGCGTGGGGCGAGGACGTGCTGCACAGCGGACGTTCCGGCGGGCAGGTCCACCACGAGGTAGTCGAGCGCCGGCCAGGCCACCTCGTCGATGAGATGCCGCGCCAGCAGCTCGAGGGTCGATGCTTCGAAACCCATCGGCTGGTCCTCACCGAGAAGGAACCCGGTCGAGGCGACGAACAGGCCCTCGTGCTCGACGGGACTCTCGCGCGTGTGGGCGCCGGTCGTCCGTGCGAGCGTCCACACGTGGGACCACTTGGTATGGGCGATCCCGAGCATCGCCGGAATGTCCGGCGCATAGAGGTCAAGGTCGAGGATGCCCACCGCGCCGTTGCGACGGAGCGCCTTCGCGAGGCCGAGCGCGACGGTGGACTTGCCGACACCGCCCTTGCCCGCGCCGACGGCGACGACGCGACGGAAGGTGCTAGCCGACGAGGGCCTTGCGGACCTCGCTCTCGGACGCTGTCGCCGCGAAGACGATCACGCGGTCGCCGATCTCCAGTTTGGTGTCCTCGTCGGCGTGCAAGAGCTTGCCCTTGCGAAAGACGCCGGCCACCAGTGCGCCGCTCGGCAGACGCAGGCTGCCGATGGTCTTGCCGGCGGGGGGCGTGCCCGGAGCGACGTCGGCCTCGATCATTTCGATGTCCGTGCCGGCGAGCGGCATGATCGGCATGAAGCCGCCCGAGGGAAGCTCTTGCTCGATGACGTTCATGAGCACGCGGGTCGAGGAGATCGTCTCGTCGATGCCGAGCGTCTTGAAGACGATCTCGTTCTTGGGGTTGTTCACGCGCGCGATCACGCGTGGCGTATGGCAGTTCAGCTTCGCCAGCTGGCAGATGACGAGGTTCTTCGCATCGTCGCCGGTCACGGCGATGAGCGCATCGGCGCGCGAACAGCCCGCCTCCATCTGCGCGCGCCCCTCGTCCGCGGCTGCGTTCATGACGATCGAGCCGAGCTTGTCCTGGACGAAGTTCGCACGGCGCCGGTCGGCCTCGATGATCGTCACCTCGTGCCCGGCCTCGAGAAGCGCCTGCGAGAGATGGAACCCGACCTCTCCAGCCCCGGCAACGACGAAATACACCTTATCGTGCCTTCACCGGCTCGTGGGCCAGGTCCTCTTCGTGCGCGAGCGACTTGCGGATGAGCACCTCGCCAACCTCGCGATCATCCTGCAGCATGGCGTGCAGGAGCGTGCCGAGGATTGTCGTCCGGGAGAACGTGTCGATGCCCATCTTCCGGTAGGTCTGTGCCCTAACCGGATCGTTCACCTTGGCGATCACACGCTTCACGCCGAAGATCTTCTGCGCGATCTGCGCGGCCATGAGGTTCCGGTTGTCGCCCTCGGTCAGGGCCAGGACCGCGTCCGCCCGCTCCACACCCGCCTGCCGGAGGATGTCGAGATCGGTCCCATCCCCATGGATCGTCTCGCCCTTGAATGAGTGCGGCAGATGCGGGAACCAGGCACGCTCGGCGCGGGCGGGGCTTTCGGACGCGATGTCCACGACGCTTACGCGATGACCCTCCGCGTCGAGCAGACCCGCCAGGAATCCACCCACGCGGCCACAGCCGACGATCACGACGTTCACCTGGTCTCTTCCTGACGATACGCGAGGACCGCGCATGGCGCGTTCACGTACACATTCTGGACGGTCCGTCCGACATACACCCTCCCCAGGCGCTTCCGGTACGGCATCGCCACCACGATGAGATCGCACTTGCGCTCCACGGCCGTGTCCACGATCGCCGCCGCTGCGTCGCGCGCCTGAAGCAGCTCGGTCTCAAGCATCAGGCCGGCTTGATCGGCGACCTTCTTCGAGCTTTCGAGAAGCTCCTCGCCTCGATCGAGCTCCTGCTCCATCACCGCGTCCAACGGGAGGTTCCAGCGAACCTCGATCACGTGGATGCCGATGACCTGCGCCTTCGCGGGCTTTGCGATCGAAGCGACGAGGCGAATGATGTCGGGGTCCGCGCTCGTCCCAGCGAGCGCGACGAGGATGCGCTTCGGCTGCATGAGTGCGGGAGTCTAACCTCGGCTCAGGTCGGCGGTGTCCTGGAAGTGATAGGGGACATCGATGACGATCGTGTTCGGGCGGAAGAGCAGCATCGCCTTGAGACGGAACGCGGTCTGGCTGTGGAGGAACCACTCCCACCAGTGGCGTGGCACGAATTCCGAGAGAACCACAGTGATCGGCCGGTCGTCGGACTTATCGATCGCGTCGATATAGCGCAGGAGCGGCTGCACGAGCGAACGGAACGGGGACTCAAGCACGTCCAGGTCGATGTCCGTTCCGAGGCGTGCCCAGCGGCGGCGGAACTCATCCGCGCTCGCGCGCGAGGTGGAGATGTGGACCGCTTTCACGCTCGGGGAGACCGAACGGGCGAACGCCAGTGCCTGCATTGCCGCCCGGTCCAGGCGCGCGATCGGCACGATAACCACGGGCGCGGCGAAGACGGGCACGCGCGGCTCCGGACCGGAGAGCACGAGCGCGTCCTGCACGGTCTGGTAGTGGCGGTGGATGCCATACAGGAGCGCGACCAGCAGCGGGATGAGCAGCAGCACCATCCATGCGCCGAGCTGGAACTTGGTCACGGCGACAACGACGAGCACCGTCCCTGTGACGGCCGCGCCGAAGCTGTTGATCGCCATCGAAAGCCGCCAGCCGGGGTTGCGGAGGCGCCACCAGCGCCGAACGAGGCCCGACTGCGAAAGGGTGAAGGCGAGGAACACGCCGATCGTGTAGAGCGGGACGAGCGCGTTCACGCTGCCGCCGAACGCCGCGAGGATGAGCCCGGCCAGAACCGCGAGCGAGGCGATCCCCGTGTTGAACGCGAGGCGGGAGCCCACGTCGGCGAAGTGCCGCGGCATGAAGCGGTCGTTCGCGAGCACCGAGGCAAGCCGCGGGAAGCCGGTGAAGCCGGTATTCGCGGCGAGCAGCA
>VBIL01000070.1 GCA_005879975.1 Chloroflexota bacterium
GGAAAAAGCGGACCGACGTGGATATCGAGGTCCTCGAAAAGGGCAAGCCCGCGAACGTGCTGGGCATCGGCGGCGAGGACGCGCGCGTGCTCCTCACGTTCCAGGAGGAGGAGACCGCGCCCGAGCCCGAGCCAGTCATCGACGAGGCAGAGGTACCACGGCGTCCCGATGCGCTTCGCGAGCGCGACGAGGAGCCCGAGGACGCCTCATCGCCGGCATTCGCCGAGGAGCTCGCCGCGGGCGCAGGGGTGCTCAAAGACCTGCTCGCCCTCATGGGCATCGACGCGGAAGTGACCCTCGACGACCGGGAACGGCACGAGGGGGTCGAGGTCCTCGGTCCGGACCTGGGTGCTTTGATCGGCCGCGGTGGCGAGAACCTGGTCGCGCTCCAACAGATCACATCCGCGATCACCTCGCGCCGCGTCGGTCGCACGGTACATATCCCGGTGGACATCGAGGGGTACCGGCGCAGGCGTGAGGAGCAGCTGCGCGAGATCGCGCAGCGGGTCGCCTCGCGTGTGCGCGCGACCGGACAGGCGGTGACGCTCGAGCCGATGCTTGCCTACGAGCGGCGGATCGTGCATCTCGCCGTGCAGGACACGCCGGGCGTCAAGACCGAATCGGTGGGCATCGACCCGAACCGGCGCGTCGTGATCAGCTCGACCGCGCCCGGCGCTCGCGGGCCGGCCCCCTTCGGCCCGCGCACCGGTGGCGGGTTCCGGGGCGGCCCGCCGAGCCGCTATGGACCGCGGCGCGGCTTCGGACCGAGACCGGGTGGATACCGGCCACGAACTGACTTCGGTCCGCCACGAGATCGCCCCTAAGAGGGTCTTCCGGAAAACACCGCTCGCGCGCTAGCGTTTTGTCCTCGGATGGAAGGCAACTGGGCACCCGCGCGCGTCCGCCGCAACTTTCGGATCGACACCTTCAGCGCCATCTGCGGTGGCGTCTACATCGCCGTCCTCGTCACTTTCATGCCGATCGTGGTTCGGCGCCTCGGTGGATCCACGACGGACGTCGCCATCGTGGTCGCCGCCCCGTTCGTGGGTCACCTGCTCTCTCCGATCTCGGCGTATCTGCTCCACGGGCTTCCTCTGGTGCGGGTGGTAGCAGGAACGGTCACCTTGGCCCGGGCGACGTTCCTCGCCGGCGTCCTGGTCGCCGCGACACCGCTGATGCTCGCGATGACGACGGTCGTCTTCTTCGTGATCAGCGTGGCGAACATCGGCGCCTACACCGCGCTCATGCACGGCATTTACCCCGACCGGGAGCGGGCTCAGGCCATGGCGAACGTGCGCATTGGTGCCGCCGTAACCGGGATCGCCTCAGCGGCAGTGGCGGGGACGTTCATCGACGTGATCCCCGCGTCGTGGGTGTTCGCCGCCGCGGCCCTCATCGGCCTGCCGGGTGCGATCGCGTTCTTCTGGGTCCGCTACGACGGCACGCCGAAAGCCCCGGCACGCCGATCTCTCCCGGACATCGCGAGGGGCGTCTGGGCGGACCACAAATATCGGCGGCTTCTCCTGTCGTTCACGGTGTTCGGTATCGGCAATCTCATGAACGTCGCGGTGTACCCGATCCTGCTCGTCGATCACTTCAACGCGTCCAACTCGTTCATCGGCGCCATGACCGCCGTGTCGTCAGGGACGATGGTCGTGGCGTACATCATCTGGGGCCGGATGATCGACCGTGGCTCATCGATCCGGCTGACGCTCGTAAACACCGTGGTGACGCTCCTGGTTCCGATCGGCTACATCGCGGCCGCCGACGTGTGGCTTCTCATCCCGGTCGCGATCGTGGCCGGGATCGTGAACGCAGGCGGCGAGATCACCTTCTTCACGAACATCGTGCAGATCGCGCCGCGGGATCGGATCGGTGAATACGCGACAGCCCAATCACTGCTCATGGGACTTCGTGGCACCGCCGCACCCTTCATCGCCGCCGCGCTGCTCGGCGTGGCCGACCCGCGCGTCGTGCTGCTGATCGGCGTGGTGTTCATGACTGCGGGCTGCGCGATCATGGCCGGGGCGGTGCGCCACATCATGCCGACCTCCGTGCCGGCGCAGCGCGTCGCAGTCGAGAGTCCCGCGGACTAGCTTCGCAGGGGCACGCCTTTCGCACGCATCGCGTTCGCGAAGCGGTCCGCAATCAGCTGATAGCCCGCGTCAGATGGATGGAATCCGTCCTGCGCGACGGTCGCCGTCGATACGACATCGGCGCTCCCATTGAAGAGATCGACCACGAAGACGCGTGTCGGACTGCGCGCGGCGATCTGGGCGATCGCATCGTTGTATGCGTTGATGCGCGCCAGGAGGACGAGCTTGTCGACGCTCGCGTAAGCCGGGACGGTACGAAGATCAGGGACGTTGCCGACGAAGATCGCCGCATCGCTTCGCTGCACGAGGGCCTCGACGATCCCGCCGAGCGCATCGGTGTACGACCCGCGATCGATCGTCGCGTTCAGATCGTTGACGGCTAGCCAGATCGTGACCAGGGTCGGCCGCTGCGCGATCGCGCCGGGCACCTGTTCGCGGCCCGCCTGCAATGCGATCGACCCCGAGACTCCGAGGTTCACGTACGTGGATCCCGCCGGCAGCCGCGCCGCGATCCGCGCCGGCCACGACCCCTTCGCCGGATCGGTCGCGCCGACGCCGACGCTGTCGGACGCACCAATCGCGACGTACCGCACCGCGGGCGCCGGAGATGTCGCGGCCGGCGAAGGCGCGGGCGTCGTCGTGTTTGCCGCCATTGTGCTCGGCGCCGTCTCGAGCACCGGGCTCGCCGATCGCGGGGGCGTCGACGCGGGCGAGCACGCCGCAAGGAAGGCGGCGCACAACAGGGTCCAAATGCTTCCCGAACCCTTCACTACCCGTACAATTGTGTTGCCCGAGAAAACCGGGCGTCCGATAGCGGACACGGGGATGCGTGGTTTCGACAGGGCAGGCAGACGGACCGCCGCGAGCCGAGGAACGCCGTTCCTCCTCGTTAATCCGAACGGCAGGCAGACAACTGCCAACACTTCTTACGCTCTCGCTGCCTAGTCAGTGAGACGTCCTCCCGGTCCCCGCTCCGCGGGCCGGGAAGGGCGCCATCAGCGGAGCTGCGGCCCGCCGAGTGGCCGGTAGGCGGGCCAAAGATTCACGGCCTGGCGAGAACGGGGAGCGTGTCGGTGCGCGCCTCGTTCCGCGAGAACAAAATCGCCGACTACGCTCGTAGACGCGATCCGCGCGCAGGCCTTGGACGGGGAGTTCGACCCTCCCCCATCTCCACAGGGACTAGGAGTGCCGCGGCGGGAGCTCGCTCCCGCCTGCGGCCGACGACGTCCCCGGAGCCGCGAAGCGGCTACAGAACGAGACGAAGGCGCGAAGCGCCCGCCACGGACCCGAAGCGCTACAGAACGAGCCGCGAAGCGCCTTCCCCGGGCTAAAGTCGGCCGTCATGCCACTCCTCGCACTCGTGATCGTCGCCCTCGGCGCGGTCTTGGCGGCGGTCGCACCGCTCTACCTGCGTCTTGTGCGCCGCGAGCTCTCCCGCGCAGACCGCATGGAGCGAGCCGCGCGCTCGCTCGGATTGCGGTTCTCGCCTGGCGACCCGGCATACCCGGGATCGATTGGACATACGTTTCCCTTCGAGCTCTTCTCACGCGGCATCGAGCAGACCTGCGAGAACGTCATGACTGGGACGATCGACGGCGTTCCCGTCACCGTGCTCGATTTCCTGTACGTGCAGCAGGTGGATACGGGCAGGCAACATCCTGACGGATCCACGGACTACGGCGAACTTCGGTCCGAGCCGGTCCGTTACGCCTGCGCGGTCGCGGCCATCGGCGGGCACCGCCCACACGTCGTGATCGAGCCCGCCTCGATGCTGCCGGACGTGCACGTCGCGGCGGAGCGTGTGAAGCTCGAGTGGGGAGACTTCAACGCGAGATATCGGGTGTCGTCGCCCGAACGCAGCTTCGCGACCGCGCTCCTCGACGTCGACCTCATGGCGTGGCTGGTCGATCTCGCGCCGCGCCTTCCACTGACGTGGGAGGTGCAGCGCGGCGACGTGCTCTGCCGCACGCACGGCCTCGAGCCCGAGCGATTCCCGGAGCTCGTTGGTGCGCTGGTCGAATTCGCGAGACGGATCGGACCCGGCGCGTCCGGCTAGCGAGGCAGGGAGGCCTCGTACGAAATGAACTCGAGCAGGCTTCCGTCGGGGTCGCGGAAGTACACACTCGTTCCGCGACCACGTCGCCCGCCTCGGGACATCGGTCCGGCCTCGATCGGCACGCCGTGGATGCGGAGGTGTTCGACGGCGCCGGCGATCGGCCCATCCCACTGGAAGCAGAGGTCGCTGTTCCCCGGCCCTACCGGGACGCGCGCGACCATCGCCGGGCGAACGCCCGGGCCGTGCACGTTGAGCTGCTGCTCGCCGATCCGGTACGCGACGCGCCCATCGATCTCTACCATCTCGACACCGAGCACGTCTCGATAGAAAGTGTTCGCGCGCCTGAAGTCGCTCACGCAGATCACGACATGGTCGAGCTTCATCGCGCCGGACGATACGACGTCGCGCAGCCGGGCAAACGAGCAGTTTTGTGGGAATACGTTCGTCCTGGCGCGCGTTGTGCGGCCAGAAATCCAGGAAGGAGGATCATCCCGATGACCTTCAGCACTTCCGTGATCTCCACCGATCTTGCTCTCGCGCTCGCCCGTGCGGTCGTCGGCCTCGTGATCGCGGCTCACGGCGCGCAGAAAGTCCTCGGGGTGTGGGGCGGCCCGGGCCTCGCAGGTTGGACGCAAGGCATCACCCGTATGGGTATGCGGCCACCTCTCTTCTGGGCGTATGTTTCCGCGTTCGCGGAGCTCGCCGGTGGCATCGCCTTCGCGCTTGGTTTCCTCGTCCCTCTTGTCGCCGCGGCGCTCACGATCCAGATGGGCGTGGCCATCGCGCGCGCTCACTGGGCAAAGGGATTCTGGAACACCAAAGGCGGAATCGAATTCCCGTTCACGCTTGGCGCCATCGCCGCGATCAGCGGGGTCGCTGATCCGGGTCCGTACTCACTGGATCGGACGCTCGGTCTACCCACTTTTGGTGCGGGCGCGTACGCGGTCGTCCTCGTGATCGGCGTGATCGCCTATCTGATCGGAGCGCGCCGACCGGCGACCGAGGCCTCGAAGGTCGGCAGGGCCGCATAGCGAGAGGTCTTCGTAGGCACGCGCGCGCCGCGAGGCTTGCGCGTGCCTACGTTTGGACCGTTCTATCCTGACGTCCACAGGGGAGGCTGGTCGTGAAGGAAGCCCTCGAGCGCCTCGATGCGCTCATGAACAGTCTCGTAGAAGCAGACCAGACTGGCGCGGGCATCGAGCCGCTGCGTGTGGCGAGCGAGCTCGGGCACATCCGCCAGCTGCTCGCGGAAGCACCTGCGGTGATTCCCGCCAAAGGCGGGCAGAAGCATTTCCGCTGCGAGGCGTGTGGGACCGTCGTGCACGGGAACGCTGCGCCCGCGCGGTGCCCGACATGCGGCGGGACCAAGTTCTTCGCGGCCGACATCGAGCAGCCGTTCGTGGAGTCCGGCGCCGGCTAGACCGCACGTTCGCGCGGTTCTGCGTCAGACGATGCAGTACAAGAACCTTGTGCTTTTGTTACGGGCCCCTTATATTTCGGTGACCTAACTATTTGGAGTCCGAACCGCAGTGACTACGCTGATCGAGCGTCATACCTCCGCGAAGGCCGAAGACCTTGAGCTCGCGAGGCTTCTCCTGGACACCCTGCGCATCGTGAAGATGGCCACGGCCGCGAGCCGCGAGCACAGCCACGTGTCGGCGAATCGCGCCGGTGTCATGTGGCAGCTTCGCGAGCGCGCCATGCGGAGCGGCGACCTCGCGCAACGGTGCGCGATGACGGCGCCCGCGCTGACCGAGCTCGTCGATTCGCTCTCGCGAGACGGTTTCGTCCGCCGCCTGGAGGACTCGGGAGATCGGCGGGTCGTGCTCGTCGAGCTCACCGCTCAGGGGCGCCGTGAGCTCGACAAGTACGGCGAGGTCATGAAGCGGGGCGTGGCCGCCCTACTCGCACGCGTCCCCGCCGACAAGCGCGCACGTCTGCGCGCCGCCCTGACGGACCTGAATGAATCGATCGATGCCATGACCAAGGAGACCGCCAATGCCCGCTGAAATGACTCGCAGCGCCCGTATCCTGGCGACGGTCGGGGTAGCGCTCGCGCTCTTCCTCGCCGCGCTCGACCAGACCATCGTCGGCACGGCCCTCCCGCGTATTGTCGCCGAGCTCAACGGGCTGGACTACTTCGCATGGGTTGCCACCGCGTATCTCGTGACCTCGACGATCCTCACGCCGATCGCCGGAAAGCTCGGCGACCTCTTCGGCCGGAAGCCATTCCTTCTCGCCGGAATGATCGGCTTCGTCATCGCCTCGGCCCTCTGCGGTCAAGCGCAAAACATGACCGAGCTCGTGGCTTTCCGCGCGCTTCAGGGAGTCTTCGGCGGCGTTCTCTTTGCGAGCGTGTTCGCTACCATCGCCGACCTCTACTCGCCGGCTCAGCGCGCAAGGCTGCAGGGCGTCTTTGCCGGCATCTTCGGCATCGCCTCGGTCGTCGGTCCGGTCGTCGGTGGGTACCTCACCGACAATCTCAGCTGGCGCTGGGTCTTCTACGTCAATGTCCCGGTCGGGCTCCTCGCCATCGTCGTCGTGTTCCTCACGCTCCCGTCGGTGCGCCACGCGGCCTCCTGGCGTGACATCGACTTCGCCGGCGCCTTCACCCTCGCCGCGACCCTCGTGCCGCTTCTCATCGCACTCTCGATCACGCGTGACCACGAGTTCACCTCGCCCGAGGTGATCGGGCTGCTTCTCATCGCGGCCGTGATGGGCGTGATCTTCTTCGTGATCGAACGGCGTGACCCGCACCCGGTCGTCCCATTCGATCTCTGGAAGAACCCGACGTTCGCAGTCTCCACCGCGATCGGTTTTCTCCTCGGATTCGCCATGTTCGGCGCGATCCTGTTCGTTGGACTCGTCTATCAGGGAGTCCTCGGCATCCCCGCGACGAACTCGGGTCTCCTCATCACCCCGCTCATGGTCGGTCTGATCGTCGCAAGCCTCATCACCGGCCAGCTTATGGTTCGGATGCGTCGCTACCGGTACCTCGGGACGGTCGGCGCAGTGCTCCTGGTGATCGGTCTGTACCTGCTCTCGCAGGTCACGGTCGGTACTCCCGAAATCGAGGTCGTGCGCGACCTCGTGCTTGTCGGGCTCGGCGTTGGCGTGGGCATGCCGCTGTATCTGAACGCGACGCAGAGCGCGGTCCACCCACGCTACCTCGGCGTCGTCTCGAGCCAGATCCAGTTCTGGCGGAACATCGGAAGCACCGTGGGGGTTGCGATCCTCGGTGCGGTGCTCTCCCATGAGCTCACGCAGAAGATCGTCGCTTCGATCCCGCCGCAGTTTGCGGGCGCGATTCCGGCCAACGGTAACGCGCAGGCGATCTTCGATCCCGCCGTCATGCAGCGGATCCCACCGCCTGTGCTCGTCGCGATCCGGAGCGCGCTCGGCTCGTCCCTGCACGACATCTTCCTGATAGCTGCCGGCGTCGCCGGGCTGGCCGTCGTTCTCTCCCTATTCCTTCAGGAGGTCCCGATCCGCGGCCGCACCGCTCGTGCGCCCCAGCCCGAGGCCGAGACCGTACCGGCGTTCGGGGACTAGCGGTGGGCGTCATCGAGGTCAGCGGTCTCGTAAAGAGGTACGGCGACCTCGAGGCCGTCCACGGCATCGACCTCGTCGTCGAGCCTGGCGAGGTCTTCGGGTTCCTCGGTCCGAACGGGGCCGGCAAGACCACGACCATCAGCATCCTCTGCACGCTTCTCCGACCCACGGCGGGCGAGGCCCGCGTGGCCGGCATTGACGTCGCCCACGATCCCGCCGCGGTCCGCTCGCGGATCGGCCTTGTGTTCCAGGATCCCTCGCTCGACGATCAGCTCACGGCGCGCGAGAACCTCGAGCTCCACGGCCGCATCTACGGGGTCCCCGGACCCCTGCGGCGGCAGAGGGTCGACGAGCTACTGCAGGTCGTCGAGCTCGCCGATCGCGCGAACTCGCTCGTGAAGACCTTCTCCGGGGGCATGAAGCGGCGCCTTGAGATCGCGCGCGGCGTGCTTCACCACCCGCAAGTGCTTTTCCTCGACGAGCCCACCCTGGGCCTCGACCCGCAGACCCGCAAGCACATCTGGGACTACCTCCAGGAGCTGCGACGCAGCGAGGGCGTCACACTCTTCATGACCACCCACTACATGGACGAGGCCGAGTTCTGCGACCGCATCGCGATCATCGACCGCGGCACGATCGTCGCGCTCGGCACGCCCGCGGAGCTCAAGTCCCGTATCGGCGGTGATGTGATCACGCTGACCGTCGCGGATGTGCCCACCGCGGCGAAGGAGATCGCCGAACGGTTCGGGATCGCGCCACTCGCCGCAAACGGCACCCTACGGATCGAAGTGCCGGACGGGGCGTCGTTCCTACCCCGACTGGTGCGCGAGCTTCCGATGCGGATCGACTCCGTGGCGCTCAGCCGGCCGAGCCTCGACGACGTCTTTCTCAAGCTCACGGGCCACGCGATCCGTTCCGAGGGCGCGAGCGACAAAGACATGCTCCGAAACATGGGCCGGATGTGGCGCGGAGGCAGGAGATGACGACCGCCGCGCAGCGGAGTAGCGCGATCGCGTCCCCGGCGCGTCGCTCAGGCGGCGGTCTTCTGGGTGCGATCTACATCGTGTGGTGGCGTGACGTGCTGCGCTACTGGCGCGATCGCGCGCGGGTGGGCGCCTCGCTCGCGCAGCCGCTCCTTTACCTAGTCATCTTCGGCACGGGCCTCGCGTCCTCACTCGGTGGTGGCTTTGGTGCGTCGGCCGGTGCGGCCGGCATCAGCTACATCCAGTTCATCTATCCGGGCGTGATCAGCATGTCGGTCCTGTTCACGGCGATCTTCGGCGCCATGTCGATCGTGTGGGACCGCGAGTTCGGCTTTATGCGTGAGCTGCTCGTCGCGCCGATCGACCGATCGGCGATCGCCATAGGCAAGACGCTTGGGGGCGCCACCCAGGCGATGATCCAGGGGCTGATCCTGCTAGTGCTCGCGCCCTTCGTCGGCGTGTATCTCGATCCGCTCGTCCTGCTCGAACTAGTCGTGCTCGTGTTCGTTCTCGCCTTCGGGCTCTCGGCTCTGGGTGTCGCGCTCGCATCGGGAATGCGCTCGATGCAGGGGTTCCAGATGGTGATGAACTTCCTGATGATGCCGATGTTCTTCCTATCGGGGGCGCTGTTCCCGCTCGTCGGACTTCCCGGATGGATGACCGTGCTCACGAGGCTCGACCCGGCGTCGTACGGGATCGATCCGATCCGACGCGTCTTGCTCGGCTCGTCGGGCATCCCGGTCGACCGGTTCGCGCTCACGCTGTTCGACCGCACCCTGGCGATCCCGGTGGAGGCCACGATCGTGATCGCGTTCGGTCTGGTGATGCTCGCGATCGCGGTGCGCAGCTTCCAGCGCCGCGATTAGCCGCGGCCCACCCGTCGCCGGATCGCGCTGTCCATCTCGCGTGCGGCCTCACGCTCCTTGATGACCTGCCGCTTGTCGTAGCGTTTGCGGCCGCGGGCGACGCCGAGCTCGACCTTGGCGCGGCCGTTTTTCGTGTACATCCGCAGAGGGACCAGCGTGTAGCCTTTCTGCGCGATCGTGCCCACGAGCTGCCCGATCTCGTCCTTGTGCAATAGGAGCTTTCGCGGCCGCAGCGGATCGTGATTCGTGTAGGCGGAGTTCGCCCACGGGGCGATGTGCACGTTCCGCAGCCAGACCTCACCGCGCTCGACACGCGCATATCCGTCGCGGAGGTTGGCATGACCGGCACGGAGCGATTTGATCTCGGTGCCACGCAAGGCGATGCCCGCCTCGAGGCGTCGCTCGATGTCGTAGTCGAAACGCGCCTTTCGGTTGTCGGCGAGGAGCGTTTGGCGGTCTTGCGTGGGTGCCGCTTCGGTCTTCCGGGCTGGCATGAGACGGGAGACTAGGGTGAAGAAACGAAGAGCGGCGGCATCGCTGCCGCCGCTCCTTGTTGCCGGGGTCACCAAAGACCCGAGGCTTTAGCTTGCGATCACCTCAGTTGGATGCATTCCGAAAGGCTGAAGTGAGCCGGCCTGGGTCTTTGGATTCCCACTGGCATCGCCCACTCCACATCACCTCCTTTCTTTCGCTCCTGATGCTCACACGACGTTCGGAAGCCGTCAACGTAAGCACCGTCGCATTTAGAAAAGCTCGGAAATCCTCGATGAGCCGGCGCAAGAACGCGAGCGAGGCGACTTCACGTCGCCGAGCGAGCATCCACCAGCCTTGAGCCCGCAGCGCTGCCGCTGAGGCGGGTAGCCGAAGCCGGCCTAGCTGCTAGATCAGGGCAGGTAGATGCGTGGATTGACCGCGCGCCCATCCATGATCGTCATGAAGTGCAGGTGCGGTCCGGTCGTGAATCCGGTCATGCCGACGTATCCGATGATCTGGCCGGCCGAGACCACTTGGCCGACCTTTACGATCGGCCAGCGGAGATCATCGAGGTGCCCGTAGAGCGTTGAGAAGTTCGAGCCGTGAGCGATGATCACGACGACCGCGGTATCGCCGTACGCGATGTACGGCCGCCCGACGGTGACGACCTTGCCGAGCGACGCGGCGCGGATCGGCGTGTACTTCGGCGCCGCGATGTCGATTCCGTTGTGGAATCCACCCCACCGCGGACCAAAGGGCGATGTGAGCGGACCGGTGAGCGGCCACATCGCCAGCTTCGAGCCGGTGAACGCTCCGCATCCGCACCCCACGGCCGCAGCCGCGGCCAGCATCTCGTACCGCGCCTCGGCCTCGTTGAGCTGGCGCTGGAGCTCGGCCGTCTGGCCCTTCGACTGAACGATCTGGCCCTGCGCGTTCTGCCTGTTCGCGGCTGCGCCGGCTCGCGTGTCGGCCTGCTCGCCAATCGCGGCTTGGGCCTCGGCGACGAGCTTGTCGTAGCGGTCCTTCTCGGCGGCGAGGAGCCTCCGCTGGCTCGTGATCTGATCGCCGAGGCCGAGGATCTCTTTCTCTTTCGCCGAGGCCTCGTCCTGCTTGAGCTGAGTGTCGGCGCGAAGTCCGCGGATCTCGCCCGCGAGCTGCACGTCCTGACGATTGATGAAGATCATCGCCTGGAGACGGTTCGCAAACTCGGTGAGCGACGACGATGAGAGAAGCATTTCGAGCGGACTGATCAGGGCCTGCCGATAGGTGGTTCTTAAGTGACGTGCGTACAAAGCCTCGCGCGTTGCGAGCTCCTTGGTCTCTTCGGCGGCCTGCGCGTTCAGCGAGTCCGCGAGCGCACGGGTTTCATCGAGCTGGAACGTCACGAGCGCGAGCTGCTCTTCGGCGATCTGGATCTGGTAGAAGAGCTGATCGGCCTCGGACTGCGCGGCGTCCTGCTTGTCCGCGAGATCGGCGATCCGCGCGTTCGTCTGGCTGATGACCGCCTGGAACTGGCTGGCCGCGGCCTGGTAGCGCTGGGTGTTGGCACGCGAGACCTGGACGGCGCGCTCGAGCTCCTGCTTGCGCTTGAGCGCCTCGGTGAGTGGGTCGTCGGCGGAAGCCGGTTGGGTGCCGGCCAGGAGGGCACCGAGCACCAGCGCGATGGTCATCGCGCGGCCGGCACGTATCCTCCATACCCCACCTCCCCGAGCGGTAGGCCGGGGAGTTCCCATGTGCCGGCCATCGTGGCACCGGGAGGAGGCGCGGGTCAAGGCGCGCATCGGTCTCACTTCGCCAGGTGCGCTCGCACGGAGAGCATCGCGCCGCCCCCGCCAACCGCGAGAGCCAGGGCGAACACGCTGCCGACGAGCTGCCACAGGAACGCCGAGCCGAACGAGAGTGGGACGATCTCGAGGAAGCCGACGAGGGCGTTCGTCACCGGCCCCGCCGCCAGCACGACTACCGTGAGCGCGGCCATCGCACCGAGCGCGCCGACGAGCATTCCCTCGAGGATGAAAGGCCAGCGAACGAACCAGTCGGTCGCGCCGACGAGCTTCATGATCTCGATTTCGTCGCGCCGCGCGTGCACGGCTATGCGGATGGTGTTCACGATCACGAAGAGCGCGACGACCAGCATCATCGCGAGCACCGCGACGCCGCCGAATGAAAGGACACGCGTGATCGTCAGGAGCTTGTCCACGACCGATGGGTTGTCGACGACCTCGTGCACGACACCTTTGCCGATCTCCTGGCGAAGCGTCGCGCCGATCCGCGGCGCCTCCTGCGCGTTCTGAAGCTTGATCTCGAGCGAGGCCGGCAACGGGTTCGAGGAGATATCGACGATCTGGATGTCCGACTGGCGCGATGCGATGTCCACAAGGCGCGCCATGGCCTGATCTTTGGTGACGTAGTCGACGTGCGAAACGGCGGGGTCGGCTTCGATTTGCGTGCGAAGCGCCAGGACGTCCGAGACCCTCGCGTCGTCCTCGAGGAAGAGCGCAAGCTCCACCTTTGATTCGAGCACGCCCACGGCCGCCTGCAGTCCGCGGTCGGTCGCGACGAAGAACGCGAAGAGCAGAAGCATCAGGCCCACAGTGAAGGTGGATGCGAGGCTCATCACCGGGTTGCGCCAAAAACCTTGCCACGCCGCCGAGAGCACATACGAAACCCGCTTCATGCTGCGTACAGCCCTTCGCGTTCGTCGCGGACGACCATCCCGCGGTCGAGATGCACGACGCGCCGGCGGAGAGCGTTGACGATCTCGGCGTTGTGGGTCGCCATGACCAAAGTCGTGCCGAGCTCGTTCACGCGAATGAGAAGCTTGATGATCTCCCAGCTGGTCACGGGATCGAGGTTCCCGGTCGGCTCGTCGGCGATGAGGATCTTCGGGCGACTCACGAGCGCGCGCGCGATCGCGGCGCGCTGCTGCTCGCCGCCGGAGAGCTGATCGGGGAAGTGATCGCGTCGCTGCGCGAGCCCGACCAACGAAAGGGCGCGCTCGGTCTCCTCGCGCGCCTCTTCTTCGGAGTGACCCGTGACCAAGAGCGCGAAACCGACATTCTCGGCGACGGTTCGTCGCGGGAGGAGCTTGAAGTCCTGGAAGACGACGCCGACCCGGCGGCGCAGCTTGGGGACAGCCGAACGGCGCATCCGGACGACGTCCTGCCCATCGACCCAGACCCGGCCCGACGAGGGGAGCTCATCGCGGATGAGAAGGCGGATGAGGCGCTTGCTGACGTCGTCGAGCGTGATCAGTTCCTTGCCCCTCCCATACGCACGCGGCGACACCATAACGGGGCGCGCTCGCTCAGGACAACGTCAATTCGGTCGAAAAAGGTACTGGCGGGCGCTGGATTGCACTTGGACCGGCCAGGCATGCGCCCCGATTGCGACCCGCCTGGGCGCCTGCTCGCGCCCGGCGGGAGCCTGTTACTTGGGCAGTGCGAGCTGGGTTTGCCCCGGCCTGGTCGGGGTGAACGTCGCGATCGAAGCGATTTTGGCCTCGCCGACCGCCATCACCTTGACGCCCATCGTCGCGCGGCCCAGCACGCGGACCTGCTCCAGCGGTGTCCGGATCACGACGCCGGTCGAGGTTATGAGGAGGATCTCCTCGGTGCCTTCATCGACCACCTGGATTGAGGCGACGTTGCCTGTCTTTGGTGAGAGCGCGGCCAGGATGACGCCCTGCCCGCCTCGGCCCTGGGTCGGGAAGTCCTCGACCGCAGTCCGCTTACCGAACCCGTTCTCGGTGACGGACAGCACCTCGGTCCGTTGTCGGCCAATACCCATCCCGACGACCTCATCGCCCTTGGCGAGACGGATGCCGGTGACGCCCTGCGTCTGCCGGCCCATCGGACGAGCGTCGGTGGCTTTGAACGTGATCGCCTTTCCCTTGCGCGTCGCCAGGACGATGCGGTCCTTGGCCGTGCATTCCTCGACCCAGGCGAGCTCGTCCCCCTTCCGGAGGGCGATGGCGATGAGGCCGGCCCGGCGGACGTTCGCGTACTCGGAAAGCGCCGTCTTCTTCACGAACCCCTTGCGCGTCGCCATCACCAGGTGCTCGGCGGTCGTACCGTCCCGGAGTGCGACAAGCGCCGAGACGCGCTCGCCGGCCTGCATCGCCTCGAGGATGTTTTGGATCGGCGTGCCCTTCGCGGTACGGCTGGCGTCTGGCAGCTCGAACACCTTGACTGCGAAGACGCGGCCGCGATCGGTGAAGACGCACAGTCGGTCGTGAGTGCGAGCGACGACGAGATGCTCGACGTCGTCCTCATCGCGCGTGGCCATCCCGATGACCCCGCGGCCGCCGCGGTGCTGCGCCCGGTACGTCGACAGCGGGATGCGCTTGACGTAGTTGCGGCTGGAGACGGTGATGACCACGTCCTCGTCGGCCACGAGCTCTTCGGCCGATAGCTGGCGCGGGGTGTCGTCGACGATCTCGGTGCGCCGGTCGTCGCCGTACCCGGTCACGAGCTCGTCAAGGTCCGACTTGATCAGGAAGAGGATCTTGCGGGGGTTCGCGAGGATCGATTCGAGCTCGGAGATGAGCTTGATCGTGTCGCGGTAGTCGTCGTCCAGCTTCGCGCGCTCGAGGCCAGAGAGCCGGCGGAGCTGCATCTCGAGGATGGCCTTGGCCTGCAGTTCCGTAAGGCCGAACCCCTCGCGCAGCTTGCCGACGAGGAGGATCTCCTGACCCTTGTGCGCGCGGATCAGCTTGATGATCTCGTCGATGTGGTCGTGGGCGATCTTGAGGCCCTCGAGGATGTGGGCCCGTTCCTTCGCCTTTCCCAGATCGTGCTCGGTGCGGCGCCGGATGACCTCGCGGCGGTGATCAATGTGGTGCTGGAGGATCTCCTTCAGTGACAGCGTCCTCGGGTGCTGTTGGACGAGCGCCAGCATGTTGAGATTGAACGCGGACTGCATCGCGGTGTGCTTGTAAAGGTTGTTCAGCACGAGGGTCGGGTCATCGTCGCGCTTGATCTCGATCACGATCCGCATGCCCTCGCGGTCGCTCTCATCGCGGATGTCGGAGATCCCGGCGAGGCGCTTGTTCTGCACGAGTTCGGCGATCTTCTCGATGAGCGAGGCCTTGTTCACGGCGTAGGGCAGCTCGGTGACGATGATCGCGTCGCGGTTGCCCCGAAGCTGCTCGTTGTGTGCTTTTGCTCGGCCGATCACGCGGCCGCGACCCTGGGCGTAGGCCCGGCGGATCGCGTCCACCCGCTCGGCGGCCCCGGTCTCCACGTTCCGCTGCTCTTCGAAGCGGTAGATGACCCCGCCGCCCGGAAAATCGGGGCCGAGGACGGTGTCGCAGAGGTCGTCGGTGGTCAGATCCGGATCGTCGATGAGGCGCTTGGTCGCCTCGACGATCTCGCGCAGGTTGTGCGGCGGGATGTTGGTCGCCATACCGACGGCGATGCCCGCCGAGCCGTTCACGATGAGGTTCGGAAGCCGCGCGGGGAGGACCGTTGGCTGCTGATGCCGGTTGTCGTAGTTCGGCATCCAGTCGACGGTCGCCTTTTCGATGTCCGCCAGCATCTCGTTCGCGATCGCGGCGAGGCGCGCCTCCGTATAGCGCATGTGCGCGGGCGGGTCGTCGTCGATCGAGTTATGGACGAAGATGCCGGCAGCCAGCGCGAAGTTCTGGGTGACGTCGACGGTGAGGTCGAAGACGTCGGCGCGGCCTGCGGGCTCGACGTTCGCGACCTTCGCGGACAGGCTTGCCGGGATCGGGAACGCGCCGGTCCGATGGAGGCGCTCGGGGATCGCCGTGCGCGCGAACGGCATGAGCTGGTCCTTGGCCTTGAGCTGCTGCGCTTCCCGGTACGTCCCGTCGCGAAGCATGAAGCGGTGATCGGGCGTGCAGACGATCTCCGCTCCCGATTCGAGTGTGAGCTTCACGACAGGGTCGTTCCGGCGGACGAGCCGAGGGGCGCGGAGCGGCTTGATCCGGACGTTGCGGTGCGCGTCGACGGTGAAGATCTCGGCGCGCATGCCCTTGTGGGCCATCTCGACGAGCTCGGTAAAGGTCTTCTGCTCGCCGCTGTAGAGCTCCACCTTGGTGTCGCCGGTGAAACAGCCGAAGTTCCCCTGACCCTGTACGAGCGGGTACCGGGCGGCGAAGTCCTGCGCGAGCCGGACCAGCGCGTCATAGATCGGCACATCGCCGTGCGGGTGGTACTTCCCCATCACGTCGCCGACGATCGCAGCGGACTTACGGAACGGCCGATCGTTCCGCAGGCCCATCTCGTGCATCGTGTAGAGGATCCGGCGCTGCACCGGTTTGAGCCCATCGCGCACGTCGGGGAGCGCACGCGCGACGATCACGCTCATCGAGTAGTCGAGGTACGCCTGGCGCATCTCCTGCTCGAGCTCGACGCCAATCACGCGCTCGTTGCGTGGCTCTTCGATCACCGTAGGTCTCCGATCACGTGCGGCCGTGCTCGACTGGATGCGCGGTTTCTTCGGCTTCGACGGCCGCCCGAACGCGAGCGAAGGCTTCGTCGGTGTTCGAGTAGCGGCGCTCGAGCTGGCGGCGGCGGTCCTCCGGCATCCGCAGGAATGTCGCGTCAGCCTCCGCGAGCATCTCGCCGTCGCGGGCGCGCGAGACGGTGCCGTGCGTTTCGATGAGCCTGCCGCGATCGCGCGTCACTTCGCCGACGACCCGGATCTCTTCGCCCACCGGGACCGGCAGTCGGAAGCTTACGTTGATGCGCGCGGTGACGCCCCAGATCCCCTGGTGGAAGATCGCCCAGCCCATCGCCTCGTCGAGGAGCGCTGTCACCACACCGCCGTGCAGGACGCCGTCGTAGCCCTGGTGGCGCTGGAGCGCCGTGTAGCGGGCCTCGGCGCGATCGCGCGATACGTCGAAGTCGAGGCGCATACCGCCGTTGTTGAGCTGCCCGCAGGCGAAGCACCAATGCTGGAAATCCACGCCCAGCTCGGAGAGCCTCGCCATTAGATGTCCAGAGCCGCCTTGTCGGCGTTGGCCATGATCCATTTCTTGCGGCCTTCGACCTCGCTGCCCATGAGCTCATCGAATACCAGATCGGCCTGCTCGGCGTCCTCGAGCGTCACGCGCTTGAGCGTCCGGGTCGCCGGGTTGAGCGTGGTATCCCAGAGCTGCTCCGCGTTCATCTCCCCCAGGCCTTTGTACCGCGCGATGGCCGGCTCGCGCCCGCCCTTTCCGTCGTCGGTGCCCTCGTCGGTGTTGATCGGAGCGGCAGCGTCCGCCTGGTCCTCGGCCTCCTCGGCCGCGCGTCGTCGTGAACGGGCTGTCGTCTTGTCACCGTCGGCCGCGGCCTTCTCACCTGCGGCCTTCTTGCGATCGTCCCGTTTGGTCTTCGCCGCGCTCTTCAGCTCCTTGATGGCCTTGTCGCGCTCGTTGTCCGAGTACGCCCAGCGGACTTCCTTTCCGAGCTGCAAGCGGTAGAGCGGCGGCTGGCCGATGTAAATGCGGCCTTCCTCGACGAGGGGGCGGAAGTGCCGGTAGAGGAGGGTGAGCAGGAGCGTGCGGATATGCGATCCGTCGACGTCCGCATCGCAGAGCAGGATCGTGCGCCCGTAGCGGATCTTCTTGATGTCGAAGTAGTCGCCGATGCCTGTGCCGAGCGCGGTGATGAGCGCCTTGATCTCCTCGTTCCCAAGCATTTTGTCGGCGCGCGCCTTCTCGACGTTCAGGATCTTTCCCTTGAGCGGCAGGATCGCCTGTGTCCGCCGATCGCGCCCGGCCTTCGCGCTTCCGCCGGCCGATGGGCCCTCGACGATGAAAAGCTCGCACTTCTCGGGATCGCGCTCGGAGCAGTCGGCGAGCTTCCCGGGAAGCGAGAAACCGTCGAGCGCGCCCTTACGCAGGACGAGGTCGCGCGCCTTGCGGGCTGCCTCGCGGGCACGGAATGCCGTAAGGCATTTCTCGACGATCCGGCGCCCGTCGGGCGGGTTCTCCTCGAGATACTGGCCGAGCGCATCGTTCACCGCGGTCGCGACTTGCCCCGCGATCTCGGCGTTCCCAAGGCGTGTCTTCGTCTGACCCTCGAACTGAGGTTCGCGGATCTTCACGCTGATCACGGCGGTCAGCCCTTCGCGAACGTCGTCGGAGGTGAGGTTGGGGTCGGACTCCTTGAGCGCCCCGCTCTTGCGCGCGTACGCGTTGATCGTCCGTGTCAGAGCGGTGCGGAAGCCGGTGAGGTGGGCGCCGCCATCGATCGTGTTGATGTTGTTCGCGAACGTATAGACCTTCTCCGCGAAGCTGTCGTTGTACTGCAGGGCGACCTCGACGACGGTCGCGTTGTCGAAGGTCCGCTCCACGTAGACGGGCTTTGGGTGCAGGTTCTGGTGCGACCGATTCAGGTGGCGGACGAAGCTGATGACGCCGCCATCGAAGTAGTAGTTCTCTTCGGCGCCGGTCCGTTCGTCGTGGAGCGCGAGCCAGAGGCTCTTGTTGAGATACGCGGTCTCGCGTAACCACTGTGTGATGATCCCGGCGTCCCATTCGATGACCGGGAACATCTCCTTGTCGGGAGCGAAGCGAGTGACCGTGCCTGTGACGCGGCCGGACTCTTTCCAGGGGAGGACCGGTGGCGTCGGGAGTTGTGGCTTCGGGATGGTGCGCACGGCCGATGTCGGCTTTCCCCGCTCGAACGACTGCGTGTAGATCTTCCCGTCACGGTGGACCTCGACCACCGTGCTCGACGCGAGGGCGTTCACAACGGAGACGCCGACGCCGTGCAGTCCGCCAGAAACTTTGTATCCCGCGCCGCCGAACTTGCCCCCCGCGTGCAGGATCGTCATGACCACCTCGAGCGCGTCCATCGGCCGACCGCGCGGATCCTTTTGTGTCGGATGTGGACCGACGGGGATGCCACGGCCGTTATCGGCGACGGTGATCTCGTTCGACTTGCCGATCCATACGTCGATGCGATCGCACGTGCCGTTCATGGCCTCGTCGATCGAGTTGTCGAGGACCTCGCGCACGAGGTGATGCAGTCCCCGCAGATCGGTCGTCCCGATGTACATGCCGGGACGACGGCGCACGGCCTCGAGACCTTCGAGGACTTGGATGTCGCTCGCGCCGTACGAGCCGCGCTTCGTTGTCACCTTGGGTGGTTCTTTCCGGACGGCCACGCTCACGCCTTTCCTGCTCGGACGAGGAGCTCATAAAGCCGTTCGAAGTCCTCGTCCGAATAGAACTGGATCGCGATGCGCCCGCCGCGGCGACCACGAAGGATCTCGACCTTCGTTCCGAGCGCGGCGCGTAGCTCGGTCGTGACCTGAGCGAGGTCCGGATCGCCTCCCCGGAGTCGAGCGCGCGCGCGCCCGCGGCGCGTCGGGTGGACCATCTTGCGTGCAAGGGCCTCGGCCTCGCGAACCGAGAGACCCTTGGCCACGACCGTCGCGAGCGCGTGGAGCGCATCCGAAAGAGGCAGCGCAAGCAATGCCCGCAGGTGTCCCTCGCCGATCTTGCCCTCGAGGACCGCATCCTGGAGTGGCTGCGGTGCGGAGAGCGTGCGCAGGGTGTTGGCCACGGCGGAGCGCGACTTTCCGAGGCGTTCGGCGAGCTGCTCCTGCGTGAGGTCATACGTCTCCATAAGGAGCTTGTAAGCCCGAGCGGCCTCGATCGCGTTGAGGTCGGTTCGCTGGAGGTTCTCGATGAGCGCGAGCTCGAGGCGGTCGGTCACCTCGTCGCGCACGACCGCCGGAATGGTGGTCTTTCCGGCCAACCGCGCGGCGAGGACGCGGCGGTGACCAGCAACGAGCTCGTAGCCGTCCCCGCTCCGAGATACCACTATTGGTTGCAGGACACCGTGCCTTTTGATCGAGGCGGCGAGTTCGGAGAGGCTCTCAGGATCGAACGACGTCCTCGGTTGTTGGCGA
>VBIL01000062.1 GCA_005879975.1 Chloroflexota bacterium
GGCCCGCGGTCGGCTTGAAACCGACGACGCCACAGAACGCCGCCGGCCGGATGACGGACCCGTTGGTCTGACTCCCCACCGCCAGAGGCACGACCCCCGCTGCGACCGCGGCCGCCGAGCCCATCGACGATCCACCCGGTGTGCGGGATATGTCCCACGGGTTGCGCGTCGGGCCGGGCTCGTAGAACGCCAGCTCGGCGGTGACGGTCTTGCCGACGATCACGGCGCCCGCCGCGCGCAGATTCCGGACGACGTCGGCATCGCGCTCGGCGATGCGGCCTGCATAGAGCGCGCTTCCACGTTCCGTTGGCACGCCTGCGGTGTCGAAGATGTCCTTCACGCCGACCGGGACGCGTAAGAGCGCGCCGGTCGCGCCGGTGAACTCGAGCGCCGCGTCAAGAAGGAGGGCGGGCTCGACGTCGTAGCGCGCGAAGGCGTGGATTTGCGGCTCCGTCGCCTCGTAGCGCGCGAGGCTCTCGATCAGCGCGGTGGACATCCTGAGCGCATGATGCGCCCGGTCCCCATGCCCGCGGCCATCGCTACGAGGTCATCGCCTTCGAGCTCGGCGAGCATCGAGGCGTCCGCTTCGCCGACGCCGGTCGCCGCGAGGAGGATCGCGGCGGGGATGCCGAGGACCGCCGAGAGCCGCGCGAACACGGCGGCGCGGGGTTGCTGGATGCGTCCCGCCTCGAGCTCGGCGATCGCCGCGCGGGAGACGCCGACGCGCTTCGCGAGCTCCGCCTGCGTCAGATGCGAGCGCTCTCTGGCGGTGCGCACCGCCAGTGCGAGCGGTGGTCGATCGGTGGGGGCCGCGATGTCAGCGACGCTATCACGATGTCAGTCAAAGCAAGCAGACTGACGTAATGTCAGTATACTGACACCAATGTTTTAATGCCGGATGCCGTCGGCACGATCGCGTCGGCGCTGGCGGCCGATCACAAGCTCGCGGCCGCGGGGACCGATGCGGTGATCCTGCTCGCGATACCGACGCTCTGGATCGCCGGCGTCGTCCTCCTCATCGTGCGCAAGCTCCGCACCCGGTAGGCGATGCTGGAAACGCTTCAGGCGATCATCGCCATCACCTTGATCGACCTCGCCATGTCGGGCGACAACGCGCTCGTGATCGGCATGGTGGCGCGCGGGCTGCCGCGCTCGCAGCGGCGGAGGGCCATCGTGATCGGCGCGGGCGCAGCGGTGGTCCTGCGCGTCGCGGCCGCGGCGGTTGTGACGCTGCTCCTGACCGTTCGCTACCTCCAGCTCGCCGGCGGACTTGCGCTCGTCGTGATCGCCTACCGCCTCGTGCGCCCGGAGGCGACGCAAGGTCACACGGTGCGTCCGGTGTCGACTCTTCGCGCCGCGGTCGTGACGATCCTCGCGGCTGACTTCGCGATGAGCCTCGAGAACATCCTCGGCGTCGGTGCGGCGGCGCACGGCAACATTCCCCTCCTGCTGTTCGGGCTTGGCCTTTCGATCCCGATCGTGCTTTTCGGGAGCGGCCTGGTGGTCACGATGCTCGATCGGTTCCCTCAGGCGACGTGGCTCGGGGCGCTCGCCATCCTCTGGACCGCCGCCGAGCTCATCACGAGCGAGCCGGCGCTCTCGTTCGCCGCGGAGATCCCCTTCCTCGAGCTCCTGCTGACGGCCGCGTTCCTTGGGATCGTGGCGGCCGCGCGCTGGCGCCACGCCGCGCTGGCGTTCGTGCGTCCGCGTTTCGCCGACCACGTTGCGCGCGCCGCACGCCGGGAGCGGCGCGTGTCCTGATCACGCGGCGCATGGTGATGCGCGGAACCGGTGCGTTTCGTGCGACCACGATGCGTGTCGTTACCTGAACGCAGCGTCGGAGCCGTTGACAGCCCTGCCGGCGCTTACCAGACTCGGCCGGCAGCAGGCGAGGGCGGGCGAAACCGACGGAAGGGCCGCCCCGAAGGGGAGGAGAACGCGATGCGCAACTCTTGGCGAAAGACGCTACTCGGAGCCGCTATGGCCGTGGCCGCGCTTCTTGTTGGATCGCCGGCGTCAGCAAGCACGCCCGTCGCTTTCAAAGGGACGTTCCAGAACATAAGCGTGGTCACAACGGATTTTCGACAGGCTGACGGCAACACCTTCATCAGCCAGACCGTGCAAGTGGTCTACGCCGGTGACCTCTCGGGACAAGTCGTCGAACAGATCGACCTGGTAATCCATCCCAATGGCTCGCTCAACTTCAAAGGGGTGGACGTCTGCGCGTGCACGCTCGCAGGGCGGTCGGGCACGGTCGTCTCCCCATTCTCGGGGACCGGCGATGCCAGCGGTGCCGCGAGCGGGCGCTTCACGCTCAAGGGCGCGACGGGTGGCCTTGCGAACCTGCACGGGGTTGGGACCTTCCAGTCCTCGACCGGCGGTTCGAGTGGGCCGTTTTCGGGCGTCTACCACCTCGATCCTTAGGCCGAGTCGTTTGGCTCTTTCTCGCGCGACCTGATCGGGAGGGCTCAGGCACGTCGTTCACGGGTCGGCGGCGCCCGGGAGAACCGCGCCCCCTGATCACGTGGCGCATGGTCACGCGCGGAACCCAGCTCTTCGGCAGGTTCCGGAGCGTGCACCGGACCTGCCGGAAGCCCGCCTTCCGGAACATCGCCTCGTTCCCGAAGAACACGAAGTCGTCATGCAAGCGCGAGTTGTCGGCGCGGGGATACGCCTCCACCGCCGGCGCGCCGAGCTTCGCCGCATAGTCGACCGCTGCGCGGATCATCGCGACCGCCAGGCCTTGCCCGCGATGGCCGCGCCGCACAGTGATGCAGGGGATGACCCATACCCCGACCTCGTCGACCGCAGGCGTCGCGCGAGATGCGGCGATGCGCGCGAAGTCGAATCGCGGCCCGATGGCGACCCGTATCCGCAGGGACACCGCCGAAGACGCTCTTGTCCTTCGCCGTGTAGCGCGGGTAGAGGTCCCAGCATGCCGAGCCCCACGTCCCAGCGGTCACGACCTTGAGGTCGTTGACGTGCGCTGGCGTCAGCGGCCGGATCGCTAGCTTGCCGTCCGAAGCGCGCTTCGCCATCTCTTCCGCGTGAGTCTGCGGACCCGCGCCTCGGCCTGCTCTCGCCAACGCGGCGAGCCGAGGCCGAGCTCGACCAGCGTTTCCATCATCCGGAGCGCCCGCTCCACCTCGCCACGTCGCTCGAGGTGGCGCGCGAAAGCGAGCGCGAGCTTCGCACGCAGCGTGTTGTCCCCGTCGTAATACGCGCTCTCGTAGCAAGCGAACGCCGCGTCCATCTCGCCCGTGTGCTCGAAGACCCGCGCCAGCGCGAAGGCCGCGGGAGCGTGGTCGGGCGCACGGCCGGTCCGGGCCGCCGCCACAGCACGAGCCACACGGTCGGTGATACGGACGAGTGAGATCACGTCCCGCGCGTTGTGCTCCAGGACCGGCGCGATGATCGCGGGGTCGCGTTTGCGCAGGTAATGGAAGTACGCGTCCGGGATGAGCCAGCCGGGTACGTCGGCGATGCGCCCATCGTCGAGAACGCTCTCCTCGAGCTGCCTGAGCGAGGTGGACCCGAACCGGTTGCGCCACAGCCGCCGCGCCGGGTGAAGGAGGTCGAGGTGCGAATCGTCGATGGTGAGCTCGCTCCGGATGGCCATGACGAATCGCGTGCGGATGATCGGAAGATCGAAAGACTTGCCGTTGTACGAAGCGCACGCGCGAAAAGGTTCGATCTCGGTCTTCAGCGCGGCGATGAACGCGCGCTCCGCACCGAGATCAAGCAGGAGGTGCTGTCGGAGGATCAGCTCCTCCCCGGCGAAATGAGCGACGCCGATGAGAAAGACGTACGTTCCCGTGCCGCCCGAGAGACCGGTCGTCTCCGTATCGAGGAACAGCACGTCCTGCCATCGGTCCGGCGGATCGCCCTTCAGTCCGAGGTGCGCAAGCAGTAGGGGATCGGCGGCTCCCCTCCCGACGATCTCGAGCCCGAGATCGTCGACGGCAATCCGCTGCTCGCGTACTTCGAAGGGATGGACCGATCCGTCGGCACGGACCGAGGGCCCCCGCGCGATGGGGTACCGGCCGGAGGCCGGGGGGTCCGCCATCGCGTAGAGAGGGTTTCGGTCCGTGCCGACCTCGGATCCACGCACCCCACCGGGCTTGGACTGCAGCGTGCGATCGCGCTCGACGATCTGCGCGATTCGCGCTCGGAGGTCGTTCATCGGAGGGAGAGGAGATCGGCGACTGCTTCGCGGACGTCGTGGCCAAGGGCGTGCGCCGGACCGACGCAGGATGGGCAACCGGTTCCGCAGCCACAGGAGTCGAGGTGCTCTCGGGCGCGCTCGAGGAGCGCGTCGGTCCATTTGAAGAGTCGCTCCGAGAAGCCGACGCCACCAGGGGTCATATCGAAGAGATAGACCGTCGGCAGCTCGGTGTGCGGCGAGCGCACCTCCACCGCGAGCCCGAGGTCGTGCGGGTCACACATGAGGAGAAGCGGCGCGAGACCGTGCAACAGGTTGCCGAGCCCCGCGAGTGCGACCTCGACCCGCTCCCTCGGCCAGCCTGCCGTCGCGTGCTCCGCGAGCGAAAGCCAGAACGACGTCGTCTGGAGCTCCTGCTCGGGGATGTGGATCTTGCCCCAGCCGATGTTCTCGTGCGTGTACATCGTGAGCTTCTTGTAGATCGTGGCAATGGCCGACACGAGGACCTCGCCGTGCGCGCGGCCGAAGCGGGCAGAGTCCTGCCGTGCGAATTCGTCGAGGACCCGGATGCGCACCGACTCGCCTGCCTGCGTGTAGTAATCGACCTTGACTTCGCGGACGTACGCCTTGGCGTTCTCCCAGTCGAGTCGTTCCACCTGGAGCTGGCGGCCCTCGTGGAGATAGATCGCCTGCTCGTGCAAGGTCAGGGGTGCGCCGAAGCGATCGATCTCGCCGATGACGCGCTGCTTACCGTCGGTCTGGTCGACGACCACGACGTTGTCCGAGGTCGCGGTCCGGAGCGACATCCCTTCGGCTGGGAACGACTGCGCGGACCAGTGGTAGCGGCCGTCGGCCTCGTGCAGGATCCCCTGCTCGTCGAGGTACGAGAGCACACCCGGCGTGTCCTCCGTGCCGAAGCGCTCCTTCCGTTCGAACGGGATCTCGAACGCTCCGCACTTGAGATGCTGCACGAGCAGGTGGAGGTTGTCCGGGTTCACGAGCCCGGCCTCGGGCGACCGCAGCAGCACGTAGTCGGGGTGCTGGACCACGTATTGATCCACCGGCAGCGAGGTCGCGACGAGGAACGCGGCGGAGAGCTCCTCCCGCCGTCCTGCGCGGCCCATCTGCTGCCAGGTCGACGCGACGGTGCCCGGATAGCCGATGAGCACGGCGGCCTGCAGCGCGCCGATGTCGATGCCGAGCTCGAGCGCGTTCGTCGATACAACACCGCGCACCGACCCGTCGCGCAGTCCGCGCTCGATGGCCCGTCGTTCGGACGGGAGATATCCGCCGCGATAGCCGCGCACGAGATCGTGCGGCCACTGCGGCTGCGGAAAGCGCGCGCGAAGGTAGGTGAGGAGCAGCTCCGTCGAGACCCGCGATCTTGTGAACGCGATGGTCTGGACGCCTGAGGCGAGAAGCGTCGCGGCGATGTCGCGTCCGGTGAAAAGCGCGCTCTTTCGCACGCCGAGCGACTGGTTCACGACGGGCGGGTTGACGAACACGAGCACCTTCTCGCCTCTGGGCGCGCCGCTCTGGTCGATGACCACGACGTCGTCCTCGACGTGCCGGCGCGCGAGCTCCTCGGGGTTCGCGATCGTCGCCGAGGTACAGATGAAGACGGGGTGCGATCCGTAGAACGCGCAGACGCGTCTCAGGCGGCGAAGGACGTTTGCGACGTTCGAGCCGAACACTCCGCGATAGGTGTGGAGCTCGTCGAGCACGACGTAGCGGAGGTTCTCAAAGAGCTTCACCCACTTGGTGTGGTGGGGAAGGATCCCGGTGTGGAGCATGTCCGGGTTCGTGATGACGACATGACCTGCGCTGCGGATCGCGGCGCGCACGGCGGGCGGCGTGTCGCCGTCGTACGTATACGTCTTGAGATCGATGTCGACGTCCTTCGCGAGGCGCTCGAGCTCGGTGAGCTGATCCTGCGCGAGCGCTTTCGTCGGGAAGATGTAGAGCGCTCGCGCAGAAGGATCCTTCGCGATCGCGTCGATGACCGGCAGGTCGTAGCAAAGTGTCTTGCCGCTCGCGGTCGGCGTGACCACGACGGTGTGTTTCCCGGCGTGCGCGCTCTCGAGCGCGTCGGCCTGATGCGAGTAGAGCGAAAGGATCCCGCGGCGGCGCAGCGTCGCCGAGATCCGGCCGTCGAGCCACGCGGGGAATTCCGCGTAGCTCGCTCGGCGCGGCGGAACGCGTTCCCAGCGCGTGACCAGCTGCTTGAAATCGGGGTCGCGCGCCAGCGTGTCGAGGATCTGCTCGAGGCTTACGCGCGCTGGGAACCGAACAGCTGTTCGCACCGTGGAGGGACGATATGGAACACCTGTTCTGACGTCAAGATGACGCCTCTTTCGGGCCGATCCCTGCGTTCAATTGGCAGGTGGGCAGGCCTCTCGTCTTCGTTCTGGCCATAGCGCTACTGGCCCCTGGGGCTTCGCCGGCGGCCGCCTCAGCGATGCCCGAAGCGCCCAACTGCCCGATCTACTCGGCCGACGATGCTGCATCCGGATTTCGGCGGTCCGTACGGCTATCAGCTGCAGGTGACGAGCAACGCGACACCGACGACGCGGCTGTCGTTCGCCTACGCGGATGAGAGCGACAACGTTCCGTATCCGTTCACAGCGAGCACGCCGATCGAGGCGGGCTCCGACGCGCACGCCTTCATGCTCAACAAGGACAGCTGCGTTCTGTACGAGCTCTTCAGCGCATCGTGGAACG
>VBIL01000063.1 GCA_005879975.1 Chloroflexota bacterium
ACGATGGCCGGCGGGACCGCGACCATCAACGGGACTGCCGTTCTGGACATGGGCGAGGGCCCGCCTCCGACCGGCGGGCACCCATTCACCGTAACCGTCACTCCGACGGGGATGACGGTCACCATCGACGGGACGGCGCTTCCGAATCTACCCTTGACGGACGGCTACATCGCGGTCGAGTAGCGCCATCCGACTGACACGCCAAGATGCCGTGGGCCGCAAGGTCCACGGCATCTGCGTGTCGACTTGGTGTCTCCCCCGAAAGTCCGACGTAGGACCTAGGACCCGCCGCTAACATCGCAGCGGAGTGAAGGGTCGCGTTCTCGCCAGCCTGCTGTTCGCCACGCTCCTCGCCGCGTGCGGCGGGGCGGGTTCGGGCAGCAGCGGTGACACGGCGCAGGACGCGCTGAACCGCGGCCTGGCGGCGCACGCAGCGGGCAAGCTCGACGACGCGGTGACGGCGTACTTCCAGACGCTCGAGAAGGACCCCAAGAACAAGTTCGCGTTCTACAACCTCGGGGAGATCGCGCAGCGACAGAACCGCGCGCAGGCCGCCGAGTCCTACTACCGGCTCGCGCTCGAGCAGGACCCGAAGATGGTCAGCGCGCTCTTCAACCTCGCCATCGTGCGCACGAACGCTGGCGCGACCGCGGATGCCGTTGCCCTCTACCGTCAGGTGATCGCGGTCGATGCCAACTACGCGGCGGCGCATTTCAATCTCGGTCTCCTCCTGCGCCAGCTCGGACAGACCGCCGAGGCGCAGACCGAGCTCGCGACCGCGCAGCGTCTCGACCCGAAGCTTGTCGCGCCAAGCCCCTCCGCCACGCCCGTGCGGCAAGCGAGCCCGACACCGACGCGATGAGGGCGCTCCGGCCGATGAGCGGTTCGGAGTTCTTCCTCGTCCGCTCGAGCGCGCTCCCGCAAGCGCTCCCGATCGAGTTGCCGAAAATCGCGGTCGTCATCCCGGCTTACCGTGCGGCGCGAACGATCGAGAACGTGATCCAAGGCGTTCCACCGTTCGTGCGGCACGTCGTCGTCGTCGACGACGGCAGCCCGGACGAGACGGCCGACGTGGTTCGGCGGGTCGGCGATCCGCGTGTGGACCTCGTTGCCCACGAGACGAACCAGGGAGTCGGCGGCGCGGTGATGACAGGCTACAAACGCGCGGTCGAGCTCGGCGCCGAGCTCATCGCCAAGATGGACGCCGATGGTCAGATGGATCCCGACTACCTGCTGCAGCTCGTCACCCCGATCGTCGTCGGCGAGGCCGACTACACGAAAGGCAATCGCTTCCTGCACGAGCGCGAGCTGCGCGCGATGCCGGGCCGCCGGCGATTCGGGAACGCTGGACTGTCATTCATGACGAAGCTGGCATCTGGCTACTGGAGCGTCTTCGATCCCACCAACGGCTACACCGCGATCCACGCGTCGCTCGTCCCGCTCCTGGCGACCCCGTCTGTGGCAAAGCGCTTCTTCTTCGAGTCCAGCATGTTGCTGAACCTCAGCTTGCTGCGCGCGGTCGTGAGGGACGTGTACATCCCGGCCCGATACGGCGCGGGCAGCCATCTCTCCGAGTCGCGCGCGGTGGTCCAGTTCCCTTTCCAGCTTCTTCGCGGGTTCCTGCGACGCGTGCGCCTCCAGTATTTCGTCCGCGATTTCACCGCCGCGTCCCTCTACATCGTTTTCGGCCTCGCGCTTACGCTTTTCGGAGCGATCTGGGGCCTCTGGCACTTCCTGGTCTCGGCACAGTCCGGCGTGGTGGCCACGACGGGGACAGTGATGATCGCCGTGCTCCCGCTCATCGTTGGCGTCCAGCTGCTGCTGCAGGCGGTCACGCTGGACATCCAGAGCGCGCCGACGACCCCGCTCCATGCGACCGTGACGCTTGTCAAGGGTGAGCATCCGCTGGATCGCTGAGCACCGGCGGCACGTGGTGCTCGGCGCGCTCGTGGCGGTGCCGACGCTCTTCACCGCGCTCGCCCTTCTGCCCGAGCTAACGATCCCGGTCCCGAGCAACAACGACGACGCGACGCATTTCCTGCTCATCCAGCGAATGAGCGAGGCGCTCGCGCGCGGCGAGAACCCGCTCGACTTCTGGTTGCCACAGGTGGAGCTCGGTTTTCCGTTGCTGGTCTACTACCAGCCGCTGCCGGCCATCGCCGTAGTGCTCCTCCACCGGGCGCTCCTCGGCACTGTGGATCTGATCACCGTTTTCAACCTGGTCCGCTACCTCCTCCTCATCGGGCTGCCGCTCACTGTCTTCTGGTCGCTCCGGCACATGGGTCTGAGCGCCGCTGGTGCGGCGGTGGCCGCGGCGGCGTCGCCGCTTCTTTCGGGCGACTTCCGCTACGGGTTCGACTATGACAGCTACCTCTGGCGGGGGTTCGGACTCTTCACGCAGCTCTGGGCGATGCACCTCTCGTTCGTCGTGCTCGCAGTCGTCTGGAACACCCTGCGTTCGAAGGCACAGGCCGCTCTGGTCTGGGGATCTCTCGCGATCACGGCGCTGATCGTCACGCATCTCATCTACTCCTACATGATGGCCATCAGCTTTGCCGTGCTCGTCGTCGCCGGCGCCGAATCCCGTCGCGATGTCGTACGCAGGCTGCTCCGGTACGTGATCATCGGGGTCCCCGCCGCGCTCGCGACGGCGTGGCTGTGGCTTCCGTTCCTCTCCCAGACCGCGTATGCCGGCGTGAGCCCGTATCTGCAGCGCGAGAAGTTCGACAGCTACGGAGCGCCCGCGATCCTCGGCTGGCTCTTCACCGGCGATCTCATGGCTCACGGCCGCCTTCCGCTCATTACCGCGATGGTCTTCCTCGGGATCGTCGCTGCCGCGATCACGCGCACGCCGCTCGCCCGGAGCGCGCTGGCGCTCTTCGTCGTCTGGCTCGTGCTCTATTTCGGGCGCCCGACGCTCGACGGTCTGGTGTCGGTGCTTCCGATGCACGACAGCCTGCTCATGCATCGCTTCATCGGCAGCGTCGAGCTCTTCGCGATCGTGCTCATCGGCATCGGCGCGGGGTGGTGCTTCGAACGTGTCGGTGCGGTCGAGTCGGCTCAGCGTTTCGCGCTCGCCGGCCTCGCGGCCCTCGTGCTCCTCCTACCGGCGATGAGCGAGCGCGCCGCGTTCTACGGCCTCAACACGACGTGGATGCGTCAGACGTTCGATGCGATCGAGCGCGACGTCGACGCGCGCACGATCCTGTCGGCGATCCGCGACCAGCCCTCCGGCCGCGTCTTCGCGGGGTTGCGCTCGACCGGATACGGGCCGCTCATGAACTTCGGTATCCCGTTCAACTCGGTGCGTTTCAGCGATCTGCTGGTCTTCAACGCGATCCCGCTCGTCGCTTCCCCCTACGGAAGCGCATCGCTGAACGCAGACCTCCTCTGGGATTTCGCCGTCGATCGTCCGGAGGACTATCAGCTCTTCAACGTTCGCTACGTGATCGCTCCGGCCGCCACACCGATGCCCGAGTTCCTCAGACCGATCACGCGGACCGCGCGGTACGTCCTCTACGTCGCGCCGACCACCGGGTACGCGACGTATGGGGCGATCGTCGACCGGCAGAGCGTGAAGGAGCAGACCGGGCTCTTCGCGATCAACCGGCCATGGTTCAACGGCGCGGACAACGCCGCGCTCCGGTTCCACCGTTTCGACTACCCGGCGTCGGCGGAACGAGCCGTGGGTGAAGCCTCCGCCGGGTGCTCGCGCCCGACCTATGCCTACGAACGGATGCAGCCGAGCCGCCTCGATCTGCTCGTGGGCTGCCCCGACCGGTCCACGCTCGTCCTGAAGATCACGTACCACCCGAACTGGCATGTCACCGTCGACGGTCGCGAGGTCGCGACCTTCATGGTGTCGCCGAGCCTCATCGGGGTCGCGCTCGAGCCAGGCGACCACTTCGTCACGGCGGAGTACCGATCCACGCCGTCGAAGACGCCCCTCTTCATCGGCGGGGTGCTCATCATCGTCGCCGAGCTCGCGTACGTCTGGCGCGAGCGGCTGCGCCGGCTCCTCGCCGAAGCGCGCGGGAGGGCCAAGACCAGCGGGCTGGGCCGCGTCGTCCGCAAGCGGCTCCCGCAGCTGCAGTAAGCGTCCGACGGCTACACATGAGGATCCTCGCCACACAGGAGACCGACTGGATCACCCGCAATCCCATCATCCATCACCGACTCCTGGAATGGCTTTCGACCCATGGATCCGATGTCCGCGTGATCGACTACGACATCGACTGGGCGAAGAAGAAGGGGCCCATCCGCCAGGGTCGGCAGGAATTCGCGGACATC
>VBIL01000024.1 GCA_005879975.1 Chloroflexota bacterium
CTCACGGACGGCCGCGACCGCGGCGAGCCCGTCGGACGCGGTCTCGACGGCGAAGCCCTCGCGCTCGAGGTACATGCGGACGAGATCACGGATCTTCGGGTCGTCGTCGACCACGAGGATCGAGGCGCGGTCGCGCGCATCCGCGGGCATCACCTGCATGTTCGCACGCTCGCATTCGCATGTGACATTTCGATGACGCCCGTTGTCATCGTTGTGTCATCAGTCATCCCCACGATCGTCCCGACCTGCGACGCAGGCAGGAATCCAGGGAGGAACACATGACACGCACCATCGCGCGCATCCTCACACTGCTCGCCGCGATCGCCTTCGTTCTCGCCGGACCGGTGCCGTGGGCGAACGCCTCGGGTGGGGACGATGACGACCGAGACAATAGTGGCGGCAACTTGTACACGCTGACAAACTCGGCCGCTGGCAACGCGGTGATCGTCTTCGCTCGCTCCGCATCCGGCGCTCTCACGATGCGTGGGACTTACGCGACGGGAGGCCTGGGCGGCGCACTTGGTTCGCAGGGAGCGGTCGTCACGAGCCAGGTCGGCAAGTGGCTCTACGCGGTGAATGCCGGAAGCAGCGACCTATCTGTCTTTCGGGTCGACGACGACGCCCTCGTCCTCACCGACCGCAGGGCGTCCGGTGGAACTCAGCCGATCAGCGTCACCACGAGCCACGATCTTGTGTACGTGGTCAACTCGTCAACTAGCAACATCGCGGGGTTCACGGCATCGCATGGCAAAGTCACGCCGATCGATGGTTCGTCGCGGTCACTCATCGGCACGGGCCCGGCGGAGATCGCGTTCTCTCCATCCGGCCGCGTCCTGGTGGTCACCGACAAGGCGACGAATACCCTCGAGACGTTCATCATCGGCGAGCGTGGCGCAGCCGGAGCGGCGAGAAGCTTCGCGTCAGCGGGCGCGACACCATTCGGCTTCGACTTCGGTCGCAAGGACCAGCTCTTTGTGTCTGAAGCCGCTCTCAGCTCCGCTTCGTCGTATCGCGTCGAGACGGACGGCTCGCTGACGACCGTCAGCGCCGCGGTACCGACGACCCAGGCCGCGGCGTGCTGGCTGGTCGTGACCAAAAACGACAAGTGGGCGTACACGGCCAACGCAGGAAGCGACTCCATATCGAGGTTCGCGATCGACCGAGCCGGACGGATCACGCTCGTCCAGGCGCAGGCTGCCCATAGCGCCGGCGCGCATACGACCGATATGGCTCTCTCCGGAAACAGCCGGTTCCTATATGCGCTCGATGGTGGGGCGCACATGATCAGCGCGTTCCGCATCGATCAGGACGGCACGCTCATGCGACTGCCCGGCGTACCGGTCCCGGCCGGCGCCAGCGGGCTCGCCGCGCGCTAGCAATCTCTGAGGCCGCCGGCAACCCGCCGGCGGCCTCATCATTACCCACCACTTGCCCGGAGGACGCGGATGATCATCTACCCCGCGATCGATATCTATCAGGGCCGCGCCGTCCGTATGACGCGTGGCGACTTCGCGACCGTCGAGCAGGTCGCCGCGTCTCCCCTCGAGGCCGCGCGCAGGCTCGTCGCCGAAGGCGCCGAGTGGCTGCACATCATCGACCTCGACGGTTCGCGCACCGGGACGCCGGCGAACCTCGAAGCGATCCGTCAGATCGCGAACCGCTTCACGGTGAAGATCCAGGCCGGTGGAGGTATCCGCGACTTCGACACGGCCGAAGCCTTCGCGGAAGCGGGCGCGTCGCGCATCGTTGTCGGCACCGCCGCGATCGACGATCCGGAGCTGATCGGCAGGCTCGTCGATCGGCATGCCGACGGCCTGGCCGTCTCAGTCGACGCGCGAAGTGGGATGGTGACGACCGACGGGTGGACCGAGACCACGAAGGTCCGCGCCGTCGATCTCATGCAGCGGCTCGCAATCACCGGAGTCGCGACCGTGATCTTCACGAACGTGTCGATCGATGGAACGCTGCAGGGCCTCGATCTCGCCTCGACCGAGGCGGTCGCGCGTGCGTTCGGCGGGGACGTCATCTATTCGGGTGGGGTGGGCGCGCTCGAGGACATCGCCGCGCTCGCGAAGCTGCGCCACCGCGGACTGCGTGGTGTCATCGTCGGGCGCGCCCTCTACCTGGGCCGCTTCACGCTGCCGGATGCGATGCGCGTCGCCCGCGGCGGTGTCGTGGCCTAGCGCAGCGCCTGCTCGAAGACCCGCCGATCCTCCTCGCTCCGGACCACGAAGGCGACCAGTTCGATCGTCGTGCTCGGGTGGTCGCGCGCGTAGTGCTGTGCCGACGCCATCATCACATCGGCGCACTCGTCGATCGGGAACCCGCCGACCCCGGTCGCCAGGGCGGGGAAGCCGATGCTGCGGTCGCCCGCCTCGTCGGCCAGCGCGAGCGAGCGCAGGGTCGCGTGCCGAATGATCTCGGCGCTCGAACGCGAACCCGCGCGCTTCGGCACCGCCTCGTCCTCCGCGCGGAAGCCCATCGCGGCCGCATGGATGACGTGACGGTTCGGCAGTGCGCCCGCCGAGGTGCGGACGGCGTCGCCAAGGGCGATCGGACCCTGGCGGACCGCCTCGAGCTCCACCGCCTCTCCGCCACGCCGCTTGAGCGCGCCGGCCACGCCGGAGCCCATCCAAAGCTCGGTGTTGGCGGCGTTCACGACCGCGTCGAGATCCGCTTGAGCGGAGATGTCCCCTTGCCGGATCTCGATCCTCACGCGAGAAGGAAATCCAGGAGCAAATGGTTGACGACCTCGGGGCGCTCTTCCATGACCCAGTGACTCGTGTTGGGGAGGTACTCGATGCGGAAGTCGCTCGCGAAGAGCCTCTGCATGTCCTCGGTCAGGTCCCTCCCCAGCGCGAAGTCGTCCTCCGCCCAGATCAGAAGCGTGGGCGCCTGGATGATCGTCGAAGCGTCGAGTGCTCTTCCGGTGAGCGCATCTCGGAACACCGCGCGGTAATAGTTGAGAGCTGCCGTCGCAGCGCCCGGGATGGACAGCGCACGGCGGTACTCGAGGATGTCGTCCTCGCTGAACGTCCCGGGACGGATCGCGTTTCCCCGCAGGGACCGCTCCAGGATGGCGGCGCCGTCGCGTAGCAGGATCGCTTCGGGGAGCTGGGGTAGCTGGAAGAAGAGGACGTACCAGCTCCGCAGGACCTGGCGGGAGAGCGAGCGCAGCGCTCGCTGGAGCGGCAGCGGATGCGGGCAGTTCAGGACGACGAGCCGGTCGACGATCTGGGGCCGGGTCTGGGCCGCCGCCCAGGCGATGGCCCCGCCCCAGTCATGACCGATGATGTGCGCACGCTCCTCGTCGAACTTCTCGATGAGCCCGACGATGTCGGCAACGAGGACCGGCATCCGGTAATCGGAGACGCGCGGCGGTTTCTCGCTCTCCGCATAGCCGCGAAGGTCGGGTGCGACCACCCGGAAGCGGTCGGCGAGCGCAGGAATCTGCTTGCGCCAGGCGTGCGCGCTCTCCGGAAACCCGTGAAGCAGGAGGACGAGCGGGCCCTTGCCTTCGACGACGCAGCGGAGGCGGACGCCGTTAACGGTGATCCCGCGATCCACTCGAACATGCTGGCACGCGCGATGCCCTGTGCCCGAGGCATGTCCAGCGACCTCGCGTTCAGCGTCGGGCTGCTCGCGGGATGGCTCGCGCTGGTGGTCTGGCTCTAGTCCGTGACCTCCTGCGTCGGCGCGATGAGGAAGATCCAGATGTCCCACGCGACGTGACTCACCACGAGCGCGCCCATCGGAAGACCGAACGCACGGAGGAGGCCCCAATACGCCCCCGCGATCGTGGCCGCCCCGAGGAGCGTCCAGTTCTCGGTGACCACGTGCGCGCCGCCGTAGAGGAGAGTCGACGTGAGGTACCCGGCGCGCGACTGCACGAACCCCCGCCAGAACAATTCCTCGGCAGGCCCGATGATGAGCGCCAGACGCGCCACCAGCTCCTCCTTCGGGCGCAGGATACGCAGCGCGTAGATGTCGCCGATCTCGTCGGCGCCACGCGGCATCACCTCCCGCGCGATCGGATCTCCCGCGCGGAAGATCCCGTAAAGTCCGGCCGCCGCCCCGAGCCCGAGGACGATTTCACGCGCTCCGATGCGCGTGCGGCGCGCGTCGCGGTCTGTGGCGAGCGCGAGTGCGCCGAGCGCGAGCCCGGTCGCGGTCATACGATCCCAGAAGCGCTCGCGCGGGCCGCGGAAGGTCAGGCCGAACGCAGCGAACGCGGCGGCGACGCCGAGCGCGAGGAGCCTCACCCTGGTCTCAGCGCGCGAGCAACGCGGCGAGGACCAGGCCCGCGACGAGAAGGAAGCCGAACGCGGCGTGCAGCTGGGCGGTCTCGAGGTCGATCATCGCGATCGCGCGCTGCTGCCCGGTCGCGCCCAGCTCGGACGACCGGATCTGACGGACCAGGAGGGGCAGCGAGAGCATGGCGAGGAGCGTCCATGTTGGCAGGAGGCCGAACACCACGCCGGCCGACAGCGCGAGATAGGCGCCGACCACGAGCGCGACATACAGCCAGTGCGCAGCGCCGCGGCCCGCGCGCACCGAGAACGTCGCCGCACCGGCGCGGGCGTCCTCGCTGATGTCCCGCCACTCATTGCCGTGCAGGATCGCGGCGACGAGCAGACCGACGGGGATGCTCGCAGCGACCGCGCGCAGGTCGAAGAGGCCGCTCACCGCGTAGAACGAGCCGATCACCATGAGCGGGCCCATGAGCAGGAAGACGAGCGGGATTCCGACCGGTCCGAATTTGTATTGGAACGGCGGCGCCGTGTAGGTGTACCCGCCGATCAGCCCGACGATCCCGAGGGCGACGATTGGCCAGCCGCGTGCGCTCGTCAGGTAGAGGCCGACGAGCACGGCGACCGCAAAGGCGGCGATCGCGAAGCGATACGCGGCACGTTCGCTGATGCGTCCCTTGACGATCGCGTGGCTGGCGCGCGGTGAGACGATGGTGTCGACGCCCTTGCGCACGTCGTAGATCTCGTTCGTCACGTTCGTGCCTACGTGCAGCGCCACCGCTCCTACGAGCGTCGCGAGGAAGAGCCACGGATCGAACGCGCCGGCGAGGGCCGCGAGTGCGCCGCCCGCCGCCACCGGAACGGTCGAAGCCGTGAACGAAAACGGCCGCGCGATCTCCCAGAGCCCGCCAAGGAGGCCGCGCGTCCGCTGCGTGAGCGTCTTCCGCTGCTCTTCGAGCGCCACGCGTGCGGCCGAGCCCACCTCCCCGGATCCATATAGGACGGCGGCCTCGAGCAGCGCGGCGACCTGCGCCTCCTCCTGGACGACGGGCTGCAGCAGCGGCAGTGACATTCCGGCCTCGTGGTAGGCATGTGCACGCTCTGCGACCTCGCGCCGCGTGCCGCAGAGGATGTATGCGTCGAGGAGCTCGTCGGCGATGAGCGCGCTCGCACCGGTGTAGTCCTCGGCCCGCCACTTCGCGGCGATGCGGTCGCGGTTCTCGGGCTCGAAGCCGGCGCGCCGAAGCGTCACGTCCGAAAGGATCGACATCATGTAGATCACGAACGGGTCGCGCTTCGCGCGGTTCAGCGCGTCGCGCCTGGTCTCGTCGATGAAGGTCAGCAGGTAGCCCGCCACGTCGATCGACTGCGGATCGCGGCCCGCGTCGCGCGCTGCACGCGTCATCACGCGCAGGAGCTTCAAAAGGCCCGGGATCGACTCCGCCGGGCGCGCCAGGTAGCCGTCGCCGTGGCTGCCGGCCACGACCATGACGGGCGAGCGGTAGCCGGCCACATAGATAGGTACGCGGTGCACCGGCGGGAACATCGGCTGGAGCGGCGGCAGCCCTGGCTTTCCCGGCGGCAGGCGCTCGCCCTTCCAGAGCGCGTGCAGCGTGTCGATCGTGCTGACGGTCCGCGTGGCGGCGTCCTCCGGCGTGTACGGGATACCCATCTGCCCGAGGCGCAGCGGCAGCGCCGAGCCGAGCCCGAGCCGGATGCGCGAGGGCGCCATCTCGTCGAGCGCGGATACGGTCATCGCGATCAGCACCGGGTGGCGTGTGAACGGGTTGAGCGCACCGAGGCCGACGCCGATCTCTTCCACCTGTGCGGCGACGGCGCTCGCGTAGGTGACCGCGTCGCGCTCGAAGTAGCTGTCGTGGAACCACACGGACTCGAGTCCCGCCGAGCGCGCGCGCTCGGCCCAGGCAACGCAGTCGGAGACCTTGCCGCGCGACGCGAGCCCGAGACCCACGCGACGAGCCAGAGGCATCAGTCGTGCGCTCCTTCGAGAAGCTCCTGCGCGCGCTCGAGACGCTCGATGACTTTCTCCTTGCCCAATAGCTCGATCGACTGATAAAGCGGAGGACCCACTTTCGTGCCGGTCACCGCCACGCGGACCGCGATCGTGAGCTCCCTCACGGTCCATCCGATGTCCTGGGCGACTCCTTCGATCGCCGATTCGATCCGCTCCGCCGTAAACGGATCCGCATAACGAAGGACCACGATGACCTTCGCCAGGGCTTCGATCGTCGTGCGGCCGTCGTATTTCTTCGGGATCAGCTGGGCTGGGTCATAGCGGAGCTCGTCGGTGAAGAGGAAGGCGATCTGATCCTTCGCGTCCTTCAAGGTCTTCATCCGTTCCTGGATCAGCGGCGTCACCTTTCGGAGGATTCCCTCATCCCATTCAGCGGGTACGAAAGGCCGCAGGCGGCGGACCAGCTCGTCTACGAAGAGCCTCCGGATCCAGACGCCGTTGAAGAAGTCGAGACGCTCCTTGTCCCACTTGCCGCCGGCGCGCTGCACCTGCTCGATCTTCCAGAGGCGGATGAGATCGTCCATAGAGAAGATCTCCTCCTCGGTCCCCGGTGACCATCCGATGAGGGCGAGGTAGTTGATCAGCGCCTCGGGCAGATATCCATCGTCGCGGAACTGCGAGACGGCGGTCGATCCATGGCGCTTGGAGAGCTTCTTGCCGTCGGGTCCGAGCACATCCGGGAAATGCGCCATCGGCGGCACCTCCCAGCCGAAAGCCCGGTAGATGAGGAGGTGCTTGGGAATGGAGGCGATCCATTCCTCGCCGCGCATGATGTGCGTGATGCCCATGACATGATCGTCGACCACGACCGCAAGGTGGTATGTCGGGAAGCCGTCGGATTTCAGGATGACCTGATCCTCGATGGTGTTGGCCTGCCACTCGATCCGTCCGTGGACGAGATCGTCCACCGCGAGCGTGCCCTGGTCGGGTACCTTTAGGCGGACAACATGCGACTCGGTCTTCGCGCGCGCCGCCGCCTCGGCCGGGGGGATGGGCGCTCCTTCGAGCAGAAGCAGAAGTAGGCCGCGGCTTTCACGACGAGCTCCTGCGCGTGCTTCTGGTAGAGGGGAAGCCGCTCGGACTGGACGTACGGAGCATGCGGGCCGCCCTCGCGCGGGCCCTCGTCCCAGGTGATGCCGAGCCAGTGCAGGCCGTCGTAGATCGAGTCGATCGCCCCCGCGACCAGACGCTCGCGATCGGTGTCTTCGACGCGCAGGGCGAGCGTGCCCCCACGCTGGCGCGCGAAAAGGTAGTTGTAGAGGATCGTCCGCACGCTCCCGATGTGCAGAGCACCGGTGGGCGACGGGGCGAAGCGCAGACGGACGCTCAAATCGAGGTCAGTTTAGGTCGGTATTCTGGATATGCATGGCCATCGGAACGCGCCGCGACCGGCGCGACAAACAGAAGCGTCAGCGGCAGCGCCACCAGGGACAACAGCGCCACCGCTCGTCGGGGGGTTTCGGGAATCAGCTCCTCATAGGCGGAGCGATCATGGGCGCGATCGTTCTGGTGGTCCTCGGGCTTCGCGCTGCGGGTGTGTTCGAGCCGCCGGCCAAGCCGCTCGACCTGAACTCGTCCGAATTCCAGGTGCCGGCGGGCGCGACGATCGGCACTCTTCAACCAGACCAAGGCAACGCGCACATCCCGGTCGGGCAAAAGGCGACGTACAACAGCGTGCCGCCGACGTCAGGAGAACACTGGTCGTCGAGCGCGCCGGCGGCGCCCGCGCCATGGGGCGTCAAGGACGCGATGCTCCCGAACGAGGTCACGACCCATAACCTCGAGCACGGCGGCATCGTCATCGCCTACAACAACCTGACGCAGGCTGAGACGGACCAGCTCAAGAGCATCGTGCGCGCGCTGACCGGCGGAACGTACCGAAAGATCATCCTCGAGCCTTATCCGCCACTGGGTGACGCGAAGGTCGCGCTGACGTCGTGGCGCTGGCTACTCAAGCTCCAGAGCGTCGATCAGATCCAGGTCGTGCAGTTCGTCCGGTCGCACTACGCCGACCCGAACTACGCGCCGGAGGCGAACATCCAATAAAGGTCCCGGTGGTACTAGCGGCCCGTACCTCGGTACGTCCCCAAGCCACCCATTTAAAGCACCGTACGGGTGTGCGTTCATACGGCGAATGTCCACGAACAACCCCGGTGGTCAGGGCGCGGCCCTCGAGGCTGCGGTCCTCCAGTTCGAGCGTTGGCTCGAGACCAAACCATGGCGAGGCCTGACTGCATGGTGGCGCGCTCAGACGAGCCGGATGCAGCTGTCGCTTGCTATCACCGGGCTGGTCGTTCTCGCGAGCGTGATGAATCTCTGCGGCTCGCTCGGACGATCCAACACGAGCCAGATCAGCCTGACCGTTCCTGCCGTCGCGACCGCCCGACCCGCGGCACCTCCGCCGACGCTGATCG